>NZ_JBMOUI010000003.1:0-486817 GCF_049319765.1 Paenibacillus sp. S29 | reverse complement strand
CGAAAAGAGACGATTGAGCGAAGCTTCGCGGATGCCAAAGAGCTCCATGGGTTTCGCTATTGCCGTTTGCGCGGTCTGCCAAACGTCAGGGAACAAGCCCTTATGACGGCAGCCGTGCAGAACATGAAGAAGATGGCGATCCACCTGGATCGCCTGAAGAAACAGGGGTAACCCCCTGTTTCTCCAGAGACCAGAGCCTTATGATGTAAAGAAAAAGAAACCCACGTCTCAAAAGACGGGGTTTCTCGACACTCTGAGCACTGTGGATACCCACAGTGCTTTACCAAGTCGAGCCTGAATCGTCATTTTATCGTGAAAATTATAATTATTTAAATGTTTTTACGCGTTCTTCAACAGGCTGGAATTCTTTTTCACCTGGTTGGAATGTCGGTTTACCAAATGGCATTTCAGCAATCAGTTTCCAATGCTCAGGAATGTTCCATTCGTTTTTCACTTTTTCATCAATCAATGGGTTGTAATGCTGAAGGGATGCCCCCAGTCCTTCTTGCTCCAGAGCCGTCCATACCACCAATTGCAGCATACCATTAGATTGGTTGGACCAGATTGGGAAATTGTCCGCGTAGGCTTCAAATTGTTGTTGCAGACCAGCTACCACGTTATTGTCTTCAAAGAACAAGACTGTTCCGTATCCGCTGCGGAAACCGTTCATTTTCTCGGCAGTAGACTTGAATTGCTCCTCATTGCCTACAACCTCACGCAAAATATCTTCTGTAATATTCCACAGTTTATCATGATGCTCTCCGAGCAACACTACAGCACGTGAAGTTTGGGAGTTGAAAGAGGTAGGTGTGTACTTAACAGCTTCCTCTACAATCTCTTGAATCCGTTGGTCAGAAATAACCTGTTCTTTGCTAATACCATAATAGGAGCGTCTGTCTTTCAGAGCTGTGAAGAAGTCTTTAGCCATTTTTTTGTTACCTCCTGAGTAAAATTAATTACTTTTCGTAACTTAATATACATTACATATATCTTAAAGTCAAGAGATTTCTTTTTAAATATTACCAGTTAGTTGATGATTATACGCCACCATTATATTTTTTCTCACTGGAAGAGGTGTGCTTGGTTGCATCCTTGTCTCTCTCCTCCTGTCTTTCCATCTTCAAATCCTCTACAGGAATGGCGTCTACCGTCTGCTCGATCTCAAAACGGTCGAACAAGCTTTCCTGCTCTGTCGGATACTGCTCCGCATGATCTCGATTGATCGACTGTTTCTGATGTTTAGACTCCGTTGTTCCTTTCCCCGTCTGTCCTTTCTGCTGATTCTGATCGTGCAGGTTATCTTCAAATGGGGCCATTTTACTTCCCTCCCTATCGGATTGGTGTCCACATATACTTTTACCTTTCACATCGGGGATTAAACGCAAAAAAGAGAAAATCTCCGCAAAGATTTTCTCTACTCATGTACTTATAGATGGTTGATTGGATTATTCCGAGCTGGATTGACCTGTACACTCATGAAAAAGATGAGGTTCCAGCTTCTCTCCCGTTACGAGCTTCTGCACCAGTTGAGTCCCCGAGTCGGGGGTCATTTGACCATACCAGTCCCCTTGAGGATATACGATCACAACCGCAGCATCATGACAACGCCCATTACAGCGAGTTCTGGTCGTGTGAATATATGCTTCTGCATTTTGTTTACGAATTTCATCCCGAATTGCCTGTGTAACTTCTTCACCCTCATGTCGCATACATGTGCCTCCATTGCAGATCAACACATGATGCTTCATTGGTTCTAACTCAAAAATAGCCATAGCTTCCCCTTTAATCAACAGTTGTTGGTTTTAAATCAATGTTTATCTGGATAAAGAACAAGCTGTGCTTCCATCTGATCAGCTTCAATCGTCAGCACGATGAATGAATATTCGTCTTCGCCGCGTTTGTCCGTCGGAGACCCCGGATTAAGGACAAGCTGACCGTCAATCGTTTTGACCACCGGAATATGCGAATGTCCATAAATCAGGCAATCCAGCGTTTCTCCCTTAAACGTATTCAATGCGATATTTTCTGTCGTTCCTCGCCAGCCGTGACCGTGAACCATACCGATCCGCTTGCCTTCAACTTCAACGATTCGTTGATAGCCTAAACGCTCCACGATGTCCATTCCATCATTGTTTCCGGCAATGCCTTGCACAGGCGCAAATTCAGCTAGACGTTCATATACGAACCAATCCGTCCAATCTCCGGCATGGAGAATGAGGTCACTGCCTTTTAACTCCTGTACAAGCCGACTAGGCAGTGTTTTGCTTCTATGCGGCATATGAGTGTCTGAAAGTACGATGATTTTCATATCAATTTCTCCTTACCAGCATCTTTACACAGATGAACTTTGTTGCCCTACGCGCTGCTGAAGTGCCTGCTCCAGATCTCGCAGCGTAACGGTCTCGAAAAATGCCTGTATTTTCTGCTCTGCCACGGTATATAAACCATCCAACAATGCGTCTATGTTCCTGCCTACCTCACAATTATGATTGCTATCGGTATGGATGGCGAACAACGGACCTTCATCCTTGGTCGCCTCATAGATCATTTTCAGATTGATGTTTGAACTGGACATGCTTAGACGAAAGCCGCGTGCTCCAGGCGACGAATCCACCAAACCCGCTTGCTTGAGTCGGCTCATAATCCTTCTCACAACTACCGGGTTTGTATTGATGCTGGAAGCAATAAGTGACGATGTCATTCGCTCCGGTGCCCCTTCAGCCAGAAGAAGCAGACAATGGATACTAACGGAAAAATGGGTACTCATGTTAACCACCTTTATGTGTGTGCCTCATTAAATGTTTGGTAAAATGCATGTTTCCATCATACCACAATAGAGGCACTAACACAGTGCTTACTGCACCTTACTCCGGAAAATAGTCATTTTCAGGACGTACTCGCACTTTTAATTGGCGTACACTATATTCCAACTGCTTAACGATATCCTCCAGTTGACGACGGTCAAGTCCATTAAGGTCAGCGGCAGGCTTAGGTGCATTTTTCAAATCACGTATGGTTGCCTGCTGCTCCTGCCACTTGTCCATCAGGTCGGCTATATTCGCATAAAAGCGTTCGTAATCCTTGATCACTTCATCCAGAAAGGCATCCACCTCGTCCGGATCATAGCCGCGCATTTTATTCTTAAACTGTTTCTCATGAATGGAGAGCGCGTCCAGCTGAATGCCCAGTTGCTTAAACAACTGCTTTTGCTTATCCAGACGACGCTTCATATGTTCATCCATCGGTTATTCCCTCCTTAACACACTATTCTTTTTATATCACATTCTAGGCTGGGAATAAAAGTCTCTGCTGATTGCCCAGCCCTATGAACGGGTATAAAAGAGCATACGTGTCACTTATCCAGACCACGAAGGGGAGAGATGATCATGAACCACTTGAACGATTCGCAGCTTGCAGAGCTGAAACATATGTTGTTGGAGCAGAAAAAGGATTTAGAAAAGCATTTTGAACAAAACGGTCAGGAAAACGCTCCATTGGGAGAAACACTGACAGATTCTACAGGTGAGCTCTCGTCCTATGACAACCACCCCGCTGATATAGGGACAGAAACCTTTGAACGGTCCCGTGATCTGGCGATTAATGATTCGCTGCAAGACGAGCTGGAGCAGGTCAATACAGCCCTTCAACGGATGAAGGATGGGACGTACGGGATATGTGTGGAGAGCGGGGAAGAAATTCCTTTTGAACGGTTGCAAGCCATTCCATATACAGCCTATACCGTCGAGCACACGCCAACTCGAGAATTATCGAATGACCGCCCGGTAGAGGAACAGGTCATGACTCCGCCACCCAAGGGTGCAGGTGAGGTTCGCCAACGAAATGCAGGACGATTTGACGATGTGGGCGCATGGGATGCCGTAGAAAAATACGGTACATCGAACTCGCCTGCAACTGCCGCCAAGCGTGATGTCACCGACTATGATGAAAATATGTAATGCTATACGCTTATGTATTCGTTCATCTAAAAAAGCAGCTTGTCCTTTGGACAGGCTGCTTTTTTATGCCTTACGGGAATACGGTGATCCCGTTTATCCAATTTCTATCCGTTTCCGACTGCGAGCTGACTCAATACAAGCGTCGATCACCTTCATATTGCTCACCGCATCTTCTGGCTCATACGGCAACGGGACACCGTCAAGCACCGCTTTAGCAAAAGCATCCGCTTGCAGTTCAAAGGAATTAAAACCTTTCAGACGTTCCTCACGCGTAACCGAACCGACGTGGACGAAAATTTGCGGTACCACAGACGTTCTTTCCCAACCGAACATTTTGGGCATCGCAATCGTACCCTTGCTACCGAGAATTTCCATGTTGGAACGGTTGGCTGCCCACATGCCACAATCGAAAGTAAGGTTGACTCCACCCGGAAATTCCAGCAAGCCGGAAGCCATCATATCGACGTTGTCATGCTCCGAGGAAAATAAGGCATGTACCGTCACTGCCTCCGGCTCCCGGTCCAAATACATACGAGCGGCTGATATCGGATAGACGCCCACATCATATAGCGAGCCGCCGCCCATATTTTTATTAAAGCGCACATTATCTGCCTGATCGGTATTGTTAAACGTAAACGTGCAATGGATGCCGCGAATGTCACCAATTTCCCCACTATTAATAATTTCCTTAATTCTTCGATGTTTGGGATGATAGCGATACATAAAAGCCTCTGCAAAGATCACTCCTGCACGTTGACATGCTTCAATCATACGGCTTGTCCCAGCCGAGCTAAGAGAAGATGGTTTTTCACACAAAACGTGCTTCCCAGCCTCCGCTGCCCGAATGGTCCACTCTTCATGCAGATGGTTTGGCAACGGAATGTACACCGCTCCGATTTCGGGATCAGCCAACAGTTCATCATAGCTTCCATAACTTTTTGGAATATCGAACTCCCGGGCGGCCTCAGCGGCTTTATTCGCATTACGACTAGCAATCCCAAGCACTTCTCCGCGTTCAGATTGCTGAATCGCAGGAATTACAGCGATTTGGGCGATCTCCGCAGTGCCTAAAATTCCCCATTTCAGCTTTCTACCCATCATTCTCATCCTTTCGTGGTTAGGAATAGTTGTCTTGTTCCGCTTTATGCAGCATACCTAAGCAACGGTCCAAATCAGCTTTGACCTGCTTCTTGTACAATCGTGCTTTCTCCTCCCCATCATCTGTAAAGTGATAGAGTACAATCTCCTGAAAATCCACACGCGGGTCTGTTCCTTTCAATCGCTTGGTACGGTAAAAAACGCCTTCCTGTACCAGCTCATGCAGCGCCCGGTAAACCTCGCTCTGAGGCGGAACATATCCAAAGCCACTAAACTCATCCTTCATCGATTCGAGCATCTGATATCCATAACCGCGATGCCTCTCCACCATTGTGATCAGATAAATTTTGATAAAAGCCCGCTGGGATATCATAAACGCCATTTCACAGCCTCCTCCACACCTTATTCGTGCACCTTATCTTCCATTATAAACCACTCTGCGTCCATACACTATTTCCTTTGATGAGATAAAAGTTTATGAGAACTCTCCATCCCTTGTGACCTGTTTTAAGATGGTGAGAGATATAGAATGAGGCGATATAGAGTAGTGTGCGAAGCGCTGAAGAAATGATTTTATTGTTCTTTCTATTATGAATTTTTCATATGCTGAAATAATGTAACTAAAGCTAAAAAAATAGAGTTACGATTACGAAGACTGGATTAATTGTTTTAAGGCCTCCGTATCGTTACTTGTCAAAATAGGAATATATTCTGTTATTTTTTGGATGTCCCAGTCCCACCATTTCAGGGTTTGGAGCATCGCTATAGTTTCCTCATCAAACCGATAACGAATTAACTTCGCGGGATTTCCTCCTACAATGGAATATGGCAGAACATCTTTAGTCACCACGGCATTTGACGCAATGATCGCGCCATCACCAATTTGAACTCCGGGCATAATGGTAGCATTGTAACCAATCCAAACATCATTTCCAACCACAGTGTCCCCTTTGTAGCCCCCACTTAAATTGGGTAAACCAACTTCCCAATCTCCGCCAAACGCTCCAAAAGGAAAAGTGGTAAATGCATTGGTATTATGATTAGCGCCATTCATAATAAATTTGGCTTTGGCTGCAATCGCGCAAAACTTACCAATCTTTAATTTGTCCCCTATAAATTCAAAATGATAAAGGACATTTTTCTCAAAATCCAAAGGGTTATCATCATCGTCATAATAGGTATAATCCCCGATTTCGATATATGGATTAACCACTACATTGTTCAAAAAACACAGACTTCTAATATTTTTCATCGGAAAAACGCTTCTTATATCTGGACCACTCATTTAGCGACCCTCCCCATATGGATGTGAACATCCAGTCTATCAGTATGTATACTATTAAACAAATGTAGATAGAAAAGTATCCCTTAGCCCTATTTCTTGGCTTTGGGATACTCTTGTGAACATATGTGATTGGGTTATCAAATCAGGCTTGCTTTTGTAAGGCTGGCGGACCTCCAGTCGGGCGAGGGCGAGGACGAACCCGAAGCCCCACGATCCATTTGCCCAGAGGCAAACGTGCCAGCAGCCATGTTCCGGCAACGGAAAAGATCATACAGAGAACGAATGAAGCCAGCGTACGAAGAACGTGACTCCAGTCTGCAAACAACCTCTCGTCAAAATAATAGGTCACACGTAGCATAAAGGCATGCATGAGATACGCTCCATAGGACAACGTTCCGATGGCCGTCAGCATACTCGCCGCACGTCCCCCCTTATGAGCAATCCACGTCGCTACCCGATAAGCTACAAAAATAGACGCAACGCAATATACAGCCATGACCGGACGCAGCAGAGATAAATAGTTAAAGGAAATAACTGTACCTCGCGGCGTCTGGAACTGACCGATCATCTCATACAGTAAGTAGCCTGTAATCACGATAAACAACGGCCAGTATATCATCTGTGCTTTGGTTACCCAAGCATTCCAACGCTTGACGTTCATCCCGGCTGCCGCTCCTAGCACAAAATAAAAGAAAAAATAGATCACATTCCGGTCAGCGTACAGGGTAAACCAAGAGGTAATGACCGGAAGCTGGAGCTTATCCATCGCTTGGTATACGGGTCCAACGGCGAACATGAGCAAAATATATAGCACGCCGAATCCAGCCAATGCAGCGGGTCGCCATTTTGACGGCAGTAACGCAGACAAACGGCGAACGGAATAACGAAACACGGGAAATAACACATAACATTGAATAATCATAACGATGTACCATAGATGATAGCTGCTTTTCCCGTTCAACAACTTCTGGAAAAAATCCAGCGGGTGAATATATCCACCACTTTGGGCAAGCTGATTTCCCAATTCGTATAAAAGAGACCATATGATATAAGGAACGATGATGTCCATGAATCTTTTACGTAAAAACGTTCCGTACTTTAAGGCTCCATCATAATTGTAAAATAGCACCATTCCAGTGATAAATACAAACACAGGAACTGCAAATTTGGAACACAGCAGTAAAAGTGTCATCAATACCCCGTCCTGGATGCGCGCCCCCTGCGCAACCGCATAGTGTGCGACGGAATGCTGAAGAACAACGGCCGCAAAAGCCAGCCCTCTCAGCAAAGCGACTTCGGAAATTCTCTCTTTTTGACTCATGTCACTCTCCTGTTACATCTAGCAATTTATAAATCCAGGATTTTTGCAAAATCCTCAATCTATTATAACGACAATTCTGTAAAAATATATAGAAGGTTAAACGTGCCAACGGCATGCAAAGCATCATTTATCTCAGGTTTATCAATGAGTAAAAATATGTAAAAGCAGCAGTCCTCCCTCTCAGGGAGACTGCTGCTGTAAAAACAACCTATATACAAAGGAAATAGGAAAGCCTACTGTACATCACTTTCTTAACTAGCCGTAAAGTGTTTACAGGTTCCTTCTAGTATCTGTGTACACATCTGTACGCGGCGTGTCCGCCACCGTATCATCATACGTTCTGTAACGATCCGCATTCAGCGAACGGTTGGTGCGGAAAATATCATAAACATCCCTGTGATGGTCAGCGGAATCCACCAGCACTAAAATCTTGCCCTGATCGACGTATGTCTCGTATTGACGTGCATCATCCTCTGGAATGCCCAGCCCGACCAGTCCACCGACCAAGCCACCTGCTCCCGCTCCGACAGCTGCTCCGGTAAGAGTAGCCGCGATAGGTCCAGCGGCAAGGATAGGTCCGATACCCGGAATAGCCAAGGCCCCGATGCCTGCCAGCAAGCCAGCGACACCGCCTACAACTCCACCTGTAGCCGCACCTGTCGCTACACCCTCCGGTGCCTTCGTGCCTGTCTCTTCACTAATCGCCCTTAGATCGTCACGGTCACGTGTGATCACAGAAATCTCACTGCTTGGAATTCCTTTGCTCTGCAATTGTCCAATCGCACGAGACGCTTCCTGTTCTGTATCAAAAACACCGACAATTTTCTTTTCGTTATAATCGTTTAAGTTATTAGCCATGATAGTTACCTCCCAAATATTTTAGTGTTGAGTGGTTCGTTTTTCATTACCCCACTATAATGACGTTTAAACGTTTTACAAAAATTCAAAAAGTCGATTAGCATAAAATAGCTTCTATTTAACGCTTTGGCTTTGCTCTGTTGGTCGCCACAGCTTCCAGTGGATCATCCGGCCAATAATGCTTGGGATATCTGCCCTTTAGATCCTTTTTGACCTCAAAATAAGCCTCGCTCCAGAAGCTGGACAAGTCGGAAGTCACTTGGACAGGTCGCTGGGCAGGTGACAGTAAATGCAATACAATTGGCACACGTCCGCGTCCAATACGAGGCGTATCCCCCATACCGAACAACTCTTGTAGTCGTACGGCCAGCGCTGGTGCCTCAGGATTTGAATAATCGACAGGAATGCGGGAACCGCTGGGTACGCGGATATGCGTCGGCGCTTCCTGATCAAGCTGCTGCCGCTGTTCCCAATCCAGCCTGCCAAGCAGCAATGCAGCACTGTCAAGCCGTTGCAGATCGGATACATTTTTGGCTCCTATAGCAAAAGGTAGCAGCCACGCTTCCAGAGAATCCAACAATGCCGATTCCGTGCAATCCGGCCAGTCCTCAGGGGCCGAGAAGTGCATAAAAATCAAACGCGCCTGCAACTGGAGGGTTTGCCGATTCCATGACAGCAGCTTTAGACCTCGTTCACGGACACCCTGCATCAAGGCAGCAGCTACTTCCTCTGCCGGAGGTCGCTCATAGGACGTTTCCTTTAAGACAAGTGAGCCCAGCCGCAGTACTTTGCGGGCTCTCACTGCTGAGGCGGAGCTATCCCAGTATACGTTAGCTTGTTCCAACAGCATTTCACTGCAATGTTCGACCAGCTCTTGCAGTTCAATTGGTGCCGCCAACTGAATAGCACCGTCTGCTCCCTCGTCGTCCACTTCAGCGGCGACGAGATAGGACGAACGCGACATCCACTCCACTTGTCGGAGTCGCGCCCCCCGACCGCCGCTAAGCAAAAAGCGACCATCCCCCCGGCCCTGCGCGATCCGATCCGGATACGCAAAGGCCAACAGCAACCCGCAAGCCGCGGAGCCGTCAGGCTCGTCCTGCGCTGCGGCTGCTGTCGGCAGCTTGGCTAGCAGCTGCCGGCTCTCCTGCACGATACGGCGAATCACCGTATCGTCTGCTGCCCGCAGCAGGCTGTGCGTGCTGCGGGCATAGGCCGCCTCGCGCAGGGCATCCAGTCGCGGGCGCAAATCCGTTCCGCCATGAGCGCGGAACGGGTCACGCTCTTGCAGCAGCGCAGCCAGACGGCTGGCAGTTGGTGCCAGGCCGAGGGACGCAGCACGCAACAGCATGTGCCCAAGGCGCGGGTGCGTGCCCAGGGCGGACACCTCGCGCCCATGCGCAGTAATGCCGCCTGTAGTGCCATCGGCTACTGCATCCAGGCAGCCGAGCTGGTGCAGCAGACCTGTGGCCTGGCGGTACGCGGCCTCAGGCGGGGCATCCAGCCAGGCCAGCTCGGCGGGCTCGCGCACGCCCCAGGCCGCCAACTCCAGCGCGAGCGGGGCCAGATCCGCCGCGGCGATTTCCGGGCGGCTGGCATCGGGGAGCGCGGCTTGCTCCTGCGCGCTCCACAGCCGGTAGCATACGCCCGGCTGGAGGCGGCCCGCCCGTCCGCGCCGCTGATCGGCGGAGGCCTTGGACACCTTGACTGTGGTCAAACGGCTCATGCCGGTTCGCGCGGAAAATACAGACTCCCGCGATAGTCCGCTGTCGATCACCACCGTGATTCCGGTGATGGTCAAGCTAGACTCGGCAATCGAGGTGGCCAATACCACTTTTCGACTGCCCGAAGCCGACGGGCGTATTGCCTCATCCTGCTGCTCCAGCTTCATGCTGCCGTACAGCGGAATGACCTTGACATGTGCTGGTAAATGCTTTGAAGCCAATTCTCGTTCCGTTCTGTGAATTTCTCTAGCCCCTGGTAAAAACACCAGCAGATCACCTTCATGAGCATGGAGTACCTTTTCTACCGTCTCAGCCGTAAAGGACTCTAATGAAGTTGACGAAGGTTTGGACATATGAAAGGTTTCTACCGGAAATACAGTGCCTGGACATTCCAGCAATGGCGCATCCCCTAATAATCTACATACAGGCTCTGCCTCCAGGGTGGCAGACATGATCAATATCTTCAAATCCGGTCGCAACAGTGCCTGGCTTTGCAGGGCAAGTGCCAATCCCAAATCTGCATGCAGGCTGCGTTCATGAAACTCATCAAAAATAATCAGGCCGACTCCCTCCAACGCCTGATCATGTTGCAGCATCCGGGTCAGTACGCCCTCCGTAACCACTTCAATCCGTGTGTTTGGCCCTACCTTTGTATCCATACGAACCCGGTAACCCACGGTCTTCCCGGTGGGCTCTCCGAGCGCTTTTGCCATTTGCGCTGCTGCTGCACGCGCTGCCAAACGCCTCGGCTCCAGCATAATCATCTTTTGCCCTGCCAGCCACGGCTCATGCAGTAGCTCCAGAGGTGTTACCGTCGTTTTCCCCGCTCCCGGCTGTGCAATCAGTACCGCCGCCGAATGGAATTGCAGTGTATGTTTAAGCTCGGGGATCACTTGCATAATAGGCAGTTGTTTATCTGTCAATGAAATCTCTCCAATGATACGCTTGATGCGTAGAATCTAAGTTTTAATTCCTTTATTATTGCGAATTTTTCATTACCTGTAATTATCGAGCGCTGAATAGAAAAGGTTAAGCTACCCCTCTGGAACTTCTCTTCGGTCTGTCGTGCATAATTCTTCTAAATCTATTATACAGATATTTAAATTTCCCGTCTGGCCATCGCAGCTATGTAAGTTTTCTGTGTTAGCTCCTATACCTGTCGGGATGCACTCGCGGCAAGATCGTTTTATAATATAGTTTGATATGGATTGCTGAAGGACGGAACATAGAATCGAGGTCACTTTCGTATGGAATTACAGGCCCAACCCATCAGAGGGCGATTTGCCCCAACACCATCGGGATGGATACACTTAGGAAACGCTCGTACTGCCTTATTATCCTGGCTGCACGTTCGTTCCCTGGGCGGAACCTATATTTTGCGCATGGAAGATATTGATATGACGCGAGCTCGCAGCCAGTTGGCGCAAGGGATTATGGAAGACTTGCGCTGGATCGGGCTGAATTGGGACGAAGGACCCGACGTAGGCGGTCCCTACGGTTCCTACACTCAAAGCCAACGGCTGGAACGCTACCAGTCTGCATTGGAGAAACTACAGAGGCAAGATTTACTGTATCCTTGTTTTTGCAGTCGGGCCGACATTCTGGCCGCCGCCCATGCTCCACATGGACTGTCTGGTGAAGGACCCGCATATTCAGGGGCATGTCGTAACCTTAGCTCTCAAGATGTCGTAGCCAAAGCACAGCATAAACTCCCTTCACTTCGCTTTAAAGTACCGCAACATACAGATGCCGTTATTTCGTTTCATGATCAGGTAGCAGGTCATGTGGCCTTCGGTGCGGCAGAGGGGGGCGATTTTATCGTCAAACGAGCCGACGGCATGTTTTCCTATCAGCTTGCTGTCGTTGTCGATGATGCGGATATGCATATGACCGACGTACTACGTGGGTATGATCTTCTCGATTCAACGCCCCGTCAGCTATTGCTGTACCAAGCTTTGGGGTTGCAGCCGCCACGTTTCGCACACGCTCCCCTTGTCCTAGGCCCTGATGGGCGAAGGCTGGCCAAACGACATGGTGGCGTAGCACTCCGAGCTATGCGCCGACAAGGGGTCACACCGGAAGCAGTCATTGGCTGGCTCGCCTATTTTTCCGGGCTGCTGGATTCACCTGAGCCTGTGAAGGCTGAGGATTTAATCGATGACTTTCATTTGGACAAACTGCCCAAAGAACCTGTCATCCTGACGAAACAATGCCTCACGAGATTATCTGCACTGCAACGGTAATGAGGTAAAGCACAGAAATCAAAGTGTACGGGCAAGGGCATTCCGCCCTTTGCTCCTCTCGCTTCTATTCCTCCAGTCGCTTACGCATAGCGGACTCATATTCATAAAATACAGACGACGTATTCAGCCCTCTTTCCTCCAGCAGCATACGGAGACGAAGTGATTTTTCAGTCAGCCTGCGACTGATCCGCTCTCGCTCTCCTGCCTCATGACAAGCGTGAAGCAAATCACGTAACTGGACACATTCCTTTTGTAACTGAAGCTCTTCCGGTAAAATGCCTGCATTCTTCAACAGCTTGTACGACATCCGCAGCTCCTCTGGAACATGTGACAAATCCTCGATGACCAGTGGCTTGCCCGCTCCCGGTAAATGATCAAACTCACCTTTGGCCATCGCCTCGGCAATCTTCTGCTCTGCCATTCTGGAGAACATCCCCATCACTTCTTGTTTTAAGCTTCCTATGTACAATCTATATTAAAGAAACCTGGAGTCCTTTGCCACTGTAGCTTACATATCATTAGGATGTCCTGTATCCATAAAGGAGAAAGAGGGTTATTCTTCGATCCCAAGCAATTGAGATACTTGTACTCTATATTTTTTGGCCTTACGTGTTCCGTGAATGAGATTGGACAAACGGCTAGCAGGAATATGATAGGTGTCACAAAAAGTTCTCTGATCCATTTGAATTTCAACTAGCTTTTGTTTGATTTTCCAGCCAAAAGGAGTTACAGGATTTCGTTTGTTCAACAACGTTACCACCTCTTCATAAGTATAGGATTTAGAATTTTGATTGGGGTTTGGGGATTGGAGTTCGTCTTCTTCCTTTAAAAGCGCGTCTTGCACACACATTAGCTAAGATTTCATTTTGCAGGTTTGGTATTGATTCAATAGTTCATCCAGTTTCATGGATTGTTCAATCACTTTGGGATGCGTTAAAAATCCGTATTTCTTCTGAATTTGGTACAGTCTTTTTCTGGCCCGTTCGACACGAAGTAAAGTCACACCTGGATTCATCAGCATGATTCCCCCTTCTGTGTCATATCCTAATACAAAACGTAAATTTTTGGACTTTTTGAAAATTTGCTCGACAAAAAAAATGCTTCTGGAGCATTCCAGAGGCACTTTTTTGGCGTTTTATGTTTATTTAAAATGCAACAGACTCCTACAAAATGAACTTAAAATTCAACTATTGATTCACTACGCAGCCCGATGTTGCTTCCCATCGTCACCGCCCCTGTATTTCCTGAATAAAGTCAGATTAAGGTTAAAATCCGTGGTAAAGGCGACCGCTTTACTTGCACAGCAACATTCTGCCTTCTTCGTTTTCCATATATATTTTATTTTATTCAACTTGGAATCAACACTGAGAAATGATTAATAACTATTAATAATAAAATAATCTTTCTTTTCGCCCTTCTCTAACTAAACTTTCATACTTTGTACACAATCTAAAGTCTGCAAATTGTTTGAACTGCTCAAATAATCTTATGCAGCTAATGAAAAAGGCTTCTTTGTTAATGACTAATGATTTAGATAAAACGTCTAGTAAATTTTTAAATCCATATGAATAATTACCTTTATTTAAGTAGTATTTAGCCAGTTCATATTTAAAACGCGTTAATTGTTCTGGAACCACTTGATGAGTGTACATATCAGCAGATGGTTGCTGTTGGGTGATCGAATCTATCTCCGCTTCGAACTGCTTAAGTACTTCATCCACATCAACTTGAAATCGGTTAGCCGCCATCATAATATTCAACAGCTTTGTAACCATTTCTTTTTCAGAAGCATCTGGCGAAGCAGCAATATATTCAACATAATTGTTTAGTACACTTATATCTCCAGATAATAGCTTATAGGTGTAGATATTACCTTCTGCCCAATCTTGAAACTGTTTAATCCAATGCAGAGTATCCTCGTCAGTCTCTTTGACCCAATCTAAATTAGCGTAGGCGTATGTATATTGTAATGCCTGCTCATAATCGCCTTTGGCCTCATATACACTGGCACACAGTAAATCAGAATAGGTGATGTACACAAACAATGGACGGCTCAGCCTCTTTTCAAGTTCCGCAGGCTTTCGTTTTTTCTGCTGATGCTCTAATGTATATTGGATTTCCGCTTTATCTCTCATTTTTCGAGCGGTCACATCAAGCCTGTCCCATAAGCGCAAAGAACGATACACATTCGCCAAATCTTTTAGCGCATCAAGCTGGTCTATTTCATCCAGACGTTCCACGAAGGGTTCAAATAGCGTTGCTGCCTTGAGATTACGGCTTTGGTCGTCTCCAACTTGAATCGAGAATATACGATATTGGCAGGTGGCCAAGCGTTCAGAATGCTGATATTTCTCCACTTCTGCGACATTCTCATAGAGAGGCAGCGCAGCAGCATGTCGTCCCTGTTCAAATAATGCTTCTGCAACATCAAATAGCCTAGTCGCATACAGCGGATTATCCATGATATGTCCAACCATTCGACGGATTGCATCCAGCTTGTCCAGCTCCGCACAACGATACAATAATGGCTCGATTCGCCTAAAATTCGGAGAAAGGTCAATGATGTAATTTTCTATGTATAGATCGTAAAAATAGCCTTCTGGCAAATCCATAGCCGCAGTAATTCGGTCTAGCTGCTGTACGGAAACAGGACGATGCTGAGTAATCCAATTACTAAGCGTTCTTTGATGAACCCCTGAATATTCGGCAAATTGACTCAACGTCATATCATTTTGTTTTAGATAATCCTCAAACTCCGCTGAAATCGTAGGTGTATGCTTCAAGTCATAACCACCCTTCACATAAAAATTCCATTATTTTAAAAATCACCCTCTATTCTTCTCCATAATTAACCATCTGTCAATATATTATGCAACTAATGTTTATAACGAAAATTCAGCATAACTTACACACAAGGGAAGATTGTGAAAACGAATAGCAAAAGTAAAATTGGATTGCCGAAATAAAAGGTTTCACAGAGTTGACATGACTATTTCATCTCTCCACATTCTTTACTATTAGTAAATGATATAGAGTTCCCAGATAGAAACTCTGTTGAACCTTTTAATCAAATGAAAAATCCCCCGATTTTGATGTAATCAAGGGATACATAGGTTCATTTCTCTCGCTTTGATAATGCCAAATTGATTATTTCTCCACTCACAATTCCTGTCAGAATTGCATAGATTCCCATAGCACTCATCTGATATCCCAAAGCATAAAATACCCCTATAACTATTGCGTAGTTCAATAGAATCGTTGCATAACGCTTTAGAAACTTACTAATGGAAATCCTCATAAGCAACTCCCACCTTATTTTATACTTCAACATAGTAAATGTTAGTTCATTATTGTATAAAAGTAAGGGGGAATTTGTCGAATAAGGAATCCGTTAAAAAGAAATTTGCACTTGTTCACTGCTGGGCAGGCCACGAAATAAGACTTCTTTTTTCATATCATTCACGCACTCACATGGAGTGCGACAGCAAAAATGCAGTAATTCATACCCTAATGATATCAATTCCACACATTCTCGTAAAAAACGATGCCAAAAAGGCTTGGATCAACCATTGCCCTTTTCTGAAGGCAACCGATTCAATTGCTTTTCGACATTTTTCGAGGTGCGAAGGACCCGGGATTTTTATGTGAGCTTCACATTCGCACCTTACAGAATCAGCGGACTTTCCATATCGTAAGCTTCTTTGGCCCCTATATGATCCACTTTCTTTTTGTAGTTATCTTCTAAGTTGTAGAAGCGCAAGCTGTCTTCTGTTTTGTCTATCAACTCTTCGAGTTCGTACTTTAAACGTCGAATTGGGTAAAATCCGAAATACATTCACATAGGGATAAATAATCCTATCCTGTTTCATTGTGCCAGGCCTTCATTACGATTTTTCCTTGTAACATCGTTCATCATGGCAGCCCCGTTTTCTTTTTTTGTAAAATCTTTTATTTAATCATTTTTCTTATTAATCAATGTAAGGATAAAACGGCCGGCATATACTTCTCGAAGTTCTTCCATCACATCCAATGCCGATAAGGCTCACTCTGAACAACCTCTATGCAGAAAACCTACATAAGCATCCAAGCCCACAGCTTCCAGTGCCCATTTCATATCGTTGGACAGCAGTGTATAGGCAAAAGATAATAGGGCATTACAGTATCTAACGGCGGGCGTTTATGGTATCCATGGAAGTGAAAATCATCTTTTTGCTGTAAGATCAGCCCATCCTAACGGAATTGTACTGAACCGTCGCCGTCCCTTCCAAACCGCACAGCCTGATACACTTTTGGATTTCGGTTTGGGGATAGCAGGCCGCAATCGTCTTCGTCAGTGTATTCTTTTTCTGATCTTATCGTCCATCTGTTTTCGTTTGGTTGTTTACATTGTCTTTATACAAATATATCATCACCCTAATTTATGAAATCAAACAAGCGGATCAAGGCTGGATGTCTTAACCTGCTTGTTTGGTTTTCTTATGTCACCTTCTTATGACAAGCACGCAATCAATACAGATTGGCTGCAGACTCAGGAGTAAAGGCTAGAATGTCCTCTGTCCGTCCCTCCCGGATTTTCTTCGCCCATGCCGGATCACCCAGGAGCGCGCGTCCGACAGCTACCAGATCAAACTCACAGTTATCCAGCCGCTTCAGCAGCTCCTTCAGTCCTTGGTTGTCTGCCTCCTCTCCATCTGCAGGATCATTGTCCATGCCTACGGAGCCAACAGTAATCGTTGTCTTCCCGGTGAGCTTCCTCACCCATCCGGCAAGACTAAGCTCCGAACCTGCAAATTCCGGTTCCCAGAATCGGCGCGTCGAGATATGAAAAATGTCTACGCCCGCTTGTACCAGCACAGTCAGGAATTGCTCCAGCTGCTCCGGCGTATCTACCAGCTTCGCCGTATAATCTGCCATTTTCCACTGGGACAGGCGCATGGAGATCGGATAATCCGGGCCGACGGCAGCGCGGACTGCCTGGACAATCTCGGCTGCAAACCGGGTACGCTTCAGGAAATCGCCGCCATAGCGGTCCGTCCGTTGATTGGTTTTCTCCCAGAAGAATTGGTCGATCAGTAAGCCGTGACCGCCCGACAGCTCAATTCCGTCGAAGCCAACCTGCTGTGCATTTACTGCCGCATCGGCAAAGGATTGGATGACCTTGGCAATTTCTTCTTCCGTCATCGGCTCGCTTACTTTGTTCCCCTGCATATCCAGTCCCGAAGGCCCAATCGACGGAGCGTCCGGGTAAGGCTGGGAACCCACGGGGCGAATCATCCCCATATGCGATAACTGCGGGAATATGACCCCTCCAGCCTCATGGACCTGTCTGACCACTTCCCTCCAGCCGTTCAAAGGGGCTTCGCCAAAGATACTAGGAAGTCCGGGCTCACTTGTTGCAGCCGGATGGTCGATCATGCCTACGGTGATGACGAGCCCTACCCCGTTCTCTGCGCGGCGTCGGTAATAGGCCGGCACTCCTTCCGGTGCAAAAGCACGCGCCATCGGCGACATTACAATCCGGTTAGGTATAGTTAATTGATGAACCGTATGAGGTTCAAATAAGGCCTCCAGTGAATGAGTTTGCTGCTGCTCTTTAGTCAAGAATAACGCCTCCTATAGTTTCAATAATTATTTTCAAAGTGGATATGAGTGCAATAGTATCAAGCTCCTGTTCCCGCTTCAACCAACAATCCGACTAATTTGTTGCTTAAGCAAGAAGTGAAAAAACTGTCGTATTGGGAGATAATAATTGTTGTCTATTCAACACATGTTTATAATAAGAGATTAGTATCTTTACTGAAAGGAGTGAAAGGATGGCTGGTGTACTTCCTCCCAATCCAAACGACCCGCGCGTCATTCGGACACGTCAATTAATTCTGGATGCTTTCATTCAGCAGTTGAACATCATGGACTTCAACTCGATAACTATCGGTGACATCACCAAGGCAGCCACGATTAACCGGGCGACCTTCTATGCACATTTCCCGGATAAATATGCGCTGTTCGAAGCCTTTTTGCTGGACGCATTTACGAATATGGTAGTCTGTAAAGTCGATACGAAAGGACCTTTGACGAAGAAGACGCTTCTGGAGCTTATTGTGGCATTATGTAATTACCATGAAACAAGCCACCACTGCTTCAAGAAATACGATTCAGTGGCCCTCTTGCTTGAAGAAAATATCAAGCTGCATCTTGAGAAACTCACCCTTCAGCTGATCTCTGGAGCAGACGCCGCTGCGGACTCGAAGTCGCTCGCAACCGCAGCAACCCTGTTAAGCTGGTCTTTATACGGTGTTACCTACCGCTGGAACCTGGAGGGAAGAACAGAGCCCCCCTCCGAGCTGGCTGTGCGGGTAATGCCGCTGATCACCGACGGGTTCCACATGTTCAATTAATGCAAAATGGCATGATCGTTTTTTAATTTGATCCCATTGATCGTCGCGTATTTCGTATCGTCTTTTCATATCTCAATTTACCATCATTTAACTATGATTTATAGTTTGAATACAGGCCCTAGAAAAATACCTTTATGTTTTCAAAAAACATAAAGGTATTGTAAAATATTTCATAAAGACGTTCGGCAAAAGTTGAGTTATTAACCCTGTTCATCATACCGGCTGCATTACCTGCATAAACCTTCCCATCCGTTCCAGCGCCTTCTCCAAATCGACGAGCGAGGCTGCATATGAGCAGCGAATAAAGCCCTCTCCGCCTGATCCGAATACATGTCCCGGTACGACCGCCACCTTCGCTTCCTTCAGCATACGAAGTGCAAACTGCTCAGATGACATGCCAGTAGAAGTAATTGAAGGAAAGGCATAGAAAGCCCCTTCAGGCTCATGACAAGCAAGCCCGATTGCATTCAAGCCGGCCACAAACAGCTTGCGACGTTCATTGTAGCTCGCCATCATCTCGTCCTTGGCAGCCAAGCCATGGCGCAATGATTCCAGCGCAGCAATCTGTGCAATGGTGGGCGCACACATGGCTGTGTACTGGTGGATTTTCAGCATGCCGGCAATCAGCTCATGCGGACCGCACGCATAGCCTACCCGCCAGCCTGTCATCGCAAATGCTTTGGAAAAACCACTGATGACAATCGTACGCTCCTTCATGCCCGGCAAAGAGGCGATACTGACATGCTTTCTCCCGTAAGTCAGTTCGGCATACACTTCATCCGAAATGACGACCAGATTATGTTTGATAATGAGCTCTGTAATCGGCAGCCAATCCTGCTCCGTCATAACTGTTCCAGTTGGATTACAGGGATAATTGATCATTAAAACCTTTGAATGAGGTGTAATTGCCGCTTGCAGCGCTTGCGGGGTCAGCTTGAATTGCTCCTTTGCCGTAGCCGCCACCTCTACAATTTTACCGCCATGCAGATGGGTAATGGGTTCATAGGCAATATAGCTTGGTGCTGGAATCAGCACCTCGTCACCCGGATCGATCACTGCTCGCAGCGCCAGGTCGACGGCTTCACTGCTCCCCACCGTCACGATCATTTCCTGCTCAGGATCATAGGAAAGCGCGAAGCTGCCGGAAAAATAAGCAGAGATCTCCTCCCGCAGCTCCATCAAGCCGGCATTCGAAGTATATTTCGTCTGTCCTTCACGCAATGCTTGAATGCAAGCTTCACGTACCTTTTCCGGTGTAACGAAATCAGGCTCTCCGACCCCAAGGGCGATTGTACCTCCGCCTGCTGCATTCAGATCAAAAAAAGCGCGAATTCCCGATGGGCGAATATCCCGTACACGCGTGGATACAAACCGCCCTGTCCCCTTTTCACTAAACATATTACGCCATCCTCCATTCCTGTTTCCGCTCATGGAGCGAGCTGGCAATAATAAGGTCCAGTAGCTGTGTAAAGGTTATACCCGCAGCTGCCGCACTTTTCGGAAACAGGCTGTTGGCGGTCATTCCTGGTAATGTGTTCACTTCCAGCACGTGAGGTCTATCCTGACACAAAATCATATCGACCCTTGCATAGACCTTGCATTGCAGCAGTCGGTAGCTGGCCAGTGCCGCCTCGCGCACACGCTGCTCAATAACGGGAGGAAGCTCGATCACCTTCTCCTCAGCGCCGCCGACCTCATATTTTGCTTTGTAGTCGAACCACTTCGAACGAGCGGAGCTAATACCAATAATCGGCAATACCTCGCCGTCTACGATGGAGCAGGTAATCTCCGTCCCTTTATAATAGGGCTCAATCAAGATCGCTTGATCCAAGCTGCAAGCCTCCTGAACAGCCGGCAGCAGTTCCTTCTCATTTTGTACAAGCTGGATGCCGATGCTGGATCCCCCCATATTCGGCTTCACAATAACCGGGTAGCCCAAATGCTCCACCACCTGCGGATCATAATCGTCCATCCCCTGCCAGTAAAGGCCTGAAGGCGTATGCACACCCGCTGCCTTCAACAGCATCTTGGACAACTGCTTATTCATGCATAAGCTGCTTGCCAGGACACCGCTGCCTGTGTAGGGAATGCCCAGCGTCTCCAGCGCTCCCTGCACCGTGCCGTCCTCGCCATACTGACCATGCAGTGCCAACAGCGCGATATCAATGCCTGCCTGCTGGACCTGCGCGATTAAATCCGCTCGCTGCTCGATCACCATTGGAACCACTTCATAACGGCTGCGATCCAAATGATTGATCATCTCTTGACCTGTCTGCAGAGAAATCTCACGCTCAGAGGAAATACCGCCCATAATAACGCCAATTTTCATCATGACACCTCATTTTTCTTCAAAATCTTTATGTGGCTACGGATGTTCATCCGATCGCTATTGCTTCTTCGAAACAATATTCCTTCTCTATAGCTCTTTTCTTAATCCTTATGCCTTAAGAAAGTTACGCGTCTGTTTACCGATTATTTGAATACCCCGTTCGATATTTTCATCTGTTACTCGTGAAAACCCAAGCCGCAATGTATTCGTCCCTTCGCCTTCTTGAATAAAAAACTTGTCTCCCGGTGTGAAAATGACGCCCTGTTCTGTGCAAGCTTCTAGCAGCTGGCGTGTATTTACGCCTGTCGGGAAGGTAAGGAACAAATGCAAGCCCCCGTCACCAGACACCTGCGCTTCAGGAAGATGTGCTTCACAGCATGTCTTTGTCAGCTCATATTTGCGCTTATACTCTGTACGTGCTTTTTTTACATGTTTATCGAAATTTCCGTTAAGCATATATTGGTATAAAATCGATTGATCGATTGTTGAGGTATGAATGGTGCGCGCACGCTTAATGCTTTCCAGAGTGTCAATCAGTGCTCGGTCTCCAAGCACCCAGCCTACTCGCAAGCCAGGGAACAGCACCTTGGAGAAGCTGCCAATATAGATTACTCCGTTCCCTTGCCCTACTGTCGCTATTAAGGGCGCAATATGCGCTCCTGAGTAGCGCAGCTCCTCATTGAATCCGTCCTCAATCACCGGAATCTGATAGCGCATCATTAATTTCATAACAGCGCTGCGCTTTGCTGGCGACATGACGATGCCTGTCGGATTGTGATAGGAAGGAGTCAAATAGGCCAAATCGAAGCTATTGGTGTGCAGTACCTCCTCTAGCCGCTCCACATCAATACCGTCACGCTCCATCGGAATGCCGGTAATCTCAAATCCTTGCAGCTTCAAATTTTTGATCGCTGTGTGATGGGTCGGATTTTCACAAATTGCCGCTCCGCGGCGTGCAGAAGGGCGTAAAGCCGACAGCACAATGTCAAAGCCTTCTGTAAACCCGCCTGTAATCAGCATATCCTTGCCAATTATATCGACGCCCTTGTTCTCCATATAATGCATCAGGTAATCAATCAGCGGCTTGTAGCCCTTGGCATAGCCGTAGTTGAGCAGCACCTGCCCTTCGATTGCCATCCGATCCATAAAAGCTCGCCTTACATCCCCCAGATCAAACAGTTGCTCATCCGGAGCGATGCTTGTGAACGAGATAGTTCCCTTTTGGGCACGAATGCCCTGCTTCATCATATCCAGGTCAACAGCTGATATAGCATACTCGTTCATTCTTGCCTTCCAGTCGATCTCCCAAGTGGCAGAGCCGTCAGATCCTCCGTTATCTACGGCCGACTGGCCCACCATGGCGGCCACATAACTACCCTTTCCGGGAATCGCATACGTAAATCCGTCATCCTTCAAGCCTTCATAGGCTGCAATGACTGTATTGCGGCTCACCTTAAGCAGAACGCTCATTTCTCGTGTGGAAGGCAGCTTCTGATCCGCCTGAAGCGCCCCTTTTATAATTAAACGATTGACGTATTCTTTTACTTGTATCGAGACCGGGCGGTCACTTACGAGCTTGAAATCCTGGAACATCCTTCATCGCCTCCCCCTATAATGATGGCATACAAGAAGAGTGAAAAAAAAGAACCACCGCACTGGATTTTTCATCCTTCGGTGGTTCTTCCGTATTTTATCCCCTGTACGCCCTCATATTCTTGCCTCATTCCCCTGCATCATTGCCTCTCATCGCGCCCATTGCGAGCATTGTACATATCACCAAGCATCGTGAAGCTGATGAAAGTAATAATCAACATATTTGTCATCCAGGCTGCCGATCAGTGTATGGACAGTATTTTCTAAAACAATAACGACTCAGCCCCATCAATGACAATTTGTGCGCCAGTAATGTGTCGCGAATGATCAGAGGCCAAAAATGTCACCAAATCAGCTACCTGCTCGGGTTGACCCGGCCCATCAGCCAACGGTTGTCCTCCTTCGGGAAACTTGACGGGGATGGTAATTTGCTTTAACCCTTCCGATTTCTCCGTGGTTTCATCAATATTCGTCGAGATGGCACCCGGATAGATGACATTCACACGAATACGGAACTTAGCCAGCTCCAGCGCAGCCATTTTAGCAAAACCGGTTTGACCCGCCTTCGATGTGCTGTAGGCTGACATCCCAAAGCTGGTAAAGCGCTGATTACCATTAATGGAGCTGGTAATAATAATGCTGCCGCCACCGTTCTTTTTCAAATGTGGTATTGTATACTTCACCGTCAGGAAGGTACCATCCAGATTCGTGGACAATGTTTGCCGCCAATCCTCAATGCTCAGATCCTCAATCGGTCCGACGACCCCGTTAATCCCCGCATTGGCAAAAATGATATGCAGACCGCCAAATAATTCAACCGCTTCCAGAACTGCTTTTTCCACACGCACCGGATCGGCAATGTCCACGTCAAAAGCCCGCGCTGATCCTTCACGTATAGCATTAATTTCTCTTTCTGTCTCCGAAATGCGCTCATTACTTACGTCAAAAAGAGCGACATTCGCTCCTTCTCTAGCCATCTGAATGGCCGTTGCCTTGCCAATCCCAGAACCAGCTCCCGTGATTAGAGCAGTTTTGCCTTCAAAGCGCGCGCCTCCTGCATATGTGTAGCTCATATGTATCGCTCCCTTTCTGTAATCTGTATAATCACAAGATTACCCAAAAGGATATACTTTATAATCACTATTTTTGCGCATTTTTTGCTATTCCTTTGTGATATTTAAGAAAAGAGCGAATATTACGCGTATTAGCGCCTCTTTCCTTCTCTTCCTCGTTACATTCTACAAATATCTTAAAGAATCGTTATGTTCTATGTATTCATCAAAAAAAGGACGTATACATCCATATCCATGGTTGTATAACGTCCTTTTCTTATTTATTTACCACTGCAACTCAATAAATGCAGCATCATCATCAAGTCCCCCGGTATGGGATGCATCCAGCAATACCTGTATCTGCTCATCAGGGACAGGCTCGCGAATGGGGTCTAAATCGGATAAACCGTCCGTATATACCTGTAATCTCATCGGCATATCTGCGGGTATGCTTCTTTCATACCAATGAGGCTTCCCTCCAATCGGCCCACGACTTGTAGACCAGCGCTCCGCTGTAGAGAAAGTATGATCGAACAGCTCGCTGATTTCCTCGGCACCGTTCCATAGTCGCAAACGTGAATCCCCTTGCCAGGCAAGTCGGAGACGGCCACGGCTACCACGCTTCGGCAGTTCGATTTTACCGCAAATATACATGGACTGGCTTCCCTGACGACGTTTATCTTCCAATACCGAACGCATTAAGCCTGATTCGTGATCCAAAGGCTGCCGATCCAGTTCCTCTGCCGCTGTACCCGCCAAACGTTCAAGGTACACTCTCAATTGATCAGCAGACAGATCTTGTCCCCGTTCCATCCAATCCAGTAAAGAAGAACCCAGATAGCGGGCTGCAAAATCTCCTCGGTAACTGAGCCCGACACCATCACACAAGACAAAACAACAGACGGATTTATGAATACGTACTGCGGCGAAATCCTGTCCGCTTTCCCCCATACTGGCAGATTCGGCAGATCTTCCATAACCATAACGACACATAAAACGACTGTGATGAGATGATAAAGGCTGATCGCCTGTCTGAGAGCTTATGTAAGCAAATTGCTGAGTCAGCCTTGCATTCATTCCCTTTTTTTTGCTCGCCGGGAGCAGGGACAGCAGTGGATTCATGCTTTTACCTCCTTACCGTACAGGCGTTGCGGCCGACATTTGGAACCCAATGGACACCAGTTCCGCACAGGTTCCGGGCAGCATCATAATGGCTCCTTCACCTAACTGATAGTCTGCCTCAAACAGCATTTCTCGATAGCTTTCAGGCAGTACAGAAGACATATCACGCAATTTCACAGCATGTTCATCCTGCAACGGCGTATTATGCGTCAGACCTTTCCAGCGACGGGGGTCCTGAATAGGCGTTTCCAGCAACCTGTCAGATAAAAATATATTTTCCACCAGTACATTACCGTCCGGTACACTCATGCTCATAATACGCTTCGCAATCGGTTCCGGATCATCGCCTGTGGAAACCCCATCTGTCATATGACAGACCAAAGGTGCAGGACAGTCCTGCATCCCTGGTAATTCTGCCTGCAAAATACGTTCAGCTTGCAAGAAGGCTTTTGCAGAATCTGAGAATCGTTTGGGTGTCAAATCGGGCAACGAGCCAATGGCCGCAATTTCATCTATCCCCTTAACACCATTCAGCAGGTCATACACGTCGTCACTATAAGCCAAAATCGCAATCCGATAGCGCGCTGTCAGCCGATTTCCTTTGGTTGACCGAAAAACCATCTGCCGGATCGCCAACGATATAGCTTCATATACAACGTCAATACGCCGCCGCCCCTCCATCAGCATGTTCATCGACGCGCTGATGTCAATCAGGTAAATGATTAGGGCGGGAGTACGTTGTGAAGCCTGTATTGTATAATTCATAGTTTGTACATGCTCCCCTCAGTTACCTTCTATCTCCATCTGTTTTGTATCTATCATTCCGCCCATATATAAACATATGAAATATTAAATTTTAGGCAGTCTAAAATTCGTATCACCTAAAAAGTTATAAATCGAGGAAGCCCGATATCCCACTTCACCTACCGAACGATAATAAGAAGGATTACTATCATATAGTGTTCTAAAACGCTTGGCAAAGCTCTTAGCCTTCGCAGCGCTTCCACCTTCCTGAGAGGCATACGCCTTGTTGTACAGGGAAATAAGCTGAAGAACGTTCTCCTTGTTTCGTGCATGCATGGACTCTTTTTGCTTTTGTTCCGCCTCGGCTGCTGCCTTACGAGCTGCCTCTTCTTGGGCGGCACGAGCTTCCTGCTCTTTTTTCAAAGCCAAGTATTTTTCATACTTTGCCTGTTGATCATACGCTTTTTGCTTCGCCAACTTGGCAGCCGCCTGCTTGTTTTGTTCCTTTTGGGCGAGATAAGCTTCATATTTAACCTGTTGAGCGATAAGGGCTTGCTGTTTCTTCTGCTTCTCCTGTTGCTTTTGAGCAGCAAGTGCCTGTTGTTTGGTCTGCTGTTCCGCTTCCTGTCGTTGTTTCTCCGTCAGCAATTTTTGAGACGCTTCCTGCTCGGCTGCCAGCTTTTCCTCGGCCGCCTTTGCAGCCTTCGCTGCCTCTTCCTGCTTGGCTGCCTCGATTTGCCGCTGATTGGACTGATCTGCAAGAATATTCACGGCTGGGATTCCAGCTGCCAATAGAACGACTGCGGCCGCAGTTGTCACGATAAATGCTTTGGAGCGATACCAGGCTTTTGATTTTTCAGGTTGCTCTGGCGTCTTGGGATTCAACTGCTCCTCTAGCCCTGTGATCGCAGCCGACACCTCCACATGCAGAGGACTACCGTCTTCTACAAAATGATACAACGACCGGTATACTTCTAGCGCTGCAGCAGGTTTGTTTTGCTGCTCCAAGTCACGTGCCTGTCGGAACAGCTTGTCCGTTACCCCACGCTCTCCCTGCTCCAGAGCAGCCTGATTTAGCAATGCAGCCTGTTCAGCTTTGAGCGGTGCAGGCGCTGACAAAGAGGGTGCAGCTTCACTGGCAAGGCCGCCCACCGCTGCCGATTCTATTGTTTCTGTCGCAGTAGGCTCCGGTTCTATAGCCTCAACTGGAATTTCCTGCTCAGTAACCGCATTAAGTACAACCAGCCATTCGCCAAAAGTAGGGCAACTGCTTAAATCCTGACTATCCCAGGCACGGCTGAACAATTCTACCACCTTGCTGCCCCACCGGGATTCAAGTGATTTTCGTAAAATAAAATAACGTTCACAAGGCGTCTGCATTTCATGCTGATCAAAATAACTTTCGCCCCACGCTTTGTCCACTACTACACGGTCAGACCAGCCTAGCATTTCTCCTATAATAATTGCCCCTGCAAAACGGTCTGCATACGCACTCCATAACCCGCTGTGGACGGTACGATGGGCGGCATACCCTGGCGAACCTGCCAATAGAGCATCTGGACGATCCATTTTAGTACTATACATTTGTTCCACGTCCACCAATTCCACAGCTGACGTGCCTTGAGGCAGTTCCACTTCAGAAAAAAACGGAAGCATTACATTCGGCGCCGATAAATCACAATGCGCCAATCCTTTTTGCTCCATAGCTGAACCGATCCCTGCCAATGCTCTGGCCAAAGCCAGACTATCGGAAGCCTCAAGCTGACGCTGATCTGTGAGACAATCGAACCATGTCATACCGTGAACCCATGGCATCAGCACCGCATACAGCAAATCAGGCTGCTCGGCGATCAGACTTCCGTTTCTTTCTGGAGTGAGCACATCACGCTTGCATACCTGCAAACCGGGAATATCCCCGTATGCTTCCATATGCTCCGATTGATAAACCATAGCCGGGATGCGGAACTTCGGAAAAAACACCTTAAGGGCTTTGGCCTCATGCGGCGCTCCGTTTTTGGCATTTAGCTGGTATACAATTCCCTGTCGCCCTGCTTGAGCATAGGCTAAACCGGGTGCAGCGGGATGTCGCCCAACCACATAAGCTGTGCCGTTTATGATCAATTCGTCTCCCGGATTCGGTTGAAAAGACATGAAACATCCCTCTCCTTACATCATTCAGTATGCTAGTATTCCTCACCTTATTATATACATCTATGGATGGCAAGAAAACCGGGTATCCGAAGATCGCCCGGTTTTTCCTGAACATCCTGTGCCAAACCATGAGGAATGGCTCACATATTGCTTCTTTATAGAGTGGTGTATGATAAGTTGATCCCTATCAGGCAAGGCAACTTATTTCGTTTGGTCAACCGTACGGAATTTGTTAGCGATAGCTGTCAATTCTTGGCTGATGCTATTCAAAGTCGTTACGAAAGCTTGCATTTGTTTGCTAGCTTCCTGAAACTCTTGGAAGAAGCGTTGCTTAGTCATACCTTCCCATTGACCTTCCATACCTGAGATGGACTGTGTCAAACTGGAAACGATCTGCTGGCTTTGCTCACCACTTTGTTTAAATTGGTTAGCCACCTGATCAACCTGTTCTGGGGTAATTAAAATGCGTCCTGCCATTTTTTGCGTCCTCCTTGATGATAAATAATGTTTTTGTTTATCTGGTTCAAATTGTACTATGGCTATTTAATTCCCTACAAAAGGCAAAGGACCTAATTGTTATAATCCCACTTTTTAACTAGAAAACAGCACCTAACAGTATAATATTAACAAAACAACCACCTAATAAGTCCCATAAAGCCGGGAATTGCGAAACGAATTCAAGTAAATTTTGCAATCGATCCAGATTGTCCCGGAACGCGTTCCCAACTAAGCGACAGGCTGATCTCTTGCTGTAGACGGATCAGTAAAATACCAATCCTGCGGACTGCTAGAAGACGCCTGCATCAGAATATCCTGATGCAACGTTTCTATATCCGAAGACTGTACACCAGCAATGGCATGTACGACAGACTGCGGGTTTGAAATCAGACTGCCTCCTTCCGAAGCTTGCCCAGGCAGAATAGACGGTGATTGCTGATTCGACCAATCGAGCATCGTGACGGGTCGTCCCAATGGTTGGCTGGCAAATGACAGAATCGTTTGATAGTTGTGGTCAACAGACTGAAACTGCTCTGCCTTTCGGTTCAGTTGTGTACCTGATGTATGGAGGTAAGCATGGATCTGTTCTGACATCCGCTTGGCCTGCATCCAATGATTCAAGATCGCCTCGCGTGCAGATACATCCCAATCCAGCGATTGTAATGCCTGCTCCAAACCTGCTGTTAACTGTTGAATTTGCTCCGCCGCATGCTGTAGCTGCCCGCTAAGCCCCCGAAGCACATCCGGTTCAACTCGAATGCGCATATCCATCACCCTTCTTCTGTCACTTCTTCATTCACTGCCGACTGTTTCAACCAATTTAATAATAAATCCACAAACTGATCTCTTGAAGCCATAGCTGCAATCAGCCAGTCTCCGTTACCACTGGAGCTCATCCGAAATATCCAGTTCATTGCGGGACACAGGACAAAGGCTGCCCGTTGTGACTCCCACTCCCTACCGTTCCAGACCAGCAATTGCAATTCTCCCTCGGCTACACGGGAACTCAAAGACTGAGCCAGGCTTGCAGACCCCTCTGCATCTCCGCTAGCCTCGGTCAGTTTACTGCTGATCAGAGATACACTTTCTCCTGCCGACTGCTCGTAAATTTTATTAAATGCCTGCTTGGAGAACATAAGTGCGGGGGATTCAGGCACAAGTCGATCTACCCAACCCATTTTATCAATCAATGTTTCGCAAGCCTTTTCCACATTACCCAGATCGTACAGTCGATACTCATCGGGTTCATCAGCGGATTTCACGAGTTCCACTACACGTTCGTTCGTGCAATGGAGATAGCCTTCAAACTGCTTGCCTCCCCGCATATAGCGTATACGGCAAGCCCTGTTGGATAATCCCGCGATAGCGACTCTTGAAAAAACGGTAGGAGGCATTGCTAGCTCTTTGCCCTTATCTGCCCGCTTTAGATAACCCTTTTCCAAAAGAGTAGCTTTTACCTGCTCCCACTCTTCCGCCAACTCCTCTGCTAGATAGCCCTTAAACGGATCTTCCACCCCAAGCAGTCTGTCAGAACCCAATACGCCTGCTAGAAAAAACAGTTCCTTCGCCTTGAGGGTTATTAACTTCTGCTTGGAAGCTTGAAACGTTAACATTATGAGCCACCTCCCTTCAAACTACAACATGCCATCGGTCACGAATTTTCGTTATCCAATCCTCACAGCTCACTTGCTCTGAGAAGGGAATTGCCGCTTTTATCCTGGTAAATTTGCGCCGTACGTAGTATCCCTGCCCAGGTGGCAGGACTTTTAGGCCACCAGCAGCGGCGTTCGCCTCCGAATAAGGGATACGAAAGAACGATAGATCATTCGAATCTAGTGTTCCAAATAGCATACCGCTTTGGCTTGCCTTGACATCATTAAACCAGTCCACACCAAAGGTAGGAAAATCAGATGGCACACCAGATAGCACGACATGCACATTGCGATCACGTCCCAACCGTACAATGGCGGAGAGCTGATCCTTTATCATAAAATCGTTCAGTTGCTTACTTAACATATCCGCATCATCAATGACCAGGAGCAATTCGGGATCATTCCCCTCCTTGTTCCGCTGTTGAACGATATCATACACCTTCTGTACCAGAGGCCCCATTTCTTCTTCGCTTTCGGCAGCAGCCTTAACATGAGGAAGATGCCGTAATCTAGATAGTCCTCCGCCTCCATAGCGTGTATCGATTGTATAGACTTCCAATTGATTAGGTGATGTGTAATAAGCGAGCGATATAATCCAACTCATTAGAAAAGAGGTTTTTCCACCCTCCATTGGACTACCCACGATAAAATTGGGCCCTTCTTTTAGATTCAGGAGAAAAGGCTCAAGATCGTCACTCTGTAGACCTACAGGCACCTCATAAGGAAGTGCGCCCGAGGGTCCACTTGTCCGATCCCACTGCTGAAGCAGTTCCGACAGTGGAATCCGCTCAGGTAATGGAAGAATGGCTGGTGCGTGCTTGCCTTTCCATTCCTGCGCAATGCCAGCGATATTGCGACGTAACCGTGCTGATCGTTCCGCCTCATCTTCACCTGGTGAAGGCAAAGCCGTTTGGAACTCCAGCGGAGGAACATGTCCTTTAACCAGGGCGCGGCCTGGAATTAACGGTCCTGGCGTTTTGGCTGGTCGTCCTACCGCATAATAATAGTCACTCGGGTCGGACATTTCAAAAGAAACAGCATTCGGTATGTTACTGCGGAATTTCTCAAACACATCGGTAATCCGGTTCGCCGTAATGATAAACGTGATACCTAGACTACCTCCTTCTCGCAAAAGAGATTCCAGCAGTTCATTTTCATCTGGATAAGCATTACGGAAATTAAGATATCCATCAATGACTACGACAATTTGCGGAATATCCTCGACAGCAGAACGTCGATAAGAACTTATTGTTTTGACACCAGCCTCGGAAAGCATTTCCTTGCGTACGGCCACCATCTTGAACAGATAACGGAACAATCGCTTGATCCGGTCATCTTCCTCAGCCATCATAACAGCTCCGATTTGGGGAAGTTCCCCAAAATCGCGCATCGTTCGACCCATGTCAATGATATAACCATTCCAATGATTCGCAGCAAAACGCTGAGCCGTGGACATCAGCAATGTATGCAAAAAGGTCGTTTTTCCCATGCCAGGCATGCCATATACAGCCCAATGACCATGATCCAACGATGCATAAATCGGCTCCTGTCGCTGATTCGGCAAATCATCGACCAGACCCATAAGAGCCTTCAGCTCCAAAGATGATGATGTACTATCTATTTCGGTGCATGCAGGCAGATTTGTTAAATCCAGCAATTCAGGCAGCGGTGGAAGCCACGGTCCCTGAAGTCGTTCGATCCCTGCTTTAGCAGCCTCATTCGCAATATAATCAATAAATACTTGAAGCTGTTTAGGAGCTTCTTCACCTTTTAATCCTGAGCTTGCCCGTTCTCCACCCGTCAGTAGCGCTTCACGTTTCCCGTTCAGTCTCACTTCATGGACAGGTAGTGCAGAAGAAATATCGCTGTTGCCTATATACGGCGCACCGCTCCAAGCAAACTGCATCTCTTCAAACACCTCGTCGCTACCCACTTGAAAATATCCTCGTCCCGGCTTCGTAATCCACGCAGCATTCGGTATTTTCAACATGTCACGGCTATCACCTTCGCTTTGCACCCGTAAGCAGATGCGGAACCTGGAGTTACTCCAGATCTTATCATCCACGACACCTGCGGGCTTTTGCGTCGCCAAAATCAAATGGACACCTAGTGTCCGCCCAATCGCAGCAATACTGATTAGCTCGTCCATGAACTCTGGCTGATCCCGCTTTAATTGTGCAAATTCATCAATAATAATAACCAGATGAGGCAGCGGTTGTTCCTGCCGCTGCCGGAGTAGTCTGTAATATTCATCAATATGCTGTAAATTGCCTGCATCGTTCAATATCTTCTGTCGACGAACCAGTTCTGCTTTAAGAGATATTTTGGCACGTTCAATCAAATTATTGTCCAAGTTCGTAATCGTACCCACCACATGCGGCAAGTTAACGAACGTGTTGGACATGCCTCCACCCTTGTAATCGATCAGCATAAAAGCCAGATCATGCGGATGAAACTCGGCAGCAAGCGAGGCTACGATGGATTGGATAACCTCACTCTTCCCTGAACCCGTTGTACCGGCGATCAAGCCATGGGGACCATGTCCTTGACGCTCTATCTTATCATGCAGGTTAATCATAATCTTCTTGCCGCCTGCTCGCACGCCCATCGGTACGGGTAAGGTATCAGGATGGCGGTTACGTCGCCACCGATCTGCCACGTCCAGTTCTTCTACACTCGCTACGCTCATCATATCAAACAGAGGCAGCACAGCGGGAATATCAGAAGCAGAGGAACGCTTCAAGCGAATAGGAGCCATGTACCGCGCTAATGCATTGGCTTCCTCTCTTGACAAACGATCCGGTTTAAAACTTTGTTGTTCAACCTCCGCCGATTCTGATTTGCGGGCATATACGCCCTGCTCTTTGGAAGCCTCCACAATCAGCTGACACTGCATCGGTAAAGCCTCTTTACGAGAAGCCAGCACAATCGTACACGCATCAATGGCTCGGCCGTCCTCCAGTAACAACGGCAGCAAGGGTTCTTCCTCAATCAGCTGGGTGTCAGATAAAACAACGATATAACACGGGACTTCCATCCCTTTACCATGGCGATCATTGCGATTATTTTTACGACGGTTCAGTCTGGCAAACAGAAAATCAGCTAGTTGATGGGCACTGCTACTGCGGTCTGACATCATTCTCTGGATTCGGTCATCATCCCACACATGTGGGAGCCAGCGCATCCAAGTCCATTCACTTTCCTCTCGCTCGTCATAGAAGGAAGCAATTTTCACTTCATCTGGCGAGTGACGAACCGCCACTTGTGCCAAGATGACTCTTAACGCAGCAAGGGTATGCTCCCGTTCGCCGACCAATCCAACCACTTTGGATTGAAATAGCGGTAATGCAATGGAAGCGGCGTCTACCAGACGAAATTCTTCTTCCAGTTCATCCGCAGCTCCCAACAAAGGATCTCGATCATAACCGTCTGGGCGTGGAATTTGCAATTTAATATGAAAGGGAACTTGTCCAGTTCCAATACGCACCTGCAAAAAGTCCTCATCCTCAGGTGATCGTTCCCAGAGTGAACTGTTGCGGTTTTTGACAATTTGAGTACATATTTGCGGGTCACCGTGAATTTCATATAGTGTGCGAATTTGCTCCTCGCGTTTCATTTCAAGTTCTTCACGATGCTTTTGGAGCTGTTCCCGGTACATGCGGTCCCGTTCCTCCAGCTTGCGCTTGTATTCCTTCTTATTATTTAGATAGACGAAAAAAGGAATCGTATAAGATGTAAGCATCATGACCACAGTGACCATCTGGAACATCAAATAGTTACTGTTGCCCATCTTACCTGTTTTGCTCATATATACGTAAAAGCCTATAGTCACCAACGTCATCATTAACGGAATAAGTATAGATATAATAGAAAAAGACGGCTTGCTCGGCTCAGCCGGAGGCCGTAAAATCTCCAGCTTCTCCTCTCGGAGCGCCGGCCTTAATCTTGGGGATCGCTGGTATAATGCATTCAAGACAAAAGTCCCCCTTTTCGCTTACTATTTCATTTTACCAAGGTTTCATATAATTTCATGTGTGTATTTACCCATTTTTTTCACTTTGAAACAGAGAACGCCTTCCATACACAGGCGCTTCGTCCTGAGTTGTCGAAAAAGCGCGCTGAATACGCACAGTACAGCCTTCCCGCAAGCCTGATCCTGTGAGTAGCTGGTTATCCCCCACCCTGAACCAAAGCCCTTCCGGGAACTTTGCTTCCATAATATATTGCATGCCTTCCGCTGGAGGCTCGCCGAAAATGCGCACACCCAGCATCAACTTTAAATGTTCCACCGAGTATTCATCAGCTACCTCGATGTCAAACCACTCTGTTTCCTGTCGTCCTGAAAGCACGGTCAGGATCATCTGTCATCCCTCCCGATCCTTAATATATAGCAAAATTCACGCAAAAAGCCTATTTCTACGGAAATATGGCTATCGTAACTGTAGCATCCGACTATTAGACTGTCAATTTGTTACAAAATACCCACTTCAAAAATAGAACAGCGACTTTAGTCATATTTTCTCACATTAGTAGAGCCATTAGCATCAATAATATGTATTTAATCGTTTTTAATATGGGGATATACGTCATTTTGTCGATTAGTTAGAACTAAATTCGATTGTTACCTAGATTGTTGTGAACACTTTGTAAATTTTTCAGACCTTTATGTTTTTATAAGGTGTTTTTAAGGTAATTTTAAGAAACGGGCACTACAATGAAGCCATGAAATAACTCAGGCGAGGTGATTTTTGTGAGAACATTAATTACATTTCAAAACAAACGTATTCCCGTATACTTCAATCAAGAAAATAAGCAACCGGTACAAAAAACATTAAAACTTCTAAGTAACACTTTGGAGAATAAAATCTTCAGCGGCAAGCGTGCCCTTCAAAAATGTCTTAACTCTTTGATCAGTATAGAGATTGTCGGTTGTGAAGCCATCCTGCATAGCGTTAGTGAAAATGATTCATTGGCATTGTCCCTCTATTAAGAGGGACTTTTTTTGTCCACATTAGACACAAAAAAGAGAGGGGCATTTCAGCACCCTCTCCATATCAGCAGCTTTGAAACATGATACATGTGACTTACCGCAGCTTATGCATTTGATTAGACTCTATTTAAAGTATTCTGCGATAACCTTTTTTACCGCCTCGTTCCTTATTCTGCGCCTTCTCTATCCGTATTCTAAACAGTTCTAGTAAATTAGCGCGTGTATGCTCTTCCCGGCAGTTGTCCAGCTTTTTTAAGATAAAACGGTCAATGGACATATGACTCAGGCTCCTTTACAGCAAGCTGCCCCTGCTTTCAAGGGGATGATCAGGCTATCCATTTTTAACCATTCTGTCTGTTGTTTAAACAGGTACGTTACTTATAGGATAAAGCAGACGGGATTACATACCCTTTAATTAGGGTAAATACATAAAGTTTCGAAAATTTTATCACGTTAAGCCTGGAAGCTATGGACAAGGAGCGAGCAAAAACCATGAGTAAACATATGATTACCAAAATAGGCTGGAACCTTTTATGTGCATTCTTAATCCTAACGATGCTGGCTGCATGCAGCAGGGAAAAAGCTTCAACCCGGAGTATGGCCCAACATGAAGCTGAAGCACGTGCCTACACCGTAACGGGTAATCCCAACCAAGGCGCATCATCCCTTGATGAACGAGCTGCCAATCATACACCTGTCCATAAGCAAGGCAGCAGCTATGTCGAAATATCAGGTGGCGTTAGCATTGATAAAAATACCGTGAAGGTTACAGGACATTCCAACCTCCCGGCCGGAGCACGGATCAAAGGGAATCTTGCGGTCAAAAACTCCCTGTTAACTGGGTACACGGATGAGACAACCGTTCAAAAGGATGGAAGTTTTGTACTCCAGGTACAACGCCCCGGAATACAGGGCAGTATGGATCTGACTGTTCTGTTCCGTCCAGATGACCAAGACAATGAAATACGAAATCTGTATGGCAGCGGTGGCAACAAATTAGAAGGTCCTTATATATATCAATACGAAGAAAACAAACAGCTTCTGCATGAAGTTCGGATTGGGGCTGAATTTGATCCTGAACAAGAACGCAATATCCCTTTAGTTAAGCCCGTCTGGAACAAACCTAAGGACTACGGTAGCCCTCAAGTGTGGATTAAGCCTGATGTGAAGCAAGAAGGTAACTATTATCATGTATATGCGCGCAGCAATTTGCTGGAAGGGTCAGACGTCAAACTCACGATTGATTTTCCGGGACGATGGCAGTTTGGCTACGATGATCAAACCAAAGTTATGCCTGACGGCTCCTTCAGCATGAGGGTCAAAAAGCCGAGCCTAGCCAACCACTACACCATAGTCATAATTTTCGAACCGAACGAAGATATGTGGACCAACGCCAAACAGGCATACGGTACACAAGGGGAACGCCTTTCGGGACCGTTAGTCAAGTCCGCAGACGACAAAGAGGGCTCCAAACAGATTGAAGCCCGTATCCCTATCCAACCCAAATCGTAACTAAACGCAGCATCTAACCTAAAGTTACGGCCGTTCGCCATGAAATACGCTTCACAGATACAGCATATGACGCGGCTTCCATGACTGAGTAGATACAGAATCTAGTGTCTTCTAGCCGCTACGGCTGTATCGTGACTGGCGTGCCTATACTTACCTTTTCCTGAAGCTCAAGCACATCCTTATTCTGCATTCGAATGCAGCCATGTGACACCATCTTGCCAATGGACCATGGCTCATTGGTACCATGAATGCCGTAATGCGGCTTGGACAGCCCCATCCAGAACGCTCCGAAAGGGCCGCCAGGATTGGGCTGTTTGTTAATAATCGTAAATTGCCCATGCGGTGTCTGTGTAGCCAGCTTGCCAATACCGACTGGATAACTAAGAACAATCTGATCTCCATCTTTCAAATATAAACGACGATCCGATAAATCCACCACAATGCTGTAGTTCGGCATATATTCACCCCTTTATACCATATGCCGACTACAACTTAGATTTTCTTATATTTTTACATTTGATGCTTCACTGCAGCTCGGCTTACCACTCCACATCACGTCGCCAGCCGCTTCGCTGATCTCTACGACCCGGAGCTGTGCTTGAACGGCTATCTTTCCTGCGTCGATCTGCTTCCTTACGCGCCTGATATTCCAGTTCCCGCTGCATTTTGCGATAATTGTTCACTCTGGATTCCGACAATTCCCCTCTCTCTATAGCTTCCTCCACTGCACATCCAGCTTCGCCCTTATGCTTGCAATCTGCAAAACGGCATTGCTGCGCCGTGTCCATAATATCTGTAAAGGTATGAGCGACTCCCATGGAATCATCCCACAGATTAAGCTCACGCATGCCGGGTGTATCCAGCAGAACAGCTTGCTTTGCGATGGGAAAAAGCTGTCGGTGAGTGGTTGTGTGCCTGCCCCGGCTGTCTTCCTCCCTCACATCCTGTGTCAGTTGAACTTCAGACCCGGAGAGCCAGTTTACTATCGTGGATTTGCCACTACCGGAAGAGCCTGTCAAAGCAACTGTACAGCCAGGTTGAAGAAACGCCTCCAGTTGCTCTCTGCCTTCGTTCTGCAAAGCAGAAATAACGATAACAGGTACACCAGGGGCAACTCCCTCCGCTTCAGCAACCCGCTGTTCGACATCTTCACAAAGATCACTTTTACTCAAAACGACAACCGGGTTTACCCCGCTGTTCCAAGCCATAATTAAATACCGTTCCAGTCTGCGCATATTAAAATCATGATTCAGCGCATTAACAAGGAACAGCGTATCCACATTGGTAGCGATCAGCTGCTCCTTCGTCTCAAAGCCCGCGGCCTGCCTAGATATTCGACTTTTACGTGGCAAGACGGCATGAATTACTGCATCCGACACTTCATCCGACGTGGTGATTGCCAGCCAGTCCCCTACAGCCGGCATTTCCGCCGGATCTACCATAGCATGTCGTAGCTTACCTGAAGCCGCTCCCCAGCGTTCTCCATCCATTGTGATAAGCTTCACCTTTTGTCCATAATCGGCAATCAAGCGGGCAGGACGTACCTGTGTATTTCCTGCTCTTTCCTCATAGTTTTGCTTCCATTGGTCCCAAAAACCGTTCCAGTAATCAGACCAACCGTATTCATGTATACTCATTGTTTTCCTCCTGAAATCATCGTTTATTTTTGATCGTAGTGTTATTCGATAGGTGTACATTTTTTCTCCCCGCATGCAAACAACGCAAAAAATCCGCAGGGGTTTCCCTGCGGAGGGTATACGATTCAGGCCGATGTGATCCGTTCGTTCACTTAAGCAAGCGGTCTCTCACGGACCACTCCCCAGAACCAACAACTGGATAACAAGACGCCTAACCATAAAAAATCCGCAGGGAATCACTCCCTGCGGATTTCGTTGGTTCTACTGTCCAACCAACTGCTAAGCCAAGACTATAGATCTATACAGTCTTTAACCGTGCATCGTCCGTGCGGGAGACAAGTCATTCTGCTGCTGAACCCATCCATTCATGTTCGTACGCATATAACATCGCCTCCTCCTAAAATTTCCTTTATCATACAAGTCCATCAATTGTCTGTCAAGGCTGCTACGGAACTTTTTTGAAATCTTTGTCAAGTTTCGTTTAGCGTACCTGATCCCAGCGTGTCCACATCTCACGCGGGTTCAATTCGTACATTTCCCGTTCCCTATACATAAACTGATGCATAATCAGCTCACGCCGAATCGTTGCAAAATCCTCATGGTATTGCTTGATCCACTCGTTTAATTCACGTTCAGGATACATACGGCCTGGCTCCAGCTTTTCTGCCAGCATCTGAAGTACAATCAATTTTTTCTTATACTGTGCAGGGATTTGGCGCAACTTGCCGTCCTTGGAAAAAAAATTGCGTAAGACCGACGCCTCCAGCGTTTCATTCAACTCTGACATCTCTTCCTCCCCCTCTCCTTTTTCGAAAATAAATTGCACCGTCGCCTCGGCATGCTGCCGGATCAGCTCTGGATTTAGTGTAAAATACACCGTGTTTTTATCACGTCGTTCCTTAATCAACCCAGCCTCACGGAGTTTGGAAGCATGATGTGTAACAGTCGGCTGTGATAAATTCAGCTTTTTCGCCAAAGCTTGGCCATGCATCTCCCCACGGGACAAAAGAAGTAATATCCGCATTCGCGTTGGATCAGCAAGTGCTTTATGATAATTGACCATTTTATCCAGTTGCATCGTTATTGCACCTCTTTTCACTAGTACATACTTGCTATGCAAGCGAATTCAATCACAGTAAATAGATATATATCTAATTATATATTTGCTAAAAGTGGCTGTCAATCTTCACCGTTCGTCATCTCTTTCTGAAAAACGGCTGGATATTGTGTTCGCATTGCGGTAGGATTATTATTTGAAAACTTCTCACATACTGAGCTATTTGCTTCAATCCTGAGATCCGTTTTTAATCGTCAAAATAATGTTAACCCTACAAAACTGGCGTAATAAACCAATACAACTGGAGGTTCATCCAAATGCACGACGTAATCATTATCGGTGGCGGACCCTGCGGACTATCCGCTGCAATCGAATGCAGCCGCAGAGGTTTGCAAACTGTCATTATTGAAAAAAGCAACATCGTTCACTCCATTTTTCTGTATCCGACGAACATGCAGTTTTTTAGCACCGCCGAACTACTGGAAATCGGTGATGTTCCATTCAGCACCCCTAATGACAAACCTTATCGTCATGAAGCACTGGCGTACTATCGTAAGGTAGCCACTCATTATAACTTGAACATTCAGCATTATGAGGAGGCCCAGTCCATTCATCGCCAGGATGACGGTACATTTACCGTACATACCCTGAGCAAAGGAGAAATAACCAAAACGTATTCGTCACGTTATGTCGTAGTGGCTACAGGATATTTTGATCATCCGAACTATTTGGGCATTCCCGGGGAACAATTGGATAAAGTCACGCACTATTTCAGCGAAGCCCATCCCTATACAGGAACCCGGGTCGCAGTCATCGGTGGCAGTAACTCTGCGGTAGATGCTGCGATGGAATTGGTGCGGGTCGGAGCTACGATTGATATGGTATATCGTCGAAGCGAGTTGTCCCAATACATCAAGCCGTGGGTACGTCCACTGTTTGACAGTATGGTACAAAAAGGGAAGATCACGCTGCACTTAGGCGCACGCATTACCGAAATCCATCCAGACCATGTCATAGTCAATCCGCTGGACACTGAAGCATTCCGACTCGAAAATGATTTTGTACTGGCACTGACCGGATTTCACCCGGAACGAAAACTGCTGGAGTCTGTCGGCGTTCACATGGCTGAGGATCTGGACAAACCAGAATTTAATCCTGCCACGATGGAAACGAACATCCCAGGTGTATATGTCGCCGGGGTCATCGCTTCAGGCAGCAATGCCAATGAAGTGTTTATTGAAACAGGCCGCTGGCACGGGCGACAAATCGCCGAACATATCCAAAGCTAATTAAACGAAGGAGAACATCTGTATGGATTACAGCTCACTTATCTTACTCGTATTGGCTGGTCTAGGGATTGTTAGTGGCAACTCTACCGTGACTATTGCCATGGTTGTATTACTGCTACTGCGGGTAACCAGCTTTCACACTGCTTTCCCCTGGCTTGAAAAGTATGGCCTGACGATCGGAATTATTATTTTGACGATCGGGGTCATGACCCCGCTAGCCAGCGGTAAAATCAGTATCAATCAGGTGATGGAGTCTTTCCTGCACTGGAAATCACTGCTCGCGATTGGTATCGGAATTCTGGTAGCCTATCTTGGCGGCCGCGGAGTAACTTTGATGTCTGGACAGCCCATTATTGTGACAGGTCTACTGATCGGGACCGTCATTGGCGTTGCCTTCTTTAAAGGAGTTCCTGTTGGACCTCTAATTGCTGCCGGATTGCTTTCCTTATTAATTGGCCGCAGCTAAATTCGTACAACAAATATAGGAATACATGATAGCAATCTGCATGTCGGGCTGAATTCAGTCCCGCTTTGTGGTATACTCATATCGCATAATTTGGTAAATGCAGGAGGCTTGACCGATGTCTCGACAATTTGTAACGGAAGCTGTAATGGTGGCTATATACGGCCAACTACTTACATCTCCCGCCCCTGTGGAATATATAGTGCCTTACACATCACTGCTAGAGCTATACGAATTTCAGGATAGCACAGAGCCGCTCATGGATAATCCTATGGACGATCAACATGTGAAGCGGAAGGTAAGCGAGCTGATCAGTTATTTTGAGGAACCGTTGAATCAGAAAAAAATTCGGCGTGCCCTTCAGATGCCTTGGGCCAAGAGCTTGCCTATTCTATTCGATGTCAATACATCACTCATCATCATTAATGCTGTTGATACAGCGCATTACGGAGAATATTTTGATCCAATTGAGACTGAACTGGTGTTGACAGCTCAGCGTGAATCATTACCCATTCTGACGGATCAATTGGACTGGATCCACCGTATTATCGAAGCTTCCGTACCTGTACATGTGTACGACATTGATGATTTTGATTTTGCACTCGATGGCCCGATACTTAACAACCCTTGACATACGACATACCCGCCTTGACCACAAAAAAGCGGCGGAGCATCATGTACAGGCTTATCTCCTGTAACACGATACTCCGCCGCTTTTCATGTCCAAGAACAACTATTTGCACGCTATGATTGACAGTGGAACACTAAGCTTGTTCATCCTCAACATAGGTGTAAATAATGTCATCATGTTCCTCCAAATACTTAACTTCCAGATGATGGCCCTTCAGATACCAGTAATCCTGGTCCTCCATATAAAACGTAATGCCAGCCGCTTCATGCTGTAATACGGGGTGCTGCGGCGGCTCTACGGCAATTCCCAGAGAAAAGCCTGGATGCAACCCACCGCCAGAGCTATAGCGAACAAAAAAACGGATCGAATCTCCACGATTCAAACTAAGCTCCTTAATGTACCACTGTGCCGCAGGTTCAGTTACCTGTATGCTCATACGTTATGCTCATCTCCTTGTACAATGACGTCTGCCAACTATATCATAGCATCTTTTAGAATGACCACCAACCGTCCCAACCCAGCGAGCTTCTTGGACAAGTCATATACATTTTTTTGAAAAAGGTTTGACAATTCGCAAATAAGGGTGTTAAGATTCAACCATACGAGATCCATTTTGAAATTTATTACCAATTTGAACGATTACTCATGTTAGAATGAACCCATTTTGAGGAAGAAAGGAGTGTTACCGGTGCTAAAATTTCCTATTGCATTTTATCCACATCTACAAACACAACAACTTCATACCGGAGCATCTCCCCCCTGTCGCATCCTTCAAAATTGGGCCATTCGCGTTGTATGGTTTAATACGAGTGGCTGCCTGCGTTTGAGCAGTTTTTCAGTGGTGAGTGTGCTGAAAATACCTGCGCGCCATATGATATTGAGATTTAAGGCATATCGTCTGCGGACGGTATGCCTTTTTTGCGCCTGTTGCCGGATCATATTTGTGGTAGCAAGCCGCTGTTGTTTCTTCAAAATGGTACACAACTCTCGAATGAACTTGTCATGAAAGGATGGGATTCCCCTTGTTTTCGGTACTTAAAAATTTAAGCTGGTTTTTTAAAAGAGAACGAAGCCGATACTCCATTGGATTGTTTTTGCTGATAGCCGTTGGTGTGCTGGAGCTTGCTCCACCTCGGCTGCTTGGTAGTGCCATTGATGAGATTGTGCGCGGTTCAATTTCCTGGTCCTCACTTTGGCGTTATATTTTGTACATCATAGGCATTCTAGCCGTCATCTACTACATTACGTACATATGGATGCACAAGCTATTTGGTGGTGCCAATCTGATGGAACGCTTACTGCGCACACGTTTTATGAATCATCTGCTGCGAATGACCCCTCCATTTTTTGAACGCAACCGCACTGGGGATCTGATGGCTCGTGCCACGAACGACCTTCGCTCCGTAGCAAGTACAGCGGGCTTCGGTATGCTGACACTGACAGACTCTACGGTCTATCTGAGCGTGGTATTAGTTGCCATGGGCACTCTAATCAGTTGGAAGTTGACACTGGCAGCTATCCTGCCCCTACCTTTTATCGCACTGGCTATGAGCATTTACGGTAAAGCCGTTCACGAGCGTTACACACTGGCACAAGATGCATTTGGTGATATGAACGATCAGGTGTTGGAATCCGTGGCAGGTATCCGAGTCATTCGCGCCTATGTGCAAGAACGAATGGACGAAAAGCGTTTCGCTGATATTACCGACGATGTATTTCGTAAAAATCTGGCTGTCGCTCGGATGGATGCCCTCTTTGAACCAACAATTCGTTTATGTGTAGGACTTAGCTACGTCATCGGACTCGGGTATGGTATTTATCTGGTATTTCATAACGATATCACGCTAGGCGAACTGGTCTCCTTTAACATGTATCTAGGAATGATGATTTGGCCGATGTTTGCCATTGGAGAGCTGATTAACATTATGCAGCGCGGTAGCGCTTCCTTGGACCGGGTTAATGAAACTCTCGATGTCCAGCCAGATGTTCAAGATGCGGCTCAACCTGTTCCAGTGGATCGCCTCGAATCCATCAGGATGAAAGACGTTACCTTCCGTTACCCTACCTCTACTATTGACAATCTGTCACATGTGAGTCTGGAGCTCAAACGCGGAGAAACGCTAGGCGTCGTCGGTAGAACAGGCAGTGGGAAATCCACGCTGCTCAAACAGCTACTACATGAATATCCGACGGGTAGTGGTGATATTTTAATCTCCGGCATACGTCTAGAGGACATTGCAGTAGAACAACTACACAGCTGGATCGGCTACGTGCCGCAAGAGCAAATTTTGTTTTCCAAATCGGTGCGCGAGAACATTCAATTCGGAAAACCTCATGCAGATGACGACGACATTATGGAAGCTATCCGTACTGCTGCCTTCGACCAGGATTTAGGTACCCTGTCTGATGGGCTGGATACACTGGTCGGAGAAAAAGGTATCGCCCTGTCCGGCGGCCAGAAGCAGCGTGTTTCGCTGGCGCGCGCCTTTATCGGTGATCCGGATATTCTATTGCTCGACGATGCACTATCTGCAGTAGATGCCCGGACGGAAGCAAGGATTATTGACAATATCCGACGTAAGCGCTCGGGTAAAACAACCTTGATCTCCACCCACCGCCTTTCCGCTGTAGAACATGCAGACCGGATCGTCGTGCTGGAGCAAGGACGCATTATTGAGGAAGGGACCCACAGCGAGCTACTTCAGGCTGACGGATGGTACCGACAACAGTATGAACGGCAACAAGTGGAATCTGATCTGACCTCAGGGGAGGTATCCTAATGAAACCCAATATCGGCAAAAGGCTATTTCAGTACGCGCTGACGAGCAAAGCAGGCTTTATCGCCGCTCTCATCGCTTTGGCTATCGGAGTAGCCGCCGAGCTGGCTGGTCCCTTCATCGCTAAAACGATGATCGACGACCATATGCTCGCTATTGAAAAACCATTTTATGAAACGACTCGTGTGGACGGAACTGTAAGCTATGCTGGAACCCACTTTAAGCGTGAAGATCGCTTTGAGTCCGGGGAGACTAAAGGTCGCGAAGCGAGGATTTTACAAGTTGGGAAATCTTTCGTATTTGTCGATGGCTCGGTTCAAGTGGCTGACGGTAACCGCTCCTTTACGAACGGAACGCTGACTGTGACACGCGGCTCCGACACCTTTCGCTATGAAGCTAAGGCTCTGACAGCTGATGAACTGTATAGCTTTTACAAACCGGAAATGCCCGGTATCTTTCAGCTGATTGGCTGGTATTGCTTCTTCCTGGTTATTTCCATTTTTGCTGAATTCGGCAAAACATACTGGCTGCAATCCTCGGCGAACAAGGTCATACAAAAGCTTCGGCTTGATCTCTACGCTCACATCCAGCGGCTGCCAGTTTACTTTTTTGATAACTTGCCTGCAGGCAAAGTCGTATCCCGTGTTACGAATGACACTGAGGCAGTCAAAGATTTGTTTGTGGCTGTGCTCTCCAATTTCACTTCAGGGATTGTAACGATGGCAGGAGTATATGTTGCACTCTTTTTGCTGGACTTCAGACTGGGTCTTATCTCTCTGTTTATTGTACCGTTACTGATCTTGTGGATTGTATTGTATCGCAAGGTCGCCACCCGCTATAATACGATCATTCGGTCCAGACTCAGTGAAATTAATGCGATTATCAATGAATCGATTCAAGGGATGTCCATTATTCGCGTGTTCCGCCACCAGAAACAAACGCAGCAAGAGTTTGAAGAACTGAATGATGACTATATGAAGCATCAGAATAAAATGCTGAATTTGAACGCTTTCACTTCGCACAATTTAGTCAACGTGTTGAGAAATCTCGCCTTTGCCGTCGTGTTGTGGTATTTCGGATCTGAGGCGCTCGGAACTACAGGTAGTGCTGTTTCACTAGGCGTATTGTATGCCTTCGTCGATGTGCTGGGTCGACTGTTCCAACCTATGACGGGTATGGTCAACCAACTCGCCGTACTGGATACTTCCATCGTATCCTCAGGACGCGTATTTGAGTTGATGGACGAAACTGGAGAGCCGGTGACGGACGGCACGATGCCGCGCTACAAAGGCCAGGTAGAGTTTAACGACGTTTCCTTTGCCTACAAAAAGGATGATGTACTTAAACATATTTCCTTTACAGCACAGCCCGGGCAAACAGTTGCCCTTGTCGGACATACCGGATCAGGCAAAAGTTCGATTATCAACCTGCTATTCCGGTTCTATGATCCGCAAAAAGGAACGATCACCATTGACGGAACGTCTGTCAAAGACATCCCTAAGCAATGGCTTCGCCATCATATGGGTATTGTTCTTCAAGATCCATATTTGTTTACAGGTACGGTAGCCTCTAATGTCAGTCTCGAAGACAGCCGAATCACGAGAGAACAGGTGAATAAAGCGCTGCATGACGTTGGAGCCGACAAATTGCTGGCCCATTTGCCGCAAGGATTCGATGAGCCTGTTATTGAAAAAGGCAGCACCTTATCAGCCGGGCAACGCCAGCTTATTTCCTTCGCTCGTGCACTAGCCTTTGATCCCGCAATTTTAATTCTGGATGAAGCTACTGCCAATATTGACACCGAAACGGAAGCGCTCATCCAATCCGCTCTTGAGGTGCTCAAGAAGGGACGTACGACCTTTATCATTGCTCACCGTTTGTCCACCATTCGCAGTGCGGACCAAATTTTGGTGCTGCATCGGGGTGAAATTGTTGAACGGGGTAGCCATGATGAACTTATGGCCCAAGGCGGGCGTTACTTCCAAATGTATCAGCTCCAGTCGGGAACAGTTGCAACAGAATCAGATTCAATCTCTGCTACGCCTCCTGCGCAAGATGACTTGCTTACTGGCAAAGTCAGCATTTAAAGCTTGAATAGCCCAATTGCTTAGGGCTAACGATGAACATTTGGCATGAAAAAACCAGCGAGCCTCTCCTACACATTGGAGGCTCGCTGGTTTATTTTTATATAGGACATATGGCTTGTAATTTTATTTAGCTACAGACGTGCCTGTTCCTGTGGGTGGAAACACTGTTCCATCTACTGCTTTGAGCGTAACCTTATACTTGCTGTCTACCAACGTACTTGTGTGGGTATCCGTAATGACCTGAATATTCATTTCCCCTGGCTTTGGACTAGTCAGCTTGTAGTAAATTACTGCATTCGTATCATCTACGTAGTCGATGTGATCCACTTCAATGCCGTAACCTGGATTAGGTGCCTGCAGACGGGTGATTGTCACTTTGTTCTGCTGGTCATTTGTCTTCTCTATGCTCATACTAATATTATTTTGTTGAACCGGATCTACAGGCTCAGCCGGATTTTCAGGAGTAGCTTCAACCGTTTTATGACTTTGTACAAATTCGGATGCGTTATAGACCATTTCTGCTGCCTCCATCCGCGTTACTTTACGATCCGGGTTAAAGTTGCTCTGTTCGTCCAATTTTGCAATTTTGGTCAACAGCAGGAATTGAACTGCTGCGTTTGATTCCTGATCTAATTTTTTGCCATCCGCTACATTAACTAACATACGGACAGTTGGATATTCACCCGTTGCACTCACTGCTTTATACAGAATATTCGCAAATTGTTCTCTTGTCATACGGGTGCTTGGATCAATATCTGGTGACAAAGGAATTTGGTGTTGGGCCGCAATCCGATAGGACTGAGCATACCATGCGGAAGCCGGAATGTTTGCAAAGGAACCCGTTGTGAAATCAGGCATTACCTGAAGATCCATCGCACGAACAACCAAATGTACTCCTTGTGCATAGGTGAGCGTTTGATCCGGTGCAAATTTATCCTTGGTTATTCCTTGGATAATTCCTTTATCCTGAAGTGACTTTACGATCTTCTCCTGTTCAGCTCCCTTTATATCACGAAAAGCAGAAGCCGACGTAGCCACAGCCAATGAGCAGACGACAAGCAGGGCAACTGCCACGCTTTTATTTTTTTTCATGAGATACACCTCCATGTTTACTTTGCTTCTATACTTACCGACGCAATAAAAGCATCAAATGTTTCAAATATGCACAAATTGGTTGCAAAACAGTGGAATACCTGCGATTAGTGTAACCCGTCTAACTCTTTTCTGCTCACAATCTTTATACATACCCAAAAGTGCCTGTAACAGATTACCTTTTACAGTATCCCCTTGGAAGAACCGGATCTGGGTAGCAGTATCCCGCCGGCAAACCTCGCTCCCCTTTGTTCTCTTTGCTTACATCCGATTCGGTGCTTTCAGACCAAGAAGTTGCAGCGCGCATGCCAGAATATCCGCAGTTTGTTCCGCCAATTGAATACGCCAGCGTCCACCATCGACAATCCTTTCCTTGGCGTAAAAACGGTTGAACGCCTGGGCCGTATCCAGTGCAAATCTCGCAATAACCGAAGGCTCCAGTTGGCGAGCCGCACGTATCAGTTGTCCGTGATAACGATCCAACTGCTTAAGCAGCGCCCAACCTGCGTCACCAAACATTTCATCCGATATGTCATTCAAATCACGAGAATGGCTATCTTGGACAAGGGCGTTGTCGGTAGAATTAGTAATAACATCAACATCGGCGCGAGCATGAGCTTTCTCCAGAAGGCTGCGTATGCGCGCATGAGTATACTGCACATAAGGCCCGGTCTCACCTTCAAAGGTCAGCGCCTCCTCCAACGAAAAATCCACTTCATTCAGCCGGTTGTTTTTTAAGTCACCAAAAATAATCGCCCCAATACCAACGTCCTCTGCTACTGCCTGTTGTTCCTGCAAATCGGGATTCTTCTGAGTAATGATGGCTTGAGCACGGGCTATAGCTTCATCCAGCACCTCTTCCAGTTTGACAACTTTTCCACGTCTTGTAGACATTTTCTTACCCGCAAACCGCATTAATCCAAACGGCACATGCTCACACTGCTCCGCCCATGCCTCTCCTGCATGTTTCAGCACCGCAAACACCTGCTGGAAATGCAGCTTCTGTTCCCCACCAACGACGTACAGAAGCCGATCAGCCTTCATCACTTCATGACGATAAATCGCTGTTGCCAGATCACGTGTCGGATAAATGGTAGTCCCATCCTTTTTTAGAATAAGACATGGCGGCAGTTCCTCGTCTTCCAGACGAACTACGAGCGCGCCATCACTTTCCTCCAGCAATCCCTTTGCTCTTAATTGAGCAACAACTGCCTGCATCTTATCATTGTAAAAACTTTCTCCCAGCACATGGTCAAATGTAATGTTCAGGCGCTGGTACATACGATCAAATTCACCCAGACTGACTTCAACAAAAAACTCCCATAGTTGTTGAGCCTCAGCATCCCCATGCTCCAAACGTCGGAACCACTCGCGGCCTTCATCTTCCAAAGTTGGATCATGCTCGGCCTCCTGATGAAAACGCACATACAGTTTCAGCGATTCACCAATCGGATCATGTTGTAGCTGCTCCTCATTTCCCCATCTTTTATAGGCCGCAATTTGCTTGCCAAACTGTGTTCCCCAATCTCCAAGATGATTCACACTAATTGGGACATATCCGGTTTCACCAAGTATGCGATACAAGGCAGCACCAATAACAGTAGAGCGAAGATGACCAATACCAAACGGTTTGGCAATATTGGGCGAAGACATATCAATGACCACCCGCTGTCCGTGTCCGATATTGGGCCTGAGGAAATCAGCTTTGCTCAACTCAGCAAGCATAAGCGGAATATGAACCGATCGATCCAATGTTATATTTACGTAGGCACCCGATGCTGAAGCAGTTAAACCTTCTTCATGGCTCACTAGCTCCGCTAATTCCATTGCAATGTGCTGCGGAGACTTTCGAAACTTCTTAGCCAGCACAAAACAGGGAAACGCTACATCTCCCCATTCAGGCTGCGGAGGCACCTCGAATAAAGATAAAATTTCTTTTTCCTCCAAGCCCGTATGGGCCAATATCGCTTGAGCAGCAATCCTCACTAACATGATCTCTCTCCTTCTTTTTATAGAATCTAACAAAAAAAGCTCCCGCCTCTTGAAATAATTCAAGAGACGAGAACTTCAATATCCCCGCGGTACCACTCTTCGTAAATCGGTTGTGCAGCTAAAGATAACTTACACAAATCGCGATTTCACTCCAATGACTAATAACGGTGTCTGCCGGGCTGATCTACTAGAAATTCTGCTCGTTGGATCAACCGTCTCCCGGGTGCGCTTCACATCGGACCTCATACCGGCTTCCACCTCTTCCGGCTCGCTGTAATGATACGGCTCCGCTGCTACTCTCCCGTTCCATGACGTTAATTCCAATTATTATACAAACCTATTCAGTAGAAAGCAATCTTTTATTTCCTCTTCAGGCACTAGTTCCATATATGTAATTACACTGCCACCAATTGGCGGCATGCCTGAACGCAACGACGGCAGGCTTCTGCACAATGTTTGCAATGATCATGGGAATGCTTGCTGCATTCAGCAGCACATACCTCACAGGCCTTGGCGCACAGCTCACAGATTTGCTCGGCAAAATCCGTTCCGCGCTGCAGCATTTGAGCAGCAAATCCGCATATTTCTGCACATTCCCTACTCACTCGAATACATTCACGCAGCATAGCTAAATCATATTCCTTCAAACTCGCTACGTAACATACATTGCAAGCGTTCATACATTCCAGGCAAGCATCCACGCATTGTTGGTATGAATGATTCATATTACATTACCTCCCAGTTGTTGACCCTGCTGTACTATTACCCGCTGATCCTTGAGTTTAATCATTTGATGTGCGCGCTTACAATAAAATAAAAACAAAACAATCCCGACTTATGTAAGGAAGTGTACTATATTCCAGTATGTAAGTGCAAGGATATTAATCACATGGATTTTTAGCCCCTGTTTCTGACTTGCATACACTCAGTCATTGCTCTATTGTAAAAAGTGTATGTCTAACCATCGATCAAGGAGTGAACATTTTAATGAATATGTCTTCCGTAGAGGAGCATCGACAGGAATCCCCGCAACAGGTTAATTGCATGGTCGTGACTGTCTCGGACACACGTACCGTGGAAACAGATACCGGGGGACAACTGCTCATGGATCTACTAGAAACCAATGGATATAAGGTTGTTCGATATGTCATCGTCAAGGATGACTACGAAGGTATTCAGCAGTTAGTATCTGAAGCAGCGGCACAGAATGACATCGAGGCTGTACTTTTGACAGGCGGTACCGGTATTTCTCCACGTGATACTACATATGAAGCCGTCTCCTCTCTACTGGATAAGGAACTACCTGGCTTTGGGGAAATCTTCCGTTATTTAAGCTTTGCTGAGGACATTGGTTCAGCAGCTATATTAAGCCGGGCTGTAGCTGGTACTGTGGGTCGGACAGCTGTATTTTCTATGCCTGGCTCACGCGGAGCCGTTCGTTTGGCAATGGAACGCATTATTGTCCCTGAGCTACGACATGTGATGAGAGAAATTTATAAATAAGCTCCTATTTCCTACATGCCGCGACACAAAAAGGCACCCCATACATTCATGAGGTGCCTCTTCCAACTATTCTTTTTCTTCAACTTCGGGCTGCATATAGCTGTCGATCAGCTTTTGCTTCAGCTCCCATACCTTCTCGCTCAGATTTACACGATAAATTTCAGGGTTCAGCTTCCGCAAATATTCTGGCCAAAACAATTTCAACTGTGAAGTATGGTAGGCACGAATTTCATCCAGCTCAGGAAGCTCATATACCTTCTGTCCATTTATAAAAATAGGCTCAAGCATTGGCACGGCTTCATAATTTTCTACATACTTCTTCATATACGGATGTAAAGGGTTAAACAGCTTCAGGCGCTTACCATTACGCGGACGCTCTTCATCCGGGAAAGAAATATAATCGGCTACAGCTCTCCCTTTCTTCTTATCCACAATGCGATATACATCCTTCTTGCCTGGTGTGGATACTTTTTCTGGGTTACCCGAGATCTTAATCGTCGGCAACATTTCGCCATCCACTTCACGCTCAACCAGCTTGTACACCCCGCCAAGCGAAGGTTGATCTGAAGCCGTAATAAGCTGTGTTCCTACACCCCATACATCAATACGTGCCCCTTGGGCTTTCAGGTTAAAAATCGTATTTTCATCCAAATCATTGGAAGCTACAATTTGTACGTAATCTAAGCCTTCAGCATCGAGCATTTCCCGCGCCTGAATGGATAGATAAGCCAAGTCACCGCTATCCAGACGGATTGCATTCATACGCTTGCCCTGACTCTCCAGCATTTTTGCTGTCCGAATCGCATGAGGAACACCGCTTTCCAGCGTGTCAAAGGTGTCTACCAACAGTGTAACCTGGTCCGGTAAAACCTTCGCATACACGTCAAACGCCTCCTGCTCCGTCATAAAGGTCTGCACCCATGAATGGGCATGTGTCCCCTTCGTCGGGATTCCAAAATGCTCGCCTGCCAGCATATTAGAAGTCGCGTCAAAACCTGCCACATAAGCTGCCCGTGCTCCCCAAATCGCCGCATCTGCTTCCTGCGCACGCCGTGTCCCAAATTCGAGCAGTGTATCGTCACTTGCCACCTGCTTGATGCGCGACGCCTTTGTCGCAATGAGCGTCTGATAGTTCATAAAATTAAGCAATGCCGTCTCGACAAGCTGCGTTTCCATAATCGTTCCTTCAACACGTACCAAAGGCTCGTTTGGAAAAACAAGTGCTCCTTCTTTCATCGAATGGACCGTTCCACCAAACTTAAACTGGCGAAGCGCCTCCATGAACATGGGATCGTATTTCTCCTCCTGTTCAGACAGGTAGCGAATGTCCTCTTCTGTAAACCGCAAATTTGCAATATAATTCACAATGCGTTCCAGACCAGCGAACACGGCGTATCCATTACCAAAAGGGAGTTTACGGAAATACGCCTCGAACACAGCTTTACGCTGATGACTTCCGTTCACCCAATGGGCGTACATCATATTAATCTGATATTTATCTGTATGTAATGCGAGGCTCGTTGACTGCATCGTAATCATCCTCTCTGACTGTCCCCAGGTTTGTGGTGGCAGCGTACCGCCTCATCTGCCCAGATTCAGCAATATCCGGCTCCATTTTGTTATCGGACATTGGTGCACAATCGTTAAGTTATTTTACTTCTTCTGGCGTAAAACCGTATCCTCAGCCGACCGTACCGCGGCTCCAAGACTTCCTTCAAAATGACCCAAAGCCCAATCATGTCCAGCTTGATTAAAGCTCGCCACAGCGTCCTTGTATACAGTAATAGCAAAACCTTTGTTATAAGCATCTACAGCCGTATGCAGCACACATATATCTGTACACACACCAATCAGATGAACTTCCAGAATACCACGTTCACGCAGCCTGAGCTCCAGATCTGTGCCCGCAAAAGCACTATACCGTGTTTTATCCAACCAGTAGATAAGATCACTTTGTTGCTCATAGAGGCTACGAAGCTTGCCATACAAATGTCGTCCGTTGGTTCCACGTATATTATGTGGAGGAAACAGCTTGCTCTCCGGGTGATAAAGGTCGTTCTCCTCATGCAAATCCACAGCCATGACAACAAAGTCCCCTTGATCCACGTATGCCTGCGTAATTGCTGCGATCCGTTCATCCAACTCAATCGCAGGTTGTCCTACAGGCAAACTACCGTCCACAAAATCTTTCGTGTAATCAATAACAATTAGTGCCTGCATCGTACGGTCAGCTCCTTATCCTCAAAGTGAAATTGTACGTTCTATGCGTAACCTATTACATTAGACGTTACGTGTAGATAGATAAACGCGGTACTCTGTCACTAAAACGGTACAACTGTGCAGGTCTTTGTGAATACTGGTTGGAACTGAGCGGTTTGCCGTTCTCATCACGCACCTCTTCCAGTATTCCCTGCCTGCTACGAGTCGATGTTATTTTGCGAATAAAGTTTGGCTCTTCGAAATCCGGTACGACACTCTGAATCACCTGATATAATTCACCCAGTGTAAAATGTAGCGGTAAAAACTGCTTGGCGATCGTCGTCTGAAGCATCTGCAACTGAATTTTGCGATAAGCATCTACTATGATATCCCGGTGATCGAATGCCAGCTCCAATTCCTCCAACGCTTCGCGGATCGTGAATAACCCGACCTCGGAAGCATCATCGGCCGCCTGACGCTGTTCCAACATCCATTCTTCTACCAGCGCAAAAAATGCATGTGATATGATCCACCCGCGCGGATCACGTCCCGGTCCACTATATACACCCAAATACTCCAGATGCCCGCCGTCCACACCCGTCTCCTCTAACAGCTCCCGCTTGGCAGCACCATACATAGATTCATCTTCCTGACAAAACCCTCCAGGCAAAGCCCAGCGTCCTGCAAACGGCCAACTGCGGCGCTTGATGAGCATCACTTTCAGCTCTCGAATAGGCAATGTCTTTGTTACCGTCTTGCGCTCCCGCTTCGTTAAGGTAAACATAACGATATCCGCTGGAGCTCCATCCGGGGTACGGTATTTCTTAATGTTGTACGACGCCTTTTGCGCCTCTTCGTTTATACGCTTGCTATCCATTGGCATCACCATATTATATCGTTTTGATAAATTCATTATGACATAATAAAAATTTTTGTCAAGTGTCAGGCCTTGCCTGAATCACTTGCTTGTGTACGTAATACTCGGAAGGTTGCTGTAGATGTAGAACCGAGTGTGCCTTCACTATCTCTTACTTCCGCCTCAGTGGTTATAGTGCGACCTCCTTGATGAAGAATTCGCGCCCTAACCTCCAGTCGTCCTTGCTTCATGGCTGACAAGAAATGAACATTCAGGTTCGTCGTTACACATGGATCCATATTTCGTGAAGCCATACTAACCATCCCCATCGCCTGATCCATCAATGAAGTAAGTACACCCCCATGGACAATACCCATCACATTGGTATGCTCTTGTTTGGCCTCCAAAGCGATCTGTACCTCGTTTGCATCAGCTGCAATCAGCTCACACCCTAAATACTCCCAAAAAGTATTATTTTCTCCCTCTAGCATCTTACCCAACTTATCCATTCCTTGCTTCCATCCCTTCGATGTTGTCCCATTTCTCTTGATGTCTTATAGACACATACGATAGTAAATTGCTTTCGAAAAAAAGGCGTGGAAGCTACGCCTCCACACCATAGATTTCATTCTAATCACTGCAATTCGACGAAGAAGTGCTTTTCCCCTCTTCTACGTTCACCTTCTCAGCAACGGTATCACGGATCGCCATGATTACCATTTGCAGTAGTTCATTAATTTCCACCTGACTCTGCTGAAACTCCGTGACAATTGGAATACCGTCAAGCTCTTCCTGTAGCTCCTGTAGCTCGGCCTCTATTTTGGCAATCATTTTTTGATTCTTCAAGGATTCAAATGCTACAATTTCCTTTTGCTTCTTTTTCATCGTTGCAATCAGTTGCTGGATGCGCCCATGATCCTGAATCTTTTCTTCTGCTTTCCGGAATACCTGCACTTCCTCACTGCTACCCAAAATACCTGCCAATTCTTTGGCTTTTGCCAATATCATTTCGCGATTGACCAAATGATCATGCTGGCGCGCCGCCGATTGAAGTTCTGTTTGTTGCAACCGCTCCTCTGTCATTGCCCATCGCTCCTTTTCTCACTTAGACGGCCTTGCACACAGCCCTTTACTCAGACCGCATGCAACCCGTTAGAAATTCTTTTATCCGTTAACTGCTACGGCCGTTTCAACCAGATCACCTTTGATGTAAAAGGTCATAGGTTCCGTAATTTTCACTTGAACAAAGGAACCGATCAGGTCCTTAGAACCCTCAAAATGTACAAGCTTATTGGAACGGGTCCGACCGGCAAGCACTTTGCTGTCATTTTTGCTCTCGCCTTCCACCAGCACTTCAACCACTTCGCCACGCAATCGACTATTAAAGCGAAGGCTGTTTTGGTTCACAGCAATGTTCAGACGCCGGAGACGCTCTTTTTTGACCGACATAGGCACATTATCTTCCATCGAAGCAGCTGGCGTACCTTCACGTGGTGAATAAATAAATGTGTAGGCAAAGTCATAGCCGACCTCGCGTACCAGAGATAGAGTATCTTCAAACTGCTCGTCTGTTTCACCAGGGAAACCTACGATGATATCTGTTGTCAGAGAAACATGCGGAACAGCTGCTTTAATCTTCGCGGCCAGTTCCAGAACACGCTCACGGGTATATTTTCGGTTCATTTTCTTCAATATATCCGTATTACCGGATTGAACAGGCAGATGGATATGCTCCACCAAATTGCCACCCTTACCGAGCACTTCAACCAAATGGTCATCAAAATCACGTGGATGTGATGTCGTAAAACGTACACGCGGGATATTGATTTTGCGCATATCATCCATCAGATCCCCGAATCTGTAATTCAAATCTTTCAAATCCTTGCCATAAGCGTTAACATTCTGCCCCAGTAAGGTAATTTCTTTAAAGCCTTGACGTGCCAAATCCCGCACCTCAGCGATTACATCCTCTGGACGACGGCTTCTTTCCTTACCACGTGTAAAGGGAACAATGCAATAGGTGCAAAATTTATCACAACCGTACATAATGTTCACCCAAGCCCGCATACCCTCACGCTTCTTCGGCAAGTTTTCGATAATGTCGCCTTCCTTAGACCACACTTCGACCACCATTTCTTTGCTAAAGAGTGCTTCCTTGACGAGCTGAGGCAGACGATGAATATTATGGGTACCAAAAATCATATCGACAAAACCGTGTTTTTGCATAATCCGGTTAACGACATTCTCTTCTTGTGACATGCAACCACACACACCAAGCAGCAGTCCTGGCTTTTCTGTTTTGAGATGCTTGAGGTGACCCAGCTCGCCAAACACTTTATCCTCCGCATTTTCACGGATAGCACAAGTGTTCAGTAAAATGATGTCCGCTTCCTTCCGATCCTCGGTTGCCTGGTAGCCCATTTGCTCCAGCAAGCCCTTTATGGTTTCGGAATCATGCTCGTTCATTTGGCAACCAAATGTGTATACGATATAATGCTTTCCCTCACCGATATGCTTGAGCTCATCCGGGACTGCGTTATCATACAATACTTGTACGTCCTCTTTACCGCGTTGCTTTTCTTTTCTATGGTTCGGCTCCGCCATAATGTTGATTTCACGTCCGCGAATGCGGATCTTTTTGCTATGCTCATCTTCAGAAATAATCTTCGCATCCGAGAAATCAAAATATTTGGAGTAATCTTTTGTTTTCTTTTCCATTCCTTAGTCACTCCTTACACCATCTATTTCACGAGCTAATTTGTGATTTACTGTATCTTTAGGCATGGGTAAATTTATTTAAGTTCTAAAAAACCTTTAAAAAAGGCATTACACTAAATTATAGCATGATTTATAGGCCATCGCCATAGATCAGCCGCAGATACCATGAAGTCAATGTGAACTCATGTTCTTTTTGTACATAAGTGAAGTATTTATAAATTATATAGTATGTAAAAAGCCCGATTCTTTTGCAAGAATCGGACTCTTTAAGCCTTCCGGCATTTAAATACGTGTATATTAGTCTACGATTTCAGCGTTGTCACCGTTTTTCACACCGGCTCCGTTCGCTTCATCTGTATCAATGTGCATATCCAAAGCAAATGAATCGGACACACGTGCAAGAACATTTTCAAATACAAGGCCACGTTCGCCGCCGACACGTACTTTCAGCAACTGCTTGTCCTTAATGTCCCATTTAGCTGCATCAGATGTATGGAAATGAATATGGCGGGCTGCTACAATCACGCCTTCTTGCAGTTCCACTTCACCAGCTGGTCCTTTTACCGTGATTCCTGGTGTACCATCAATGCTACCAGATTCGCGTACAGGTGCTTTTACACCAATAGCAAAGGAATCAGTGCGAGAGATTTCCAATTGGGAAGCGGGACGAGCAGGTCCCAAAATACGAACCTTATCAAATTGGCCCTTAGAACCAATTACAGCTACCGTTTCATTTGCGGCAAATTGTCCTGGTTGGGACAAAGGTTTAAATTCAGTTAATTGATAGCCTGCTCCGAACAAAATTTCAATATGCTCTTGAGTCAGGTGAATATGACGGGCGGAAACGCCGACAGGTACGATTTTACTCATCGTGTGGTCACTCCTTTTTCTCTATACAATACTTTACACATCCATGCTATTATACTCCTATTTTGCCAAGAAAGAAAAGGAGAGCGCATAAAGTTCCCTTTTTCGCCCCAATCAGCGTTAAATATCCTCCCTATAAAGTCGGATCAAACCGTCGTTTTAGCGAACAGGAGAAAGAAAAGCATGATTTCAGCTACGATGAGATGAGGGGGAACGACAATAAATATATTAAGGATAAACAGGACACAGAGTATTCCAGTCAAGAAAAAAATGACTGTGAGACGAGGTTTAAGATGACTTAATCTGTACTGATGAAATACCAGCAAAGCCGACAAAAAGTAAATAAAAACAGAAGCAAAGGTAAAGCAAAGCACAAAGATATAGTCTACTTGTCCCAAAAACAAGAGCTGAATCGAAGCAGCTAGCATGCTAAGGGAAAGATAAATAAACAAATGACCATAAATAATAGTCTGGCCTGCTGATTGTTTTGATTTATCTACGCGCTTCTCCATATTCTCAAAATATTGCCACCAGATTGCGATGACTAATACAAAAGCCAAAGCAGCAAATACAACAGAAGAAACCGTAAAATGATCGGATTGTAAAACAGAAAGCATACTTATCACAGATTCGCCAAGCAGAATTAACGTGAACTGTGCAAAGCGTTCTAAAAGATGCTCCGTATGGATTGGTGTGATCACCAACTTTTTACGGCCAATCAAAGGAACGAGGATATCAATAGCTATACCGGTATATAAAATCAAATATCGAACCCAAGAATCAAAGAAGAGGGAGAAACTAGAGATGACTATTCCAATCCAAAAATAGGTACCAAAAAAACGAGCTGTTTCCTGTTTATGAGCCGTTTCTTTGGGTGCCGAAAGTAAATATTGAACGACAGTCAAACCTCTTAACCCAATATAGCCAACAAAAAAAGATACATAATACGCATCAAAATCTATATTAAGGCTGGCGGTCATGATTAACACGAAAAACAATTGCAGGATCATAAAGATTCGATGCGTTATACTGTCTTGCCCAAAACGATTGTTGTAGACCGTTTGCCCCACCCAAGCCCACCATATTGGGATAAAAATCATAATAAACTTTTCCATATGTTCCCACGAAATACTACCATGCTCAACATGTAGTAAAACATGAGTGGCCTTAGAGACAGCAGCTACGAACAATAAGTCATAAAAGAGCTCAAGCCAAGTAACCTTCTTTATTAACATTGTGTAATGGAGCCCCCTCTGATATGGCGGTGCAGCATGGTGTCCCGTCAGTCTTGCTCCAACGTCTGCCGTATTTATGCTTATTTTAGCACCATGAAATTCTAAGATGCTCCAATTATTTCGTAATCGTTCTCACTTTGTCAAGGTATTCGCAGCCAATAATAACTCCTAGTAAATAGCTATTTAAGAAGACATTTTGGAAGGCAAATTCGTTTGCAGGTATTCCAGCGCATGTCCTCCCAGCCATCCCTTGACTAGCTCCTCAGGGTAATGCTTCAGCAGCAGTTCTGCAAAAACCGGATATTTACCCGAGTGCTCCAGCCCTTGCACATGGTGCTCGATACCGTCAAAATCAGAGCCAAACATCAAATGCCTTTCCCCGCCTAATGAACAAATATGCTCAATGTGCGGTAGCAGATCCTCAGCGGTTACCGTACCCTGCTCTTTGAGAAACATCGTGACGAAGGTCAAACCAATCCGTCCGTTACGAGCGATCAGTGCACGAATCTGTTCATCCCGTAGATTACGAGGATGAGCACATCTCGCAAAGGCATTCGAATGCGAGGCGATGGGTGGTAGAGCAGCCTCCTCCAACACCTCCCAGAAGCCCTGTACGGACAAATGCGACACATCTAGCAGCAGTCCCAGGTCATTACAGCGATTGACCAAATCACGCCCCTTGCTAGTCAGCCCGCCTCCTCTATGTTCCATAATGCCATCAGCCGCCCAGTTCGCATAATTCCATGTCAGCCCAATCAATCGTATTCCCATGGCATAGCACAATTCTGCATAAAACGGGTTCCCTTCCAGCGCATCTACCCCCTCCAGTGAGAGCAAAGCCCAAGGTGCCCATGTATGATCCGTCCCCTTACCATCCACATACGTTAACTTTTCCGTGCGCTTCTCTTCTCCTACCTGTTTTACTTGCTCCATCTGATGCACTGCGGACGTATTTTTACACATTGCCAAGTCTTCCTTCCACAGCAATGGTCTCAACCCACCTGAGATAGAGGTAACATGCTGCCTGAACAGCTCAATCTGACGAACCACATGCTCAAATCTTGGCATGCCCAATACCTGTGAAATATATATAGCAAACGTTTGCAACCGCACGTTACCTTCTAGCAAACGTTCTTTTGTGACATCAAGCGATGGATGACTGAAATCGATCTGCACATCGAGCTGCATTTTACATAACACATCACAATGAAAGTCAACAACAGGCCAATTCACTTTTAGCTTATCATTCATGAATCTTACCTCCATTTATAGATTGAAGCACTACAAATTTATTTCAAAAAATCATAGTAACAGACTCACAATGCAAAAAAGCCCGTTTACAAATCGTAAACAGGCTCAGGCAACTTACATTTATTATCTTGGTTCTACAATCAATTTGATCGCAGTCCGATCTTCTCCATCAATAACAATGTCTGTAAAAGCAGGAATGCAAATCAAATCCACTCCGCTTGGTGCGACAAATCCCCGGGCAATGGCTACCGCTTTAATGGCTTGGTTTAGTGCACCCGCTCCAATCGCCTGTAATTCTGCATTTCCGCGTTCACGCAGTACTCCTGCGAGTGCGCCTGCAACTGAATTGGGATTGGATTTTGCTGATACTTTTAATACATCCATAGTAAGTACCTCCCCTGGGAATGATGATGGTTTGATTCCACTATTAGATGTTATTCGAGGGTCAGCAAATAATTCCTGCTTTTTGGTGACAGTTTTCCTTATTCTTTCCTTAAGTAGCTCACAAAAAAGTTAATCCATCCGCCATTCATCTTCTTTAAGTCTGATTTTTTGAATTTTGCGGGCTTTTCCATCATTATCATTCAGTTCTACGCTGATGGCATGAAAGTGCCACTTGCCCATGTCCACTTGAAAACGTACCGGAAGCTGGGTCTGGAATTTCTGTAACACAGCCTCTTTCTGCATCCCAAGCACTCCCTCATAAGGACCTACCATTCCCGCATCTGTCTGATACGCAGTTCCTTGTGGCAAAATCGTATCGTCATTACTCTGTACATGTGTGTGCGTACCTACCACGATTGAAGCACGTCCATCCAAATGCCAACCCATAGCGATTTTTTCCGAGGTTGCTTCGGCGTGAAAATCAACTAGGATATGCTTATGTTTTTTCCGTAGTTCATCGACAATTTCATCTGCTGCACGGAATGGACAGTCAATAGCTGGCAAAAAGGTTCTACCTTGCAGATTAACAATAGCCAGCTCTTTACCTCCACCTTTTACAACGGTATACCCCCGGCCTGGTGTTCCTGGTGGAAAGTTAGCCGGGCGGATGATCCGTGGCTCATCATCTATAAAATCAAATATTTCCTTATTGTCCCAAGTATGATTTCCCATCGTAATCCCATGAACGCCCCAATCAAAAAATTCTCTGGCGATGGCTGGGGTAATTCCTCTTCCCGAAGCCGCATTTTCTCCGTTCACGATAATAACATGCGGGTTGTATTTTGATTTTAGCGAAGGGAGATTCTCCCTCAATGCCTTTCTGCCTACACTGCCGACGATGTCTCCAATAAATAATACGTTGATAGAAAGCCCTCCCTAGTCTGCCTTACATAATGAAAAGTGGCCCTACAAGCAGCGGCCACTTTTCATTGAAATGCTTTTATTTTGCGTATTCTACCGCACGGGTCTCGCGTATGACGGTAACCTTGATATGTCCCGGATAGTCCAGTTCATTCTCAATCGTTTTCGTAATATCGCGGGCCAGTCGGAATGCTTCCGCATCATCAATTTTCTCTGGCTGTACCATGACACGAACTTCGCGTCCGGCTTGAATCGCGTATGATTTTTCAACGCCTTCAAAAGATTCGGAGATGCGTTCCAGCTTCTCAAGACGACGGATGTACGTCTCTAGCGTTTCACGCCGCGCTCCCGGTCTTGCTGCTGACAGGGCATCTGCCGCCCCAACCAGCATGGCGATCACTGAAGTCGCTTCGCAGTCGCCGTGATGTGAAGCAATGCTGTTGATGACGACCGGGTGTTCCTTGTACTTCTTCGCCAGTTCCACGCCAATTTCAACGTGCGATCCTTCCACTTCGTGATCCAGCGCCTTCCCGATGTCATGCAGCAATCCTGCCCGTCTTGCCAGTACAACGTCTTCGCCCAGTTCCCCGGCCATCAGACCTGTCAAGTATGCAACTTCCATCGAGTGCTTCAATACGTTCTGTCCGTAACTCGTACGGAACTTGAGACGTCCCAGGATCTTGATCAAATCCGGATGCAAGCTATGCACGCCCACCTCAAAGGTGGCCTGCTCACCATACTCACGGATTCGTTCGTCCACCTCTTTACGGGATTTTTCCACCATCTCTTCAATACGAGCCGGATGTATCCGTCCGTCCGCTACGAGCTTTTCAAGCGCAGTACGCGCAATCTCTCTACGAATCGGATCAAATCCGGACAAAATAACAGCTTCCGGCGTATCATCAATAATGAGGTCGATTCCTGTAAGGGTTTCAAGTGCACGGATATTACGGCCTTCGCGCCCGATAATCCGGCCTTTCATTTCTTCGTTCGGCAATGTGACAACAGAAACCGTCGTTTCTGCTACATGATCTGCCGCACAGCGTTGGATGGCCAGTGTGATGATTTCACGTGACTTTTTGTCCGCTTCTTCTTTGGCCTGCTGTTCAATTTCTTTAATCATCTGAGCTGTTTCATGACGAACTTCCTGTTCTACGTTGGTCAGAATAATACTTCTTGCATCCTCCATCGTCAGATTGGAAATACGTTCCAACTCAGTTACCTGACTCTTGTAAATCAAATCAATTTGCTGCTGGGTTTCATCGATTCGTTTCTCTTTGTTGGCCACTTGTTCTTCTTTGCGTTCCAGCGATTCCAATTTTTTATCCAGCGATTCTTCTTTTTGCAGCAATCTTCGTTCCTGTCGTTGAATTTCATTGCGACGTTCACGAGTTTCTTTTTCAGCTTCGGCACGAATGCGGTGGATTTCATCTTTCGCTTCCAATACCGTTTCCTTCTTCAGCGCTTCTGCCTCTTTTTTCGCGTTCTCCACGATTTGCGCGGCAGCTTCTTCCGCACTGGAGATCTTAGCTTCTGCAATAGATTTGCGAATAAAATAACCAATCCCGAACCCAAAGAATAACGCGGCTACAGCAACGAGAACGAACCAGATCGCAGTCATCATACTGTTCACCTCCCCGTTGGTTCCTCCAAGGCATTCCTTGGGACTTTTTGCAATTGTCACATTTACTTTGATCGTCAAACTAAGACAACGACACAAGGTCGTTTCATTTCATATGCACATGCTTTCACATGTACAATTCCGCCTGGCATAGCGGCATCACTTGTTATTTGGCGATGAGAACTCACCCGTGGATTCCGCTTTTTTGGAAGGAAAAAGGGCGTTCCACAAGTATCGTTTCATATATATTTTATTATTTGACAAATGGCATTGTCAAGGGAATGCAAACATTAGTAGACTACCATGCAGCTTTCCCTGTAATAACTAGCTCATCCTATCCGTTCATACTAGTCAAAGGTTCAGCAACCGTTTGGCAACTATTCCTCCCACTGCAACAATTCCTCGTCATCTGAAGCAACGTCATGCTCGGCCGCAGTGAGATGATTGACCACTCGGCGTGTCATATCCCCCGAATATCCACGTCTCATGAGAAAAGGGTAGGTTTTCCTTTTTTTCTCCATTATATCACCACGTACCTGATTCCATTTCTTACGTCCGACCGTCAAAGCGCTCTCCCACTCCTCATTATCGGTGATCTCACCTAACGCTTCGCCAATAGAGGCTTTAGAGATGCCCTTCTGACGAAGTTCTTGCCTAACCCACATCTTCCCCTTACGTTGGCTAGTTATGCGCTGCCTTGCCCATTGGCGGGCGTATAAATCATCATCTACGAGTTGTTCCCTTTGCAGTCGAACCATTACTTCGTCAATAACAGACTGATCCAGTTCTTTTTGTAACAAACGTTGGGCAATTTCCTGACTTGTGCGAGGCTTTCGCCCCAAATAGCGAAGCGCAAGTACATAAGCCTGTTGCTTTTCATCTGCCAGAACGATATCTTCCAGTTCTTTTTTATCAAATGACGTTCCTTTGAACATATTGTACTTGATCATTACATCTTCTAATACAGACAGCGAATACGGACCAAAATGAATGATATACCTTCCGCGTTTGCGTCCCTGTCCCTGCTCTACCCTAGTAATCATCAATTCCTCATGATCCGGAAAAAGAGAAATCCCTTGTTGCTTATTTGCTTCCGAAGTGTATTCATCTTCATCGTCCAACTGCAATATATTTCCCTCACTTTGAAATTCACGAAAGCAGCCATTGAACACCTGCTACGCAAAGTTAGATTCCGCTGACAAAGCAGACTTTAGTTGATGCAAAAATGCCCTGCACAACTGTGCAGGGCATCAGAATCATGCTATTCAAACGGACGGTGCCATAACCCTGGCCCCAGTTCACAAACCAAGATTCACCAAGCTTTATTCAAGCTCCAACAATTCCTGTTCTTCCTTCGCTTGCTGCGCCAACTCTTCTTCTGTAGGCGGAGCAACCGTCGTAATCAAATTGCTGGCCACCCGAATTTTTTGTTCGATCGTACTAGCAATATTCGGATTTTCCTTCAAAAATTGTTTAGCATTCTCACGTCCCTGACCAAGGCGCTCACCTTCGTAGGAATACCAGGCTCCGCTCTTGTCGACAATGTCATGCTCCGTACCGATATCGATCAAGCTACCTTCTTTGGAAATACCCTCACCGTACATAATATCCACCTCAGCCTGACGGAAAGGAGGGGCAACTTTGTTCTTCACGACTTTAATACGTGTGCGGTTACCCACAATGTCGTTACCCATTTTCAAACTTTCAATACGACGAACATCCAAACGTACCGTAGAGTAAAACTTCAAGGCACGTCCACCTGGTGTTGTTTCAGGGTTACCGAACATAACACCTACTTTTTCACGTAGCTGGTTAATAAAAATAGCAATGGTTTTCGACTTATTAATAGCTCCAGAAAGCTTACGCAATGCCTGAGACATCAAACGTGCTTGAAGACCAACGTGGGAATCTCCCATTTCGCCTTCAATCTCTGCCTTGGGCACAAGTGCCGCTACGGAGTCAACAACTACAATGTCTACTGCTCCACTACGTACAAGGGCTTCGGCAATCTCAAGCGCCTGCTCTCCTGTATCTGGTTGCGATAGTAACAACTCATCAATATTGACACCCAGCTTGCTTGCATACGACGGATCAAGCGCATGCTCGGCGTCGATAAAGGCGGCTTGTCCGCCTGTTTTTTGCACCTCTGCGATAGCGTGAAGAGCTACTGTCGTTTTACCGGATGATTCCGGTCCGTATATTTCAATAACCCGGCCTCTTGGAAAGCCGCCCGTTCCTAACGCAATATCCAAAGCAATCGAACCACTGGGGATCGTTTCCACTTGCATGTGGGTAGACTCACCCAACTTCATAATGGAACCTTTACCAAATTGCTTTTCTATTTGACGGAGCGCCATATCCAGCGCAGCACGACGATCTGACAATAAACTCACATCCTTCATTGTTTGTACTTTAATAATACCTTGTTTTGACACGCTTGCCAAGCATTTTTTCGAACATACATTCGTTTTTTTTATTCGCACAACTCTCTTCTATAATTACACCTGTCTCTTAAAACAAAAAAAGAACCGCTGGCAAAAGGCTTTGCAACGGTTCTTCCGATAAGATGATTATACCATGAATATCTATCTAAAACAACTCTACGAGTCACACTGTACATAGATGTTTAAGAGAGTTTCTCGTTCTCTACCAGCCTGCGCCACAATCTGTACAGGATTGCTTTGACTGATCGCAGTCGGATTGTTTCACGGTTGCCACTCAGTCTCAGTTCATGTACTTCCGTTTCCTTGTCGCGTTCAGCAATGCCAATATACACTAGACCGACTGGCTTCCGTTCGGAATACCCAGGCCCAGCTACACCAGTAACTGAAAGTCCAAAATCGCTATCCATGATCATTCTCGCCTGCTCTGCAAGCACAAGGGCTACTTCCTTACTCACTGCGCCTGGCGCATGGTCCCCTTCCAAATAATCATAAGGCACGTTGAGTAACTTCATCTTCATTTCATTGGAATAGCACACGATGCCACCTTGAAACATAGCAGCACTGCCAGGTATAGAAGTAATCTGTTCCATCAGCATTCCACCTGTACAGCTTTCTGCCGCACTCACAGTGAGTTCGCGTTTGGCCATTAGATCTACGATAACCTTCTCCAGCGCAACATCCTCGCTTGCATACATATACTCCGAAAGACGCTGCTGAATTTCTACTTCCGTAGCTGTCAGCTTAATTAATGCTTCACTTTCGCTGGCCGCCTTGGTGGATATACGGATCGTGACTTCCCCTTCCTTGGCATAAGGAGCAATCGTAGGATCTGTCTGGGATTGGATCAGATCTAACAAATGGGTTTCAAGAGCTGACTCACCGATCCCTGCAAATTTTAGCATTTTCGAATAAATTGGCATTTCCTCACCGCTCAATGCCTGCTGAAGCAACCAAGGTTTCGCATGGTTTGCAAACATGGGTTTGAGTTCCTTAGGCGGTCCAGGCAAAACTACATAAAATTTACCGTCCTGTGCAATCGCGTCGCCCACAGCTAGCCCTGTCTCATTTTCAAGTGGAGTAGCACCTTCAATAGAAAGCGCCTGCCGGCGGTTATTCTCGGTCATTTCTACCCCACGGTTACGGAAAAATTGATCTAGCTTGTCCATTGCAAGACGATCTATGTGCAATTTCCGCCCCAATACAGCCGCTATCGCCTCTTTCGTCAAATCATCCTGAGTCGGCCCCAGACCGCCGGAAAACAAAATAATATCCGCACGCTTCTGAGCAATTCTTATCGCTTCCTGAAGCCGATCTATGTTATCGCCAACCACAGTCTGAAAATATACATCGATTCCAATTGTAGCCAGCTCTTGTGACAAATATTGAGCATTTGTATTCACTATTTGTCCGAGTAATAACTCTGTTCCTACTGCAATTATTTCAGCTTTCATCAATTCTTCCTCCTGTACTGCGAATATGATGGGAATTATATAAAGAAACAGCAATAAGTTTAGTCCCTATTGCTGTTTCCATAAAATTTATCCTGTTAAACTTTGGAGGAGCTCAGCAAATGGATATTTTTCACGAAATAATCAATACCCGAATAAATGGTGATCAACACTGCTGCCCATATCGCTATTAAATCAAACGGTATACCAAGAAAAACAAACGGGAAATTATTAATGAGCAGCGCTACAATAGCAACGATCTGGATGATCGTCTTTAATTTGCCCCAATTGCTTGCAGCAACCACAGACCCATCCAGTAAGGCAATCTGACGCAGCCCCGTAACCGCAAACTCACGGCTAACAATCACAACGACAATCCATGAATCAATTTTCCCCATTTCTACCAAGGAAACCAAAATAGCGGTTACCAAAAGCTTATCAGCAAGGGGGTCCAACAGCTTGCCCAAATTGGTGACCATATTATTTTTACGTGCCAAATATCCGTCAAGACCATCCGTGCTGGCTGCTACAAGGAAAATGATAGCCGCAATCAGCTGATTATACGGCAGCTTGAAAGCTCCGATCTCAATCGGCGGCGGATAAAAATCAAAGTCCACCAGCAAAGCCAGCATCATCACCGGGATAAGGCAAATCCGCGTTATTGTAATTCTGTTGGGTAAATTCACAACACACTCTCCCCTGATTATCGTACTTGATTACAAATGGCAGTTTTCGGATTAAATTCAATCCTATGTAAATCGCTTTCGACGAGCGCTATACACCTGAATTGTCTGCATTTTCGTTACAAGTATAATATGGCGCAAAACGCATGTCAAAATAACCTGCCGCACATCAAGCAACGTTTTTTCCTACAAAATATATGAGGGAAAACGGCTTTATTTCATGTTTGTAAATTGAAGCTCCAATGGCAAATCAGCTTTACGTAGCAATTGAATGATCGCCTGTAAATCATCCCTGTTTTTTCCGGTCACTCGGATTTGATCACCTTGAATCTGACTTTTGACTTTTAGCTTGGAGTCCCGAATAAGAATATTAATTTTCTTGGCATTATCCTGATCAATTCCCTGCTTAAGCGAAAGACGCTGACGCACTGAACCTAGAGAAGCGGGTTCCAATTTGCCATACTCCACATTTTTAAGGGACAGACCTCGTTTGGCCATTTTAGATTGCAAAATATCAATCACCGCATTCAGCTTGTACTCGTCTTCCGATGCAATCGTAAGAGCTTCTTTCTCAAGCTTGAGGCTACTTTTGCTACCCTTGAAATCAAATCGTGTTTCAATTTCACGCTCCGTCTGATGAACCGCATTTGTTAACTCCTGCATATCCATTTTGGAGACGATATCAAATGAATTTTCTGAAGCCATCGTTTCACTTTCCTTTCCACAACAAAGTTCAATATCTAATTATAGGCTAGTCATTTACAAAAATCCAATAATCCGTTGACTAAAAAGGCGTTCTTGCCAGTTTTCCTGACAAAAACGCCTTTATTTCAATTACGGTCAAAATATCTAATTATGGCTTCGTGTTGGAGTTCGGAACATATCCAAAAGTCCAAGCACAATGTGAGCAAGACCAAAGCCCAGTATGCCATAGCCCCATGCATTCGGTGTCAGATAATAGCCCAGTAAACTGACAATGATACCGAGCCCAGTCACAATCCAGCTGACGGTCATAACGTATACACCTCACTTTGCGGAAAATGAAATGACTGCCTTTCCAGGAATTACAGTCATTAGTATTTCCTTGCACCAAGGCGTTTATTCACCATCAGTAGTTGTAGAATCTGTACCACTTTGTGTTGAATCCGTACTGCTACCTGTCGAAGAATCTGCAGGTGAGCCCGTTACCCCTGCACTCGTTCCGGTCGTGGAAGCTTCTCCTTGCTGGATCAGTACACGAGTAGTCGATTTATTATCTGTTATCGGTTGACCTGCTACGGAAATATCTGTGGCAGAAGACCGTCCTGATTTGATATATAAACCTTCCGGACCAATATCGAAAGACATGGCATCTCCACTTTTAGTCATACCGTAGCTCAGCTTTTCTCCACGGGAATTTTGTCCCTTGTACACTTCAAGCCAACTTTCACCCGTAGCTTTAATATCAACCTTGGCTGTGGCTCCCGTTGCACTGGAAACTTTGAAAATCGTCGTCTTGCCTTGCTTGCCGTCCTGTGCCACAGTTACACCTTGTTGTGGTGTAGTCGTATCCGGCTGCTGTCCAGTATCTGGAGTAGTAGCATCCGTATTCCCCGTACCATCTGGCTGAGTTTGTCCGGTTTGCCCCGCATCAGGAGTCTTCCCACCAGCACCATTTGGAGCCGTCGTTTGACCATTGTTCGGCTGTGTCGTAGTGGTATCAGGAGTAGACGTGCTTGGTGTTGTACTTGGTGTTGTACTTGGTGTTGTAATCGGCGTTGTGTTTTCTGCTGTTTTTGGAGTTGAATGGTTGTTGCTCACCCAATAAGCATAAATAACCCCAACAATGAGAACTAGAAAAAGCCACATTAACGCTGTAGGCAACCATTTAAGATTACCAATCGTGGCGGGACGGCTGGAGCGCTTCTGTGTAACAGGCTCCATGACTGCTTCCGGCTCAGGTTCAGGCACATTGCTTTGATGCCCTTCCAGAATCTCATCGGGGTTCAACCCGACCGTTTCAGCGTATGTTTTAATAAAAGCTCTGACATAAAAGCTTCCCGGCAGCACTTTGTAATCGCCCGTCTCAATGGCTTCCAGATAACGTTTGCGTATCTTCGTCATTTCCTGAACATCGTCAAGGCTCAATCCTTTTTGCAGCCGGGCCTCCTTTAATTGCTGACCCAGTTCTGACATGTCATCATCTCCTTGTATAATTACGCTTATTTAAAGATCTTCTGTATAACTGGCTGTAAAGGTATCATAAATAATTTCCTCAGCCGGATTATTGCGAAGTTCAATAATGATATTGAAATCGTCAAAGCTGTATCCTGATTCACGTACAAATACATCAGGATGCTCAATCACTTTAGTACTTGGCATGCTCATGATTTCCTGAAGCAGGTGATAATGTCTTTCATTTGACCGAATTGTACTCACAATACCATCAATAATAAACACATTGTTTGGGTTCATTTCTTCTTCAGAGAGCTGACTGCGCACCGTCTGTCGTAGTAACGTTGAAGACACAAAAGTCCAACGCTTCATTGCGCATACACTACTGGCAATAATGGATTCCGTTTTGCCCACACGCGGCATCCCGCGAAGACCGATCACCTGATTGCCGTCCCTCTTTAATACTTCACCCAAAAAATCGACCAGCAATCCAAGCTCATCGCGTGTAAAGCGAAATGTTTTACGATCATCTGAATCCCGATCGATGTAACGGCCGTGTCTTACTGCCAATATATCAACCAGTCTCGGAGCACGTAAGGCCGTGACTGTAATGTTGCTCGCTTTTTTTAACGTATCTCCGAGAATGCGTATTTTCTCGTCATCGTCCGTTTCAAGCAACATCCCCCGTCTTTCGCCTTCAACACCGTTGATTGTCAGTATATTAACCCCCAGAATACCAAGCATGGAAGCAATGTCTCCCAGCAGTCCGGGTCGATTTTTATGTATCTTGTACTCCATGTACCACTGTTTCGTTTCTTCCGTCACGTTAGCACCTCATTCACATTCAAACCGTCAACAACTCCAAATCAAAGCATTATTGTATCATAAAATAACATCTTTCGACAAAACCAATTATTGAAATTCGATAGGTTACATTGTGTTGTAAGCCTCAATCACGTTTATGATATATAAATTACAATGGAATTACAAGAACAGCTCTGTAACCATTACAGAAAAGCCCCCAAAAGGGAGCTTTTCATGTTGGTTCCTACTTATGCGTTGCTCTTAGCCAATTTAACCATTAGCCGGGCGATGGTGTGACGCTCGTCCTCATCGGCAACTCCCCACAGTTCTTTCAGTGCGCGGTTGGAGTGGTTCGCTGGGTCGACCTTCTCATCCAGAAAATCACCGATTTCATAAGCAAGCTCTGAAATGGTATCTTGGCTGATTCCCAGCTTCTCCGCTTGCTCTACACGCTGACCAAGGAACTTTTTCCAAACATCAAAATTCTGAACAACTGTTGACATACTTAAATCCTCCTTAGATGATTCAGATTTAAAATCAACAGTTATAATATGCTCTTCTCAGACGCTTACTATACTGGTGGATTCCTCCAAGCGCTATCCCTTAAGTCACCCATCCTCCATTAGGACTTATGACCTGGCCATTAATATAACCTGACTCAGGAAGCGCAAGAAAATAAACCAGGGACGATATTTCATCAGGTCGAGCCAACCGTCCGGCAGGAATTTCTTCTTCCAAACTGGTAATTTCGCCTTTATCCAAATGATCCAGCATCGACGTATCCACTGCACCTGGAGCTACAGCATTCACTGTCACCCCGGAAGGTGCTACCTCTTGAGCCAACGCTTTAGTGAAAGCGTTAATGCCTCCCTTGGTGGTGGAATACAACACCTCGCACGATGCGCCACATATCCCCCACACGGAGGAAACATTCACAATGCGGCCATAGCGTTGGGAAATCATATGTGGCATAAAAACCTGCGTGCACAGAAAGGTTCCCTTAACATTGACGGCCATCACTTCTTCCCATTCCTCTTCCGAAACATCTGTCAACAGCCCATAATGAGATAATCCGGCGTTGTTCACAAGAATATCCGGCTTCATCCCGTGATTATCCAGCTTTTCCCGCATGCGTTCGATCTGCTCCTTGCTCCGCAGATCCGCTGACACGGTCATTACCTTGCCTGAATAAGCCATGCAACGACGGGCAACTTCATTTGCTTTTTCATGGGACTTCATGTAGTGAATGACAACATTCATCCCTACAGCTGCAAAACGCTCAGCAATAGCCGCACCAATTCCGCCACTCGCTCCTGTAATCAGCACGGTTGTATCGCCAATTGCTTTTAATTCTCCGCCCTCGGTGGTCATTGTTTCCCTCTCCCTGGACATTACGGACTCACCACTAGTGATATTGCGAGTTGATCCCACTGGATATGGTCTTTTAGACGGCGATTTACATCCTCAAGCGTGATACTTTCATAAATAGGGAGCAGTTGGAAAAAATCGCTGCCCCGGAAGCGATGTCTTGTAAATTCATGTGCAATATTTTCTGGTGAATTGAGTGTACGCAGATAACCACCGATTTTCTTTTTACGTGCCCGTTCAAAATGTTCTGCTGCAAAGCCCTGCTTCTGAATGGACTCCACCTCTTCACGTATTCTCGCCAACAGCCGATCCGGGTCTTTGGTATCCCCGCCGATTGCAGAGAATGCATATTGCTGCGTACTATTGTACTCATGACCAAAACTGTCCGAAATCAGATCCTCATCGTAGAGCTTTTGATATAGTTGTGTACTGGAACCAAACAGGAGATCAAGCATCAGCTTGGTTTCCAGATCATGACGAAGTAATTCTTCACCCGTTAGGCCTACTTCAGCCTCCTTGAATCCAAACAGTAGCTTTGGCAGAGAAACGGCCAGCTTCACCTCACGACGTGGTTCTGCAACTGTAGTGGGTTCATCGTCGAAAATCCGCTCAATCTCTCCCTGCGGCTTATAGTCCTTTTTGGCCTGATTGTTACGTACCAGCTCTATTACTTCAGCTGGATCCACTCCGCCCACTACAAAAAGAATCATATTGCTTGGGTGGTAGAAAGCTTCATAGCAACTGTACAGCGTTTCTTTTGTAATCGTACTGATGGATTGAACAGTACCTGCGATATCTATATGCACCGGATGGACCTTGTACAACGCCTCGATCAGACCAAAGTAACTCCGCCAATCGGGGTTATCTTCATACATATTAATTTCCTGGCCAATAATGCCTTTTTCCTTTTCTACATTTTCATCTGTAAAGTAAGGATGCTGCACAAAATTGACCAGCGTGGTCAAATTTTCTTGAATACGCTCCGTTGCCGAAAACAGATATACTGTTTGATCAAAGCTCGTAAATGCATTCGCTGATGCCCCATTAGAGGAAAAGGTAGCAAAAATATCGCCTTCAGGCTCTTCAAACATTTTATGCTCCAAAAAATGGGCTATGCCATCCGGCACCTTTACGGGCTGTTGACCTTCTACGCGGAAATGATTATCAACTGAGCCGTATTTAGTTGCAAATGTGGCGTATGTCTTCTGAAAACCCGGTTTGGGCAACACATAAACGTGTAAACCGTTATCCATTACTTCATAGTACAGCGTTTCCTGCAAATGCTCATAAGGTATATGCTCCACCGCTATTCCCCCTTCTGGTCTCTCAAGAAATAAATAGTGTCCAGTCGGAACGTCCGGGCGGCATCCTGAACATCCTGCACCTTGACTGCCTCCACCTGACTCAGCAGCTCATCTACTGTCCGTTCTTTACCGGAAAGCTGTCTGTTAAAATCATAGGCGATCATTTCAAAAGCGGAATCCTGCATCTCCTTTAGCAAGTTGCGAATCATCGCCTGCGTTTGGGTCATTTCCAGCTCAGTAATCGCTCCGTTTTGCGTATCTTCCAGTTGCTTGCGGATAATAGTAACCGCTTTTTCATAATTAGGAATTTCAATACCAGATTGAATCGTACCAATACCTTTATGCCCGTCATACCGTGATGAAGCGTAATACGCCAAACTTTCCTTCTCCCTCACATTAACGAACAGCTTTGAATGCGGATACCCGCCCAGAATGCCATTGTACATCAGAGCGGAAGCATAGCGATCGTCTCCATACGTAATAGGGGTGCGCAACCCCATGTTGAGCTTGCCCTGGTTCACATCAAGACGCTCTACAACGGTTTGAACATCACGCTCTACCGACTTGGGCTGTTCAGGAACATACCCTGTTTCCGCTGAACGGTTCAATTGAAAATAGCGATCAACAAACTTCTCAACTTCTTCTAGCGTCGTATCTCCCACAACGTATAAATCCATGCTGGCATGATTCAGCCATTCTCCATAAGCCTTATACAAGCTCTGTGCATCTATACTGTCCAGATCAGATCGTTGACCAAGAGGGTGCAGACGATAAGGCTCATCCTTGCACATTTCCTCCATACAGCGCTCACCAGCATAACGTATTTTATCGTTAACTATAGATTCCAGCTTCTTACGCACATTTTCCCGTTCCTGCTGGACGTATCCCGTTTGAAATGCACCATTTTCCAATGCAGGCTTCGTTAGCACTTCTCCGAGAAAAGAAAACGAACGATCCAGTAAACTATCTGGACTATTTACAAAGCTGTCATTAATCGTATCCATGCGAAATTGCACGATCTGATAATCTCCACGTTTATACACATCGAAACCGAAACCCGCGCCATACAATTGCTCTAACTGTTCTCTGAATTGTGTAGTCTGCGGATACGATTCTGTACCCCTTCGCAGAACGAAAGGTACCAGCCCCACTCGAGTTACGGTGTCCTCCCGTAGCGGAGTGCCTACATACAATGATATAGCAAACGTCTTAAAGCGCTTGGTCGGCAGTACATGAATCCTCAGTTGTCTGCGTGTGCCACGCTCGAAACCTGTTTTGTTCAAGTCCAAAACTCCTTTGTGACGTCAATTTGCGTCTAGCCTTTGATTAGCATTAGCTGCTGTAAATCATCCTCCTGTAAAGAGGTAAAGTGTACCAATCTTTATTCTAACCATGCAAAAGCCAAGAAGCAACCGGAGACAAGCTCCCGGCTGCTTCGGCGTTTTACATGCAGAAAATATGCTCCCCGATGGTTTTCACCTGCGGACGGGTCCAAATCCATTTGGAGGTGGCTGTTTTTGGGTTAAAATAATAGAGACATCCTCCGCTTGGATCCCAACCGTTCAGGGCTTGGCGTACCGCCTTTTGTGCAGTCTCATTCGGTGTGAGCCAGATTTGACCGTCTGCTACAGCTGTGAATGCTCCTGGTTGAAAGATCACTCCAGATGGTGAGTTGGGAAAGCTAGGTGACTTGACCCTGTTCAAAATAACAGCCGCGACGGCAACTTGGCCTTCAAACGGCTCGCCGCGGGATTCACCGTAGACCGCGTTGGCCATAATTTTAAGATCGTTTTCAGATAGTCCCATGGTGTTGGCCGATCCCATCGTTTCATCATTTTTATCTGCTTTATCGTTATTGTCCGCTGTCTGTCCCTGAGCGGAACCTTGATTGTTGCGATGCATAGGAGTTTCCGTTGGCTTCCAGTTAGGAGTAGCATTCACCAGCTTTAATTTCGTCTTTACTCCGACCACTCCATCGGGACGGATGCCAAATTCCTTTTGAAAACCCTTGACAGCTTTTAGTGTACTGCTGCCAAAATGACTGTCCACTTTCCCGCCAAAAAAGCCCAGCAACTTCAAACGTGATTGCAACTCATATACATCCTGACCGTAAGATCCAAAATCAACCGCTCCCGAGCTGAATGTCGGCTGGGAAGGTTGCGCCGCTTGTACTTTCTGCTGTGTGCTCAGCGGCTCTGCTTGCTGCTGTGCAGAGTCACTTTTAAAAAGTCCTGTGTACGTAATAGCCGAGGCTGCGAGGATACCCGTGCAAATCCAGACCATTGTCTTTTTCATATGCTGCGCTCTACCTTTCTTTTGTGGGATTAACAGGATGGCTACGTTTATTATGACAAGCTCCGCTTAAAGCTATTCACCCTTTTAATCTTCTTTCAGCAGGTAGTCGCCACACCTCAAAAAACATCACAAAAAAACGCTGTTTGTGCACTTGGAGTTGTCATATTAGAACAACCACCATGCGAACAAACAGCGTTTTAATGTAGTGCTGGATAGAGATCATGCTTAGGAACTTACTTTATTTTGCTGATATTGCTCCATTGAGATAAGGACCTCACGGGGCTTGCTGCCCTCGTAAGGGCCGATGACTCCGCGAGCTTCCATGGAGTCAATCAGTCGAGCAGCACGTGTATAACCGATCCGCATACGGCGCTGAAGGAGCGAAACGGAAGCTTGTTTAGCCTCTAAAATGATGTTGACCGCCTGATCGTACAGCTCATCCAGCATTTCATCTGCATCAGCCGATACCTCTTCCACCTCCGGCACTAGCGTTTCATCATACTGAGCTTCACCCTGTTCACGTACGTAGCTAACAATATTTTCGACTTCTTGATCGCTCATGAATGCTCCCTGAACGCGGACTGGTTTGGAAGCACCCATTGGCATGAACAGCATATCACCACGTCCGAGTAGCTTCTCGGCTCCACCCATGTCCAATATGGTACGGGAGTCTACCTGCGAGGAAACGCCGAAGGCAATACGTGAAGGAATATTGGCTTTAATCACCCCGGTAATTACGTCAACCGAAGGTCTTTGCGTTGCAATAATAAGGTGGATGCCTGCTGCACGCGCCATTTGGGCAAGTCGTGCAATCGCATCCTCCACATCTCCCGCAGCTACCATCATTAAATCTGCCAACTCGTCCACAATAACGACGATGTAAGGCAGAAATGCATCCGGGTTATCTTTCATCAGATTATTATAGCCCTCAATATTACGGGTTCCTGATTTGGAAAATAACTCATATCTTTTTTCCATTTCAACTACAATTTTCTTCAATGCAAGTGAGGCTCGCTTTGGATCAGTCACGACCGGAGCCAACAAATGCGGGATTCCATTGTACACGTTCAACTCCACCATTTTAGGATCGACCATCAAAAATTTGACCTCATCCGGCTTTGCTTTGTATAAAATACTCGTAATGATCCCATTGATACACACTGATTTACCCGAACCTGTTGCCCCAGCTACAAGCAGATGGGGCATCTTGGCCAAATTACCGACAATCGTCTGTCCTGCGATATCACGTCCGAATGCAATAGATAAATTGGAAGCTGACTCCTGGAAAACGGTTGTCTCCATTACCTCACGCATCGTTACAATGGAAACTTCATTATTCGGAACCTCAATTCCGATAGCAGATTTCCCAGGAATCGGAGCCTCCATACGGATATCTTTGGCAGCAAGCGCAAGCGCAATGTCATCCGTCAGACTCACAATGCGGCTGACCTTTACTCCAATGTCCGGCTGAATTTCATAACGCGTTACGGCAGGGCCACGGACAACCTCCAGCACCTTCGCCCGCACACCGAAGCTTTCCAGCGTTGCCTCCAGCTTGCGTGCCGTTTGCATGTAATCCTTTTGTCCCATACCTTTGCCTGCGTTTTGTGGTTTAGCAAGTAAACGAAATGATGGGAGCTTGTACGGTTTAGGCGGCGGAGCCGGAATAGCTGCATGGTTACCTTCAGCCTCTTCGCCTGCTACCCCAGTTGCAATCGTCTGAGCTTGTCCCTGAGCACCTTCTAATGTCCCCTGGATCGCTGTCGAATCATCCATATCCGTATTTGCACTGGCATCCACAAAGTCATCATCCAGGGATTCGTCAATAACGGAAGTTGTCTGCTCTGCCCCTGTCAGGGACTCTCCAAATTCAGCTTCCGGTCTTCTTTCCTCATGCTTTACTTGTTCGAAGAAATCCCTAATAATCGGCGACCTTTTTACCGGAGTTGCAGCTTCCTGCTCAGCGTGTTCTACTACGTCAGACATCTCTTCACTCTGGTTGCCGTTTCTCCACTGGGCCTGCGCGTCCTCAGCTTCATATGGAAGATCATGATCATCCTCATCCGTATCGACGGAATGCTCATCCTTGTCCGCTTTATCTGAATTTTTGAGACCAAACAACTGAAAGAAAATCGGCTGTTTGCGTGCAGGAGGCTGCATTTCGTCAAAGTCATCATCCATGTCTTCCTCATAGGCAGGAATGGACTCAGACTTGATTTTTCTATTTCCACTGCCTTTGCTTGATGCTGAAAGCGGAGTAGCTTTACCAGTCCATTTTTTGCGCACGCTTCCCCCGGCTGTCAGCAGCTTGGTCTTTACAATCCGTACCAAATCCACATAGGACAGTTGGGTCATCAGCATGAAACAAATGACGAACATAACAATCATGATCAGTTTAGCTCCCGTGAGACCAAACAGCCATAACAGAACAGTAAGCTGCAATGCGCCTACGTAACCCCCGCTGATATCCTTGTTCAGCATCGAGGTATGACCCTGCTGGTCAGGCGACAGCAACTGCTCACGCATATCTATATGTATCTGGGTCATCACTCCGCCCGGCTGAAGCGCGTTGATCGGCCCCAAACGCTGCTCCATAGATGAAATAGAACTCATAAGTGTAAAGGCAAATACTAACAGGAGCAAACCCGTTTTGCGGGAGTTCCACTGGTTCGGCCACTTGCGGTGAATCATCACCATCAGACCATAATAAATGCCAATGAGAGGGATAACAAAATAGAATTTCCCCAGTACGAGCCCAAACATCTTGGATAGCGACCGACCAACCGCCGCTTCACCCGACAACGCAATGACCGCTAATGTAATCAGCACAATGCCGTAAATTTCAAATTTTAGAACTCCGCCAAATGCGGCTTTCTTTTTTCTTTTTCTTCTTCTGGACATACAAGGTCACCCCCCAGAAGAATATTATACCACGTCACCCGGTATCCGCACATATGTTCTTTTTCAACAGTAAACGACCTATTTCTGTACTATTCGACACCTTCTACGACCACTCGATGACTTGACCTGGTCCATAGCGCGGATTCAGATAGGCTTCCAGAGGACAGTCCAACAACCGTACAATGATCCCCCGACGACTTTCAAGCGGCTGTACTTGCATAAGTAGACCGTCTACCCGAACCTCTGCAAACTCCTCAGCCTCTTTCCACATCCCTTGCCATACCATTTCCATTGGCATTACAGTATATAGTGTCATTGTGGTAGCTCCCCGCTAGGCTCCCCTGACAGTGTCTCTGTAGGAGTTCCTGTGGCACTAGGAGAAAAAGGAGCATACGGAGCCTGCTGTTGAATCCCAGCGATCCCGTTTTGCTGACGCCGCGTTTCAATAATGGTGTTCAGCTGTTTTAAAGCCTCTCCGATGCCTCCAACCGCGTCCATCAATCCATACTTCACTGCATCGGCTCCCCCAACCGCTGTACCAATATCGCGGTTTAACTCACCGGTTTTAAACATTAATTCCTTAAACTGCTCTTCTGTAATACGAGAATGAGAAACGACGAAGCGTACAACACGTTCCTGCATTTTTTCCATGTATTCAAAAGTTTGTGGTACTCCAATGACCAGACCGTTCATACGAATGGGATGAATGGTCATCGTCGCACTCTCCGCAATGTAGGAATAAGTGGAAGACACAGCAATAGGCACACCGATGCTATGTCCCCCACCTATGACAATGGTCACCGTTGGTTTACTCATCGATGCGATCATTTCGGCAATAGCCAGTCCTGCCTCTACATCACCACCAACTGTATTCAGCAAAATCATTAATCCTTCGATACGAGGATTTTGTTCTGCCGCTACCAACTGGGGAATAATGTGCTCATATTTTGTCGTTTTGTTTTGAGGCGGTAAAATGAGATGCCCTTCAATCTGACCGATAATCGTCATGCAAAAAATATTAGACTCGCTTCCAGGCATAGAGGTTTGACCCAGCTGCTGTAAAGCCTCCATAGCAGGCAAAGCGGGTCTTTGCCCAATTTCTGGTTGATCTGGTGCTTCCGTTTCCTCGTTGCCAGATGTTAGATTGCTGTATTGTTCCATATGGGTGATCTTCCTTTCGCTTTACGCATCTATATGACCCGTATTCACCCTATAGTATGGGATGGAAATGGAATATCTTATACCCGCCCCCATGATTTTCCTTATCCCGGAAAATCAAAAAAGCCTCTCCTCCCGCGGAAACCGTCCAATATTTCCTGCGGGAAGAGAGGCGACTGTGTGCCTGTGACTTAAGTTTTTAATTCAGGTTTTTGAACAAATTTCAATTGAATCACACTTCCATTATAATTGGCAGGATCATCGGTCTCCGACGAGTTTGCTCATACAAGAAGCGACCTAGTGCATCCTTGACATTTGTCTTGAGGGAAGCCCATTCATTTACATTTTCACTCATGAGCTTATGCAGTGTACTTGAGACAATACGATTCGCTTCATCCAGCAAACCTTCCGATTCACGGACATATACGAAACCTCGGGAAATGATATCTGGTCCCGATTTAATCGTTCCGTCTTGCTTGCTCAGCGTAACAACAACCACCAAAATACCGTCCTGTGACAGCAATTTGCGGTCGCGCAATACGATATTTCCTACATCCCCTACGCCTAGTCCATCGATCAGTACGTTACCTGCTGTAACTTTACCAGCTCTGCGTGCTCCACCATTCTGAATTTCAATGACTTCACCGATATCCGTGATAAAGATATTCTCAGGCTCAATACCTACACCTTCAGCAAGAAGAGCGTGACGACGTTGCATTCTGAACTCACCATGAATTGGCAAGAAGAACTTTGGTTTCATCAGATTCAGCATCAGCTTGAGTTCTTCCTGGCTTCCGTGTCCAGAAACGTGGATACCTGGATTAGCTGCGCTGTAATATACATTGGCACCCAGACGGAACAGCTCATCAATTGTGCGTCCAACGTATTTTTCATTACCTGGTACTGGAGTAGCTGCGATGATGACTGAATCCCCTGGAAGAATGTCAACCTTTCGATGTGTGGAACGAGCCATTCTTGTCAAAGCTGACATCGGTTCACCCTGACTGCCTGTGCAGAGAATAACTACACGATCCGCTGACATTTTGCCAACTTCTTCAGGCTCAATCAGCATTCCATCTGGAATTTCCAAATAGCCCAAGTCCGAAGCAATACCTACGACATTAACCATGCTTCGACCAATAACTGTTACTTTACGTCCCGTTGCTTCAGCAGCATTAATTACCTGTTGAATACGATGTACGTTAGAAGCAAAAGTGGCTACGACCACACGCTGTCTTGACTTGCGGAAAATGTCTTCCAGGACAATACCAACGCTCTTTTCCGAAGGTGTAAAGCCCGGTTTTTCGGCATTCGTACTGTCTGACAAAAGAGCCAGTACGCCACGTGTGCCAATTTCAGCCATACGCTGCAAATCTGCATATTGTCCGTTCACCGGAGTATGGTCAAATTTGAAGTCACCTGTATGAACAACAGCGCCTTCAGGAGTATCAATACATACACCTACAGAATCTGGAATACTATGGTTGGTTCTGAAGAATGTTGCTTTCAGTGTGGAACCCAGCTTGATTTCAGAATCAGCATTGATCAAAATACGTTTGGTTTCACCAAGCAGATTCGCTTCCTTCAGCTTGTTTTCCACCAATCCCAGCGTCAATTTGGTACCATATACTGGTACATTCAAATGTTTCAACACGTAAGGCAAACCGCCGATATGGTCCTCGTGACCATGAGTCAGCACAATGCCTCTTACTTTGTCGCGGTTCTCTGTAAGGTAGGAAATATCAGGAATAACGATATCAATGCCCAGCATGTCCTCTTCCGGGAATTTCAAACCGGAATCCACCACGACAATGTCATTGCCGTATTGAACGACATACATATTTTTCCCGATTTCACCGACGCCGCCCAAAGCGAAAATCATCAATTTATCGTTGTTTGTTTTTTTAGACAAATGAATCTAAACCTCCTATGGTAGTTGGACGTCGTACCTTGATTTGTTTATTTAATTTTCAAAAAAATACCGCACCCAGTCACTTGACCCCATTATACATGATTAAAATACGAAAAAACAAGTCATCCTGTTCGTTACGCTAGGTTTCCCATTGCCGTCTGAAACCATTAGTATCTGTCATTTTGTCTACATACATGGTTAAAAGCACAGCAAAAAGGGCGTCCTATAAGAACGCCCTTCACGCTGGGAACCTTGTCAGACAATAAACCCTATCGGTTTTGTACCTACCGACTGCCCTTAACAAGGATACTCCTTAGTATTAATTAACATCTTACATTCCTATTTCTCTTTAGCGGGTAAATAATTTCTTAATAAATTCCGCTTCATCCTCAGTTGGAGGAATGAGCGGCAACCGAACCGAACCTACCTTAACCCCCCGTAATTCCAATGCATATTTTACTGCCACCGGATTAGGCAGAGGATGAGGACAGCCAAACAAGCCCTTGAAAATAGGGAACAACTGCTGATGCAACTTTGCTGCCTCCTGCGAGTGTCCTCCTACAAGTGAATCGATCATCTGTTTCATTTCAGCACCTACCACATGACTCGCTACGCTGATAATACCATAAGCACCTACAGCCATAGCAGGCAACCCAGAAGCATCATCCCCGGAATAAACCAGAAAACCTTCTGGCGCTGCCGCTGCAATCTGTGTGACCTGCGCAAGTGATGCACATTCTTTAGTTCCCACAATATTCGGAATTTGTGCAAGGCGCAGTGTTGTTTCAGCTGTTAGACTCGCTCCAGTACGACTTGGAACATTATACAGTATAGCTGGGAGGGATGTGGAGTTCGCAATACTTTCGAAATGCTGATACATCCCTTCCTGATTCGGTTTATTATAATATGGCACTACCAGTAGAACACCATCTGCTCCTGCCTGCTCCGCGGCACGGGTTAGATGAATGGAGTGACGTGTATTGTTGCTTCCAGTCCCGGCAATAATTTTACATCGTCCAGCTGCTTTTTCTACAACAAATGCAAACAACTTGATTTTTTCATCATCGCTCAGGGTAGGAGACTCCCCTGTTGTTCCAGATACAACAAGCGACTCTGAGTGCTGTTCTTCTATTAAGTAATCAATCAACGAGGACAATGCAGTCCAGTCAATCTCTCCTTGCTTATCAAAAGGTGTCACCATTGCGGTAATCAATCTGCCGAAGTTCACCATGCTGCCTCCTTTTTGCAAGTCCGAGCACGGACAATGCGCCTATTGATGGAGTTCAAATTTATTATGCAATGCGCGTACAGCCTGCACCATATCTTCTTTTTTAACAAGTACCCAGATCGTCGTGTTGGAATCTGCGGATTGAAGGATCTGTACGTCTGATTCTGCCAATGCCTCCACAATTGTCGCCATAATGCCTGGTACCCCGTTGATACCACCGCCTATGACAGAAACTTTAGCACACCCGGCCAGTATCTTAGGTTCTAGACCCAAACCGTTCAATACTTCAACCGCTTTGCTTCCATCATGATCGAACACAGTATAAACTGCCCCCGATGGCGTTACGTTAATAAAGTCAACGCTAATTCCATGTTCAGCCATAGATTTGAATACTTGTAATTGCAAGTGCTCCAAACCCGGCTTTAATTCAACATTAATCTGAGTGACATTGCCGACATACGCAATACCGGTCACGAAACGGTCTACGATGTCTGCCTGCACGTCTTTAAAGCCTTCCGGGTGGGTAACTAACGTACCTTCTCCTTCGGAGAAGGTAGAGCGAACACGGACCGGGATATTAGCCTGCATGGCGATTTCAACAGCACGAGGATGGATAACCTTTGCTCCCTGATGAGCCATATTACAAATCTCCGTATAGCTAACATGTGTAAGTGGCTTTGCGTTTTCCACAATGCGCGGATCGGCAGTCAATATACCATTTACATCCGTATAAATATCAACCATATCCGCATGTAGAGCAGCACCCAGAGCAGTAGCTGACGTATCGCTGCCTCCCCGACCCAAGGTAGTCATATCACCGTCTGCTGTTTGTCCCTGAAAACCTGTCACAATGACAACTCTGCCTTGGTTCAACTCTTCAACAACACGGTCTGGCTTTATATCCAAAATACGAGCATTGCCGTATTGATCATCCGTAATAAAGCCCGCCTGTGCCCCAGTTAGCACCGTAGCAGGAATACCTTCCTTCTCCATCAGGCTGCATAATGTAGCAGCAGAAATGATTTCACCACAGCACAGCAGTAAATCCCGTTCGCGCTTCGGAAGACTGTCGCCGTTAGACGCCGCCCAATCCAGTAGCGTGTCGGTGGCATAAGGCTCTCCTTTTCTCCCCATGGCCGACACAACAACAACCAATTGAAGATTTTGTTCCAGCTCCCGCTTCACATGTGCCAGCACAAGTTGACGTGCTTCAGGTGTGGACAGCGAGGTTCCCCCAAATTTCTGCACCAAAATACCCATTATTCTTCCCCCATATCGGAACGTTACTCCGCGTTTGCAGCAATAATTTCCGCGATTTGCACCGCGTTCCATGCTGCTCCTTTGAGCAGGTTGTCGGATACGACCCACAAATTCAATCCACGGCTATTGCCCAAATCACGGCGTACACGCCCCACAAATACGTCAGGTTTTCCTGCAGCATCAGATGCCAGTGGATAAAGCTGAGCAGCAGGATCGTCCACCAGCGTTACTCCTGGTGCCGAAGCCAGCAGATTGCGGATTTCTTCTAAATCATAATCTTTTTTAAGTTCTACATATACAGATTCCGAGTGACCGTATACAACAGGAATACGCACACACGTTGCTGTTACGTCCACAGATTCGTCACCCAGTATTTTTTTCGTTTCACGTACCATTTTCATTTCTTCCAGTGTATAACCATTGTCCTGGAATTTATCGATTTGCGGGATAGCATTGAAAGCAATCTGATGCTTTACTGGCAACGAGCCTACTGGCAACAGATCAGGCTGAACTTCATCTCCGTTCAGAATCGCTGCGCTTTGACGATTCAATTCATCAATAGCTCGGCTTCCAGCGCCGGAAACGGCCTGGTATGTGGATACAATGATACGAGAAATGCCATACTGATCATATAATGGTTTCAAAGCAGCTACCATCTGAATGGTGGAGCAGTTCGGGTTCGCAATAATTCCTTGATGCTCGGCAATTTTGTCGCTGTTCACCTCAGGCACTACAAGAGGAGCTGTCGGATCCATTCGGAATGCGTTGGTGTTGTCAATGCAAACTGCCCCATGACGAACAGCATGCGGCGCCAATTCCTTACTTACGTCTCCACCTGCACTAAACAAAGCAATGTCGATTCCTTCAAAGCTGTCGGGGGTAGCAATCTCTACTGGAATTTGCTGACCTTTAAAGCTAATTAACGTGCCGGCAGAACGAGGCGAAGAAAGAAATTTGATTTTGTCCACAGGAAAATCCCGTTTTTCCAGCAGATTTACGATCTGTTCTCCTACAGCGCCTGTCGCTCCAACGACAGCTACATTAAACTTTCTATTGCTCATCTGGTGTATCTCCCCTTCTCGACTAAAAAACCATTTTTTATTCTGAAAGCATCCACCGCCAACAAGAAATTAGACCCGATACAATATCGAATCATCTTCTAGGCGAGGGATGCTCAGCAGTTAACTATAATACTTCATGGGGTCTTGCGTTCCACAATCATCGGCTGAAGCTGTTTGCCCTGCAATGCTTCATAAGCAGCCTCCGGAATCAACTCCATGTTAGCTACAAGCGAGTTCGGCTTTTTAACTGGATTGTCCTGTCCGAACGGCACAAAAAAGATATTTTTGGCTACGAGTAATTTGGCGATATTGGCAGCATTTAGACCCAGTCCATCATTAGTAGATATAGCTAAAAGAAGTGGACGACCGTTGCGCAATTGCGCCTTGGCAGCCATCAAAACTGGACTGTCTGTCATTGCATTCGCTAACTTACTCATCGAATTCCCCGTCAAAGGTGCAATCACCAACACATCGAGTATTTGGGAGGGACCCAGTGGCTCAGCCTCCACAATTGTAGAAATGATATCATTCCCTGTTATATCTTTCAACTGTTTTTGCCAACTTTGCGAAGTACCAAAGCGCGTATCCGTTGTTAGTACTGTATTGGATATAATAGGAACGACCTTCGCACCCTCATCAACAAAGCGCTGTATAACAGGCATTACCTCTTCAAATGTGCAATGTGAGCCTGTAATTGCATAACCTACTGTTTTCCCTTGCCAACTCATTGTGCATCCCCCCGATCAGGATTATCTTCCATTAACAACTGCACCAGCGTATTCGCTATAATGGCACCAGCAGTTTTGGGAGCAACTATACCGGGAAGACCAGGGGCAAGCATAGCCTTGATTCCACGCTTTTCCGCATAACGGAAATCACATCCGCCCGGGGCGGAAGCAAGATCTATAATCACGGTGCTCAATGGCAATTTAGACAGGATTTGCGCTGTGATAATCATAGAGGGTATCGTATTAAAAATCAAGTCAACTCCCTTTGTCTCATGCGCCAAATCCCTTGTCATAAAAGGCTCCCAACCCATTTCCACGGCTCTTGCTGCATCCTCTGCCCGCCGTACTCCAACCTTCACTCTGGCTCCCAACCCCTGTAGTGCTCTTGCCATGGTAAATCCAGTCCGTCCCATGCCTAGAACCATACAATCTGCACCGTGAATCGTAAAATCAGTATGCTGAATGGCCATCATCAGTGCGCCTTCGGCCGTAGGTATAGAGTTGTATATGGCCACATCATCTCTCTCCAGCAGCTCTACTAGCTTTAACTCATGTCTGGTACAAATTTCTTTTAAGTACGTCCGCGCCATCCCTGTATATACAACGCAATGCGGTGGAAGAGCAGCAGCATGTTCATTCAGAAACTGGAGCTTCTGTGCTCCGAAAAGTGCATTTACGTTGCCTTCCTCATCGCATCCCACCACCGGCAAAATCAGTGCGTCTGACGATTCCAGCAGCTTGACAGACATTGGTTCTAGTGTCACTCCTTTGAGTGGTACTTCAAGCTTGTCAAAACCGACCACACTGACGGTAGCATCCATGTCCACACATTTGCGGATTACCTCAAGCTGCCTCGCATCGCCACCCAAAACAACGACGCGTATTCCTGTTAGCATCCGGATCACTCCTTTCCGAGACACGATATGCTTTTAGTCTATGCGAGTGCCCGGAGAGGGGTGAAAAAACACAAAAAAAAGCCGCCCCTTGATGAGGCGACCTTTATATGCATACTTACTCTTAAGCAAGTAAATTTGAAGCTTTTACAAAATAGACATTCTTACATTGCAAACCAACCATAGCTCAGCGTCCTGTATGGCCAAAGCCTCCAGCACCACGCACTGTTTCAGATAATTGGTCTACTTGTTTCAGCTCTACCTCAGGTACAACCTGAAATACCATTTGTGCAATTCGCTCATTGCGCGTAATCGTGAACGATTCTTCGCCCAAATTAATAAGAAGTACCTTGATCTCCCCACGATAATCCGCATCAATCGTTCCCGGTGTATTGAGACAGGTAATACCATGCTTAAGAGCCAGTCCACTTCGCGGACGGATTTGTGCCTCCAATCCCGCTGGCATAGCTATTGCAAATCCAGTTGGAACGAGGCAACGTTTGCCGGGTTCCAGTACCAGATTTTCCTGTACTGCTGCATACAAGTCAAACCCTGATGCAAGCTCTGACATTTTGCGGGGCAGCTCAATATCTTCATTGCCCGCAAGTCTGTTAATTTCCACGTAAGTTAACAAAATAGTCCCTCCTCATATCCTTTACCGCTGAATCACTCGCTCCCACCATCGACAGGGCAAACGGCTCCGAGAACATCCGATCCAGCACTTTGTTCACATCATTTGCCGTCACATGCTCGATATGTTCGATCATTTGATCCAGCGTATAATGCTGACCGAGCATTAATTCATTTTTTCCAAGCCGATTCATCCGGCTACCTGTACTTTCAAGGCTTAAAATCAAACTTCCTTTTAATTGTTCCTTACCTTTACGAAGCTCATTAGCGTCCAAACCGTTGACAGCCACTTCTCGTAAAAGCTCCAGCGCCAAATCCAGCACGTCCTTTGTTTGCTTAGGAGCCGTACCTGCATAGATCGTGAACAACCCACTGTCCGCATGAGAGCTATGATAGGAATAGACCGAATAAGCCAGTCCACGCTTTTCCCGAATTTCTTGAAACAAACGTGAACTCATGCCGCCGCCGATCGCGTTATTCAGCAAAACCATAGCATACTGGAGCTCGTCACCCGCTGCAAATCCAGGCAGGGATAAACAAATATGATTTTGCTCCGTTGCTTTCTCATGATACAACAGCTCACCGTTAAACACAGGTACTGTCAGCGGCGAAACGGTTCCATGATTATCAAAATGTCCAAAATGTCGCTCCAACAATTCTACCAAGCGATCGTCAACATTACCAGCCACACTGATAACTGTATTGTCGATTGTATAATGCTCCTTCATATAATGACTGAGGTGTGAGCTATCCATAGCAAGCAGGTGATCTTCGGTTCCGAGAATCGGATAAGCCAGTGGATGTTCACCATAGGCCGCGCGAGATACAAGATCGTGCACCATATCATCCGGTGTATCCTCGTACATGGAGATTTCCTCCAAAATCACATTCTTCTCTTTTGCCAATTCTTCCTGATCTAGTTTGGAATTAAAAAACATATCAGACAGCACATCAACTGCGATCGGTAGATGCTCATCCAATACTTTGGCATAATAGCATGTATATTCCTTCGAAGTGAAAGCATTAACATTTCCTCCGATGGCATCGAATTGCTCAGCGATTTCCTTAGCGTTAAAACGCTCTGTTCCTTTGAAAAGCATGTGTTCGATAAAATGAGAAATACCGCTATTGTCCGGCGTTTCATTCCGGGAGCCAGTTTTAACCCAGATACCGAAAGAAACTGAACGTACGGTTGGAATTTTTTCAATGACCACTCTTAGGCCGTTTTTAAGTTGAATTCTTTCCACGATTGGCCCTCCTAAACTGAATTGCATACTTAGCCATAATGTTCAATCCTAACAGAAAAAAGACGTTCACTCAACCGGAGCAGGTAGTTGCCGATCAGGGGAAAGTGTCTGACTGACAGTTCCGAGCACAAGTCCCTTACTACGAATAGCATGAATCATGCCTTTGAGAGCAGCCGATGAGGAATCTGTTGGGTGCATCAATATCAGGGAGCCTGATTCAACCTTACTGCTGATTTTGTTAATCACCGATTCCGGTGACGGATGTCTCCAATCTACAGTGTCCAATGTCCACAACACTGTTTTGAGCCCACGTTCTGCTGCTATATCCACCGTTTGCTGATTAAAATCACCCGATGGAGGGGCAAACCAGTTATTTTTGATACCCAAAGTTTCTTGAAGAAGCACTTGAGTCTTTTCAATTTCTTGTGTGGCTCTGGCCCGACTCAGACGACTCATATTTGGATGAGAGTATGCATGGTTCGAAAGCTCATGCCCTCTTTTTTGAATCTCCTTGGCGAGAACAGGATTTTTTTTCAACCAACTTCCATCAAGAAAAAATGTAGCCTTGACCTTTTCCTGATCCAACGTGTTCAGTATCGGCAGGATAAATTCATTCCCCCATGCTACATTGATCATGAAAGATACCATCGGCTTTTCGGGATTCCCCCTGTAAATTGGAACATTACCAAGCTGATTTAAATGTATTTTAGGTGCCAATTGCCGATATACATATTGAATGGGTCGATCCGGAGATGCAATCGCTTTGCGATAGGTAGCATCCAAATCCACCTCCAGTCCGTTATAGCCTGGAATAGCCTTCCATACCCTGTCGATCTTGGCATCAACTGGTTCCCGCCGCTGACGTGCTGCTTCTGTTCTTAGTCGCTGCATAAGCGCATTGTCGGGCAAAGCTGCTATCGCCATCGTGGTTACAGCCTCTGGCTCTTTAACCCCTGTAACGTCTCCATTGCGTAATTGACTAGCATAGTCACGAACCCCACTAAACTGCCCGATTACGAGTGTGATGGCTAAACTGGCTACCACCCACACTGCTCGTTTTGCCCTACTCATAATTCCTTCATCCCCCCGCCCGTTTGTCCACATTGTATGCGGCGAGGACAAGAACTATGACGTAGCAAGCTCTAGAAGCTCACTTGGGTGCAGCTTGTGCATATGTATGAAAAAAGAGCCAGAAACGTAGCTCTGCCTCTTTCCTAAAGCTTAAACAATGCTATTCAAATCCCTTGTACTGTTAATACGAAAAGCTACTCCTGCCTTTCTAGTCTGCAACATGCAGATACCTAGGATTTTGCAGGTGCTTCTGCAGTCAGAACAGCCTTACGGGACAGATTGACACGACCTTGTTGATCAATTTCGGTTACTTTCACCGTAATTGTATCCCCAATAGCAATTACATCTTCAACTTTGGCTACACGCTCAGTAGACAGTTGAGAAATATGAACCAGACCATCTTTGCCCGGTAAAATTTCAACAAATGCACCGAATTTCTCAATCCGTTTTACTGTACCGATGTAAATCTCACCGATCACGACTTCCTTTACGATACCCTCAATAATGGAACGTGCTTTTTCATTCATCTCTTGATTTGTGGAAGCGATGAACACACGACCATCTTGTTCAATATCGATTTTCACGCCGGTTTCTTCGATGATTTTGTTGATGATTTTACCACCAGCCCCAATAACATCACGGATTTTGTCCGGGTTAATGTGCATCGTCATAATTTTTGGAGCATACGGAGACAACTGCTCACGCGGCTTCTGGATCGCTTCCATCATTTTGCTAAGAATGAACAAACGTCCTTCTTTAGCTTGCTTGAGCGCATCCTGTAAAATCTGGCGGTCAATACCGTTAATTTTAATATCCATTTGAATGGCAGTTACGCCTTCCGCGGTACCAGCAACTTTAAAGTCCATATCGCCCAGGTGGTCTTCCATACCTTGGATATCAGTCAATACGGAAACATGGTCTCCATCCTTAATCAATCCCATGGCTACACCTGCAACCGGAGCTTTAATCGGTACACCTGCATCCATCATAGCCAGTGTACTTGCACAAATACTAGCTTGTGAAGTCGAACCATTCGATTCCAGTACCTCGGAAACCAGACGGATGGTGTATGGAAATTCAGTTTCGGAAGGAATTACTTTGGAAAGCGCACGTTCACCAAGAGCACCATGTCCGATTTCACGACGACCTGGCGCACGCAAAGGACGAGCCTCACCTACGCTGAATGGCGGGAAATTGTAATGATGCATGAAGCGTTTTGTTTCTTCCAGATCAATACCGTCCAAAATTTGTACATCACCCAATGCACCAAGTGTACAAATGCTAAGTGCTTGCGTTTGACCGCGTGTAAATAAGCCCGAACCATGAGTACGCGGCAAAATGCTAGTGTCGCTTTCAATCGGACGAATTTCGTCAAGCTTACGACCATCAGGACGCACTTTATCATGCGTGATCAGACGACGTACTTCTTCCTTAACGATATCATAGAGAACTTCGCTCACGTCGCTCAAAAGCTCAGGTGTCTCTATGTATTGTGCTTCAAAATGGGCAACTGTCTCTTCGTTGACTGCATCAATTGCCTCTTGACGAGCATGTTTTTCTGCAATTTTAACAGCTTGCATTAAACGTTCAGCTGCATAAGCACGTACTTCACTGTTCACTTTTTCATCAACAGCATGCAGTTTAACCTGCATTTTCTCTTTACCTGCTACTTGCACCAATTGTTCAATAACTGCCACAATGTTCTTAATCTCATCATGACCGAACATAATAGCTTCCAGCATAACTTCCTCTGGAATCTCATTGCCTTCGGCTTCTACCATCATGATGGCATCTTTCGTTCCGGCTACAACCAGGTACAGATCGCTTGCATTCTGCTGTGCAATATCCGGGTTAATCACAAATTGCCCGTCTATACGTCCTACAGCGACTCCACCGATTGGCCCATTAAAAGGCACATCCGAAATGCTAAGTGCTGCCGAGGTTCCGATCATTGCTGCAATTTCAGGTTCGCAATCCTGATCGACACTCATAACCAGATTCAACACCTGTACATCATTCCGGAAACCTTCCGGGAACAATGGGCGAATTGGACGGTCTGTCAAACGGCTGGACAAAATCGCTTTTTGACTCGGACGTCCTTCACGTTTAATAAATCCGCCAGGAATTTTCCCCACAGCATACAATCTTTCCTCATAGTTTACGGTCAGTGGAAAAAAGTCCAAATCTTTCGGTTCACGGGAAGCGGTCACGGTACAAAGCACAACTGTTTCTCCGTAGCTCACTTTAACTGCCGCATTGGCTTGTTTCGCAAGACGTCCTGTTTCCAACACCAGCTTTCTTCCGCCGAGCTGCATTTCTACGCGTTGCTCCATGGTATCCCTCCATTTCATTTCATTGTAAAAGTTCTATACATATCCAGTATTTCCTGCGCAGGTCTTATTCATAAGAAGCTAGCAGACAAATCAGGATATGTAATTCAAAAAAAGATTCCTCATTTCAAAAAAGAACCCGGCTGCTGTCCGCCGTCGCCTTAGCAGGGACAAGCGGTGAACAACCAGGCTTCTTTTCTCATTACATGTCTGAAAATTAACGACGCAGTCCGAGACGCTCGATCAACGCACTGTAACGTTTAACATCAGTCTTCTTCAGGTAAGCCAAAAGTTTACGACGCTGACCGACCATTTTCAACAACCCGCGGCGGGAGTGATGGTCTTTCTTGTGCGAACGAAAGTGACTTTGCAAGTTGACGATGTTTTCAGTAAGGATAGCGATTTGTACCTCTGGTGATCCTGTATCGGATTCATGAGTTTTGTACTCCTCGATCAATTGCTGTTTACGCTCTTGAGTCAATGCCATCCTGTTCACCTCCTTCATTATAATCGCCATTAGCCTCGTAGCCGCCGGTGAAAGCGGACAACCAAGCTAAGGTTCATCGTTGTTTACACAACATAAGTCAGTATAACACAGCGCCTGTCTTATGTAAATAAATTAGCCTAATAGCTTTTTAGCCGTTTGTGCATCATTGCCAATTTGGTTGATCAGCTCATCCACCGAAGAGAATTTGCGTTCAGGGCGGATATAGTGGTGAAGCTCCACAAGAACAGACTCTCCATAAATTTGCTGATTAAAATCAAATAAATGTACCTCAAACGACGGATTCAGCACACCTTCATGAAAAGTAGGCTTAACCCCTACATTCATTACACCGTTTATCCAACGATCCCCTACAAGCGCCCGTACAGCGTACACACCCTTAATCGGAATCACGTAAGTGTCATCCAGTTTGAGATTAGCGGTCGGAAAACCGATCGTACGTCCGCGCTTCTCTCCATCCATTACAGTACCCTGGATACGATAAGGACGTCCCAACCAGCGAGAGGCATGTGCTAGATCTCCGGTCTGTAAAGCACGGCGAATGCCAGAGCTGCTCACCTTGTCCCCATCCAGTTCGAACGGTGGTACGGTGTGCACCGACATCAGCTCTCCTCCCAGCTTCCGAAGTGTATCCTCATGCCCGGCTCCCCGGTGGCCAAACCGAAAATCAAAGCCTACTACCGCTGTTCGAATTTGCAACGGAAGCAGCACGTCGCTCATAAACGCCTCAGGGCTGACCTTGGAAAATTCTTCGTTAAAACTCAAAATATAAAGTACGTCCACACCCATATCAGCCAGAATAGTCTGCTTGTCCGCAAGCGGTGTTAAATAACCTTCATAATCGCTTTTTTTCATGACTTCCTTCGGGTGAGGATGAAATGTCATGACAGATACCGGCACCTGCTGTTCACGAGCCAGCGCAACGGCCTTACGTATCACGCTTGCGTGTCCCAGATGAAGACCATCAAACTGACCGATCGCCGTGACCTGTGGACGTCCCCATTGCTGCAAAAGCTCATCACTCAATGGATAAGATAACGATACGGTAATCATTATTAATTCACCTGCATTTCACATCATTTGACTAACTTCGTCAAAATTATAGCACAATTCAAGGTAAAAAAACTTTAATGGGAGCGATCGCGTCTGATTCATCCCGACCATATATGCCTAAAAACGTTTTATCCTCTTTATACAAACGGAAGGGCTGGTTGTCCGTCACAGGTGGTGAAATCATATTCAACGACAGGCGTTGGCCTTGCAGAGCCGCAGTTACCTTGGCTTCAGCCACTATATGCTCAGGCATATAGTCAATCGCCTGATCCGTTGTAATAAGTCGCTCTCCAAGACTGCCATCCGCAACGAAACGCTCTATTTCTTCGAAAGTCAGACAACGTTCCGCAGGAATTCCCGCAGACATGGTTCGCTCCAGCTTGACCATCGTGGAAGGATATCCTAATTCACGACCAATATCAACACATAGTGTACGGATATAAGTACCTTTGGAGCATAAGGCACGAAAAGAAATATCCACATACACCCCCGTCTCCGCGAATCCCGTCATTTCCAACTCGTAAATGCTCACTTCACGACTTTTGCGCTCCACGGTTTTGCCTTCTCGAGCCAGTTCATATAGACGTTTGCCGTCCACTTTTAGCGCGGAGTACATTGGAGGTACTTGGGAAATCATACCAACAAAACGCTTCAGGACCGCTTTGACTTCCACTTCCGTCACCTCTACGGGACGTTCACTCTCTTCCGTGATTTTCCCAGTCAGGTCTTCGGTATCCGTGGCAATTCCTAATCGCAGTGTAGCCCGATATTCCTTGGGCCGCTCCTGCATGTATTCCACCACACGGGTAGCACGTCCCAGACACAAGGGCAAAACACCGGTTACCTGCGGATCAAGCGTTCCAGTGTGTCCGATTCTCTTCATACCTAATAAACGGCGAGCCTTGGCCACCACATCATGAGAGGTAAATCCAGCAGGTTTATAGACAGGTAGAATGCCTTCCCAAGTTGCCTGTTCCTTTTTTATTGTGTTCATAGCTCAGATTTCACCCGCCCTACAACTGTCTCAATGATATCTCCCAGCTTACCCTCTAGCCGGCAGCCAGCTGCACGTACATGTCCACCGCCCCCAAATGATTGAGCCAGCGCAGCTACATCAACATTCCCTGCCGATCTCAAGCTGGCCTTGACCGCTTGATCATTAATAACCTTAAAGAAAATGCCTACTTCAACTCCACGAATATTTCTTGGATAATTCACGATGCCTTCCAAGTCCTCATTTACAGCACCACAATCCGTCATGTCGTCAGGGGTTACTACGACCCAAGCAACTTTTCCATCCTCCGACATCGTGAGCGTTTGCAATGCTTTTGTTAACACCTTCATTTGTGGAAAGGTCATTTCCTCGAGCAATTTCTCGGATAAAGATGGACCATCTACACCGTAAGCAAGTAGCTGTGACACAGTAGACATCACTTTCGGTGAAGTGTTCGAGTAACGGAAACCTCCTGTATCCGTTAGCAACCCTGTATATAAAGCCGTAGCTATTTCGACATCCCAGGTTACTGCAAACTCTTTCAGTAGGTCAAAAAGAATTTCTGCTGTTGCCGCAGCATCCGGCTTAATCACATTAACTGTACCGTAAGCATCATTGGTTGGATGATGATCAATATTCAGGATAATGGCATCTTCCGAAAAAAATTGCTCTGTCAAACCAACACGACGGTAATCCGCACAATCTACACAAATGATCCGGTTGTATTTCCGTTCTGGCGGTTGCTGGCTCATATCCATAATCTCATCGGCATGCCATAAAAAATCCATACGTTTGGGAATAGGCCCCTCATTCAGCATGGTAAATTTCTTCCCCAGACATGAGAGAAGCCAGCCCACCGTTACGGTGGAGCTGACTGCGTCTCCGTCCGGCTGTACATGCGATACGATCAGGTAATCATCATGCTCCAGAATAAATTCCTTCGCTTGTTGAAGCGCCTGTTCATAGGTATGCATTGCCTTCTCCTTTACATTCAGTTCATGGTTCCTTCAGACAAACTAAAAGTTTTATTTTTCATCCTTGTCGATATCACTCAGCAGTTTTTCAATTCGACTGCCGTAAGCAATAGATTCGTCAATTTTGAAAATCAACTCAGGGATATGGCGCAGCCGTATCCGTTTGCCGAGTTCAGAACGAAGATAACCGTTCGCTTTGTCCAATGCCTTCAGGGAAGAATTTTTCTGTTCTTCATCCCCGAGCACGCTCAAGTATATTTTCGCTTGGGACAAATCATTTGTAAGATCGACACCCGTTACGGTGATAAAACCGATGCGGGGGTCTTTTAATTCAGTTTGTATGAGTTGGCTGAGCTCCTTCTTGATCTGCTCGCCAACCCGACCTGTACGTATTTTAGCCATGGATGCTCACCTCTCTGCCGTTAGCGCTCCACTGTTTCCATGACGAACGCTTCAATAATGTCGAGTTCCTTAACATCATTATAGCCATCAAGGGTAATACCGCATTCGTAACCTTGGGCAACTTCTTTTGCGTCGTCCTTAAAGCGTTTCAGTGAGTCGATTTTACCTTCAAAAATGACGATGCCGTCACGAATCAGACGTGCTTCTGCTGAACGGGTAATTTTACCGGATGTCACCATACAACCAGCGATCGTACCGACTTTAGTAACTTTGAATACGTTACGTACTTCAGCATGCCCAATCACATTTTCTTTATATTCAGGATCCAGCATGCCCTTCATGGCTTGCTCTATTTCTTCAATGACATTGTAAATGACACGGTGTAGACGAATGTCCACTTTTTCAGCTTCCGCTGTAGATTTCGCCTGGTTATCCGGACGAACATTAAAACCAATGACAATAGCATTGGAAGCTGCGGCCAAAATAATATCGGATTCGGTGATTGCTCCTGCACCACTGTGAAGAATTTTAACGCGCACACCTTCGACTTCAATCTTGTTCAAGGAACCTTTCAACGCCTCGACGGAACCTTGTACGTCACCTTTAATAATGACGTTCAGATCCTTCATTTCGCCATCCTTGATGTGTTGGAACAGGTCATCCAGTGTTACGCGGGTATTACTGCCCAGATCAGATTGGCGTTGCGTGATCGCACGTCTGTCAGCAATAGCACGAGCTTTGCGCTCATCCTCAAACACCATGAATGGATCGCCAGCAAGTGGAACTTCTGTCAAACCAGTAATTTCAACTGGAGTGGAAGGACCCGCTTCCTTAAGACGACGACCTTTATCGTTGACCATGGCACGCACACGTCCGAAGCAGTTACCCGCTACGAAAGCATCGCCGACTTTCAGTGTACCGTTCTGAACGAGGATACGGGCTACAGAACCGCGGCCTTTATCCAGTTCTGCCTCGATGATGGTACCACGTGCCCGTTTGTTCGGGTTCGCTTTGTACTCGTTCACTTCAGCTACGAGCAGAATCATTTCGAGCAGGTCTTCCAGACCCATTCTTTGTTTCGCGGAAACGTTGACGAAAATCGTATCGCCGCCCCACTCTTCAGGTACCAATTCATATTCAGTGAGTTCTTGCTTCACTTTATCCGGGTTGGCATCCGGTTTGTCGATCTTGTTCACAGCTACGATAATTGGCAGACCTGCTGCCTTCGCATGGTTAATAGCTTCGACCGTCTGTGGCATAACACCGTCGTCAGCTGCAACCACGATAATCGTCATATCTGTCACTTGAGCACCACGTGCACGCATAGCGGTAAAGGCTTCGTGACCCGGTGTATCCAGGAAAGTGATTTTTTTGCTATTAATTTCAACTTGGTATGCACCAATATGCTGTGTAATACCGCCAGCTTCGCCACCGGTTACATTAGTCGAGCGAATGGCATCCAGCAAAGTTGTTTTACCATGATCGACGTGACCCATAATCGTTACAACTGGTGGACGTGTTCTCAGATCTGCAGGATCATCATTTTCTTCCACGGTTTCAAAACGATCTTCTTCGACCGGAATTTTCACTTCTACCTCGACGCCAAAGTCTCCGGCAAGCAAGAGGATGGTATCCATATCCAGTTCCTGGTTAATGGTCGCCATCGTTCCGAGCATAATCAGCTTTTTGATGACTTCTGATGCATCCTTATGAAGAAGCTTGGCTGTTTCGCCTACGGTCATCTCACCACGCACAATAATTTTCTTAGGCGTGTTGTCGATTTTCTCGCGACGTTCCTGTTGTTGACCTTTACCACGATTGTTAAATTTCCCGCCACGATTACTGCCACCGCGATTATTGCCTCCACGACCACCGTTACCACCGCGTCCGCCGCCTTGACGGTTATCGTCAAAACGTCCTTGACCGGAACGGTTACCACCGTTGTTGGAGTTACTGCCTGTACGGTTGCCACCACTACGGTTCGCATTGTTGCTACCTGTGGAGGATGATGTTCTTACAGCCGTACCACCCTGACTACTTCCCTGAGGGCGTGAGTTAGTGCTTTGGTTACCTTGAGGACGTGAACCTGTGTTGCCACTAGGACGCTGTTGTCCTCCCTGTTGTTGACCATTACTGCGGTTTTGTGTACTTTGCTGACCAGTGGGTCTGCTAGTACTTTGTTGACTGCGGTTTTGACCGCCCTGCTGACTGCTTTGCGCTTTAGGAGCGCTGCTTCGGTTACTGTTTTGGTTGTTGTTTGTCCTATTCATACTTACCTGCTTTTCCTGTTGATTTTTGGTTTGCTCAGTTGAATGATTACTATTCTGGCTTGAACCGGCCTGATTCGAGCTTACTTGCGCCGTACCTGCTCCGCCTTGCTTGGCCGCAGCATTGGATTTAATATTCTTAAAAAAACTTTCCACTTTACCTACGGCATCATGTTCCATGACGCTCATATGGTTGTTCACGGGAATATCCAGCCGTTTAAGAATGGTGATAATTTCTTTGCTGCTCATGTTCAACGATTTGGCGTATTCGTATACCCGCACTTTGTCTTTGCTTTCTTGTTTACTCAATATACTCCACCTCCGACATTATCCCCGCATGTTTCTTGATCAATTTCGCGAATCCTTGATCCGTCACAGCCAGCACAACCCGTTCAGGTTTGCCGATACTGCTTCCCAAGCTTTCCCGGTCAAATCCTATCAATAAGGGGATTTTGTACGTCCCGCATTTGTCGCGGAATTTCTTTTGAGTATTCATTGAAGCATCTTTCGCAAGAATGACCAGCTTGGCTTCTGAAGACCTGATCGCTTTAAAAACGATCTCATCACCTGTTAGCAGCTTGCCAGCTCTCATGGCAAGACCCAATCCAGACAGCGCCTTATTCATCCTGCACGCTGCCTTGTGCCGCCAGGAATTCTTCCTCGACGGCAGCAAAATCACGACTTAGCTGCTCATAAATATCAGGATGAACCGAGTGCTTCAATGCTCGATCCAGTGCCTTGCTCTTTTGAGCCAGCTTGAAGCAGGCGGCTTTGCCGCACAAGTAAGCGCCGCGTCCCGACTTTTTGCCAGTCAAGTCAATCAACACTTCGTCTTCAGGGGTTTTGACGACACGGATCAACTGCTTCTTTGGCATCATTTCATGACAGGCCACACATTTGCGCAAAGGTATCTTTCTCTGTTTCATGCATTAACCCCCCTACACTCCGCTTAATCTACAGAAACGGAATCCTGATGCATTTCATCGGTGGATGTTCTCGGTCTGCCGAGTTCTTCCTCCGCCTGTGTTTCACTCTTAATATCAATTTTCCAGCCCGTAAGCTTAGCAGCAAGACGAGCATTTTGCCCTTTGATACCAATAGCAAGAGAAAGCTGATAATCAGGCACAATAACACGCGCCATTTTCTCTTCTTCAAATACTTGCACTTCGAGCACCTTGGATGGGCTCAGCGCATTAGCCACGTATTCATCAACATTATCGGAATAACGTACAATGTCGATTTTTTCGCCACGCAGCTCATTTACAATAGTCTGTACACGTGTTCCTCTAGGACCCACACAAGAGCCAACCGGGTCAACCTCGGCGTTACGGGAATGAACCGCGATTTTAGAACGGAAGCCTGCTTCACGCGCTACGGAACGAATCTCTACAACACCATCAAAAATTTCAGGCACTTCGAGTTCGAACAAACGCTTAAGCAGACCCGGATGTGATCGGGACAGCATAATTTGCGGTCCTTTGGTTGTGTTTTCTACTTTGGTAATATAAGCCTTGATTCGATCCAGATGGCTAAATTTCTCATTAGGCATCAATTCACCTAACGGGAGAACCGCTTCCACCTTACCAAGATCAATATAAATGTTACGCGGGTCTTGGCGCTGTACAGTTCCTGTTACAATATCTTCTTCCTTGTCCACAAACTTGTTGTAGATCAGTCCCCGTTCCGCTTCGCGGATACGCTGGGTCACGACTTGCTTCGCAGTTTGTGCAGCAATCCGTCCAAAATCACGTGGTGTGACTTCGATTTCAGCGATATCTTCCAACTGAAAATGCGGGTTAATCTCACGGGCCGCAGGCAACGAAATCTCGGTGCGAGGATCCAATACCTCCTCAACGATCAACTTGCGGGCATATACCTTAATGACTCCCGAGTTGCGGTTCATATCAACACGCACGTTTTGTGCGGTATTGAAATTCCGTTTGTAACTGGAAATCAAGGCTGCTTCAATGGCCTCAAACAGCACATCCTTGCTGATCCCCTTTTCTCTTTCCAACTCGTTCATTGCTTCAATAAAATCCATACTCATGGATTACTGCTCCCCCTTTCAAATGATGCACCTGCGTACTGGTCGGCACACGAGGCAAAAAACATGTAGTACATGTCAAACAGCAACAGTCAAATCTGAATTAAAATATGATCGCGAGCCTTGCACCAGCTACCTTGTCATAAGGTATGGCATGCTTCTTTTGTCCGCTTTGAACGGTAAGTTCCCCGTCTTCAAAAGAAAGCAAACGACCTTCGAATTCCTTCAGGCCGTTGATCGGCTCGTATGTAGTAACGAATACGTTTTTGCCTACCGCTTTAGTAACGTCCTCCGCTTTTTTCAGCGGTCTTTCGGCGCCTGGTGAAGACACTTCCAGAAAATATGCTGTAGAAACAGGGTCATTTTCATCCAACTTTTGACCCAGATATTCACTGATCATACTGCAGTCGTCCAGATCAATTCCTCCGTCTTTGTCCACAAAAACGCGAAGAAACCAATTGCTGCCCTCTTTGACATACTCGACATCGACCAGTTCAAAACCATGCTCATCGAGGAAAGGTTGGGCCATTTCTTCTACTACTGATTTGATCTTTGGTGTGCTCAAAGATTATAACCTCCAAAAGTGAACTTTCCTGTGGTGAAAAAAAGACGCCCTATTACCATGGACAATGCTTCTCCATCACCGGCTTTTTCATTTTCATTTGATGTAATGTTCATTTCGGGCTCACTGCAAATAAACCGGCGTACCGGTTTCGTGCCCAAAAATAACCTTTTCACGTTGTAACTGTATATCAAACAGTAAAGAGTGGGTTTCCCCACTCTTTTAGCAACGGTTTTATCTCCATGATTACCAAAAAAATTATAACATAACCATAGTTATGTGACAAGTGCCAGAGCTTGACTACTGTGGTTCGGATTAAAACAGAGACAGCTGATTACTCTCTGGCAGACCTCGAAAGCAACCCATCTGGGACAGCATTTCGACAATGGTTTTACTAGCTTTCGATTTTTGTTGAAAATCCTCGACAGACAAAAATTCACCATGTTCACGGGAGGCTGCGATGTTACGTGCTGCATTGTCTCCAATTCCCTGAAGAGCTCCGAATGGCGGAATGAGTGAATCTCCATCCACCTTGAAGCGTGTAGCTTCAGAACGGTACAAATCAATGGATTTAAAACTAAACCCGCGAGCCGTCATTTCCAGAGCCATTTCCAGGATCGGAAGCATCCCTTTTTCTTTGGGCGGTGCCTGAAAGCCGAGTTGCTCGATTTCGACAATCTTCCGTGCGATTGCATCATATCCCTGACAGCACAGCTCAATATCAAAATCGGCTGCACGTACTGAAAAGTAAGTCGCATAATACTCAATCGGATGATACAGCTTAAAGTACGCTGTGCGCACTGCTGAAATAACGTAGGCCGCAGCATGCGCCTTCGGAAACATGTACTGGATTTTCAGACAGGAATCAATATACCACTGTGGCACCTTGCATTTTTTCATTTCCTCAATCCATTCAGCACTAAGCCCCTTACCTTTACGTACGCTCTCCGTAATTTTAAAGGCCAGACCTGCGTCCATCCCTGCCTTGTAAATCAAAAATAGCATAATGTCATCACGGCAACCAATTACAGTCTTGATGTTACAGGTATTATTCTTAATCAGTTCCTGTGCGTTCCCCAACCATACGCCCGTGCCGTGAGACAGTCCGGATATTTGCAGTAAGTCAGCAAAAGAACTTGGCTGCGACTCTACTAGCATTTGGCGTACAAACTTCGTTCCCATCTCTGGTACACCATAGGTAGCTACAGGTGTGCGGATTTGCTGGGGTGTTACACCGAGCGCCTCCGTGGAGTTGAACATGCTCATCACCTTAGGATCATTCATTGGAATGGTCGTAGGATCGACACCAGTCAAATCCTGAAGCATCCTCATCATGGTCGGATCATCATGACCCAGAATATCGAGTTTGAGTAGATTCGCATCAAAAGCGTGATAATCAAAATGCGTTGTTTTCCATTCCGAGCTTGTATCATCGGCGGGGTACTGTACCGGCGTAATATCCTCGACCTCAATATAATCGGGAACAACGACAATTCCGCCTGGATGTTGCCCGGTACTGCGTTTGACCCCTGTGCAGCCCGAAGCCAGCCTGTTAAGCTCAGCCCCACGCCATTTTTTATGATGCGCCTCTTCATATTTCTTTGCAAAGCCAAAGGCTGTTTTCTCGGCAACTGTACCGATAGTTCCAGCACGGAATACACTTTTCTCACCAAACAGTACTTTCGTATAGTTATGTGCGACAGGTTGATATTCGCCAGAGAAGTTCAAGTCAATATCGGGAACTTTATCTCCCTTAAACCCAAGAAACGTTTCAAACGGAATATCCTGTCCCTCACCCTTCAGTTTGCCACCGCATTTGGGACAGTTTTTGTCCGGCAAGTCAAATCCGCTCGGCACACTACCGTCCAAAATCCATTCGCTATGTCTGCATTCAGGATTACCGCAAATATAATGTGCAGGCAGTGGATTAACCTCGGAAATACCGAGAAAGGTAGCGACCACAGAAGATCCAACAGAACCCCGTGAACCTACCAGATATCCATCCTTATTAGACTTTTTAACCAAACGCTCGGAAATGAGATAGTTGGCAGAGAAACCGTATTTAATAATCGGCTCTAGTTCTTTTTCAAGACGGGCTACAACCACTTCGGGCAATTCCTCACCATAGATGGATTTAGCTGTCTCGTAGCAAGTGTTGCGGATTTCCTCGTCCGCCCCATCCAGCAAAGGTGTGAACAGCTTGTCAGGGAACAGCTCCAGCTCCTCAAATCGATCCGCCAACTCACTGGTATTCTTCACAACGACTTCATAGGCTTTCTCCTCGCCCAAAAACTCGAATTCTGCCAGCATTTCGTCTGTGGTGCGTAAATGCGCATCTGGCTTACGAATATCTTTTAGCGGGCTAAATCCCGTAATGCCGTGTATCGTAATATCACGGTACAACTTATCGCGAGTTTCCAAATAGTGAACATTGCCTGTAGCAATTACGGGCTTATCAAGTCGCCGTCCAATTTCGCATACTTTGCGTATTGCCGTTTTCAGAGCATCAGGCCCGCTTACCAGTTGTTTTTCTACTAAATGCATATACATCGTCAAAGGTTGAATCTCCAGCACATCATAAAACTGTGCAATTTCCTCGGCCTCTTCCTCGGACTTGTTTAACACAGCCTCGAAGAACTCTCCCTTTTCGCAACCAGAAATAATAAGCAATCCGTCTCTCATTTCTGACAATTTGGATTTAGGAATACAGGGCACACGCTTGAAATATTCGGTATGAGACATCGAAACCAGCTTGTACAGATTTTTTTTACCAATCGGATTGAGGGCATAAATACAGCAGTGAAAAGGACGAACGGTCGATAAATCCTTACCCACATAATCATTCAGACGATCGAGCATTTTTAAACCCTTAATTTGTTCCGCATCATTCAGCAAGCCATTCAGCACTTCAGTCAGTGCGACTGTATCGTCAATGGCTCGGTGATGACTTTCTAGCGCCACTTTATATTTGGTCGTCAGCGTATTCAGACGGTGGTTTTTCATTGTTGGAAACAGTAAACGAGCCAGTTCTAGCGTATCCAGTACCGGATTGGTCATTTCAGGCAAACCCATATTTCGAAGGGTCGCCTGGATAAAGCCAACATCAAATCGCGCATTATGGGCAACCAATACAGCATCGCCAGCAAAAGCTACAAACTCCTTCATAACAGGTTCTACATCCGGCGCGTCCTTGACCATTTCATCGTTAATGTTGGTCAGTTGCTGGATATTGTATGGTATGCGCTCATGCGGATTAACAAAGGTAGCATAACGATCAACTTCTTTGCCATCATGCATTTTTACAGCCGCAATCTCAATGATTTTATTCTGTGTAACCGATAAACCGGTGGTTTCAATATCAAAAACGACATAAGTCGCTGTTTTCAAATTTAATGGCTGTGCCTGCATTACAACCTCAACAGCATCATTAACCACATTGGCCTCAACACCGTATATCATTTTAATGCCGTTTTTCTTTGCAGCCTTAGCTGCATCAGGGTAGCACTGCACACCGCCATGATCAGTGACCGCAATCGCCTTGTGCCCCCATTTGGCAGCTGTTTTGACGTATTGATCAATCGAGGCAACAGCATCCATAGCACTCATCTTTGTGTGGAGATGGAACTCAACCCGTTTTTCCTCTGCATTATCCTTACGTGTGGGTGGAGCCTGTACTTCAACTAGATCGGAAGGAATCATAACCAGCTCGGGAATTTGCATAAAACGATCATATTCAACTCGCCCCCGCACTTTGACCCATTTCCCGTTAGCCAACAAACTGAGGATCTTTAGATCTTCTTTAGTTTTAGCAAACATTTTCATTTGCAGGGAATCACTAAAGTCGGTCAAATAATACGTAAACAACGTACTGCCATTGCGCAATTCTTTACTATCCAAACCGAAGATTGTTCCTTGTAAGGTGACTTTTTTCTCTTCGTCCTGAATATCTTGCATCGGAACAGCTGGTTCTTTGATGTCATAACCAAATTGAAGCCGTACGTCTCCTTCTTCTTCATCCAAAGGCGGCATTTCGGATTCCATACTTTCCATCATCTGCTGAATAACTTCGCGTTCTTCCTGCATCTTCTTTTCTTGGAATTGCTGTAATGCCTCCTGGTTACTTTCACCCACTTGGACTTTAATGCGCATAGAGAGTCCGAAATATTTATCGTAAAATTTGATGATAGCTTGATCTATCTGTTTTTTACGCGCCAGTTCCAATGACATACTGTCGCTCATCGTCAGCAATAATAGACCGTCTTCCCACTCGTGCACAGCCCGATTCATCCAACCGTTAACAGATGGGATCTCACGATGCACCCACTCTAGAAAAAGTTTCCAGTATTCACTGATGATATCACCAGGCTGAATCTGCTCACTATACTGAAAACGGAACGTAATTTTTGCGATGTGACTCATTTTTTCCTGTACTTGAATACAGAACGTACGATACACCTGAGCGGGGACCAGTGTCTCCTTGGCAATGGTGATATTCCAATCCTTATTGGTACGGCTAATCTCCACTTGATCAATCCAACCGTCCAAAAAATAAGGTTCAACCACTCCAGCTGGCATCCCAACTTGCTTCATCAGCAGTTCCAGCCGCTTTCTCTTTTCTTCAGCTCCGCCCATGGCTCTCCCCCCAATTTTAAATCTACCATTCTAAAAACATGAAAAGCTTCTGCGTCAAAAACATCTCCGACCGCAAAAGCTTTTCGTAGCCCTCTTCAATCCTTCTCACAACGACATAGATCCTTCGGAACATTGTCCCGTAACAGCTACCATGTCAGCAAAAAGAATGAAGTGAGTATAGTGATATTGCCCTACATCTATATTAATACGCCCGTGCAAACACTACTGTATGCTTGGCAGGTTTGCCACAACACAAACATGTGGACTTTTGCTCGGTTGTTTTAAACGGTATGTTACGGCTTGTAGCACCTGTTACTTCTTTAACTTTGTCTTCACATTCTTCAGCTCCGCACCAGCCTGCCAAAGTAAAGCCGCGTTTTTCTTCCATGAGAGTCTTCATTTCATCCAGCGTATCGACGGAATAGAAGTTTTCTTCCATGAAATTTTTCGCACGATCAAACATCTCCTGCTGTACCTGTGCGAGCATCGCGTGTACTTCCTCAACCAGATTATCCTGCTGCACGATTTTTTTCTCACCGCTGATGCGGGATACGAGCACACAGACACCGTTTTCCATGTCACGAGGTCCGATTTCCAGACGAACCGGCACACCGCGCATTTCATATTCATTAAATTTCCAGCCTGGACTTACATCGCTGCGGTCGTCCATTTTAACACGCACTCCCGCTTGTTTCAACTCAGCAAATAGTTCATCTGCACGAGCGATAACGGCATCACGCTTCTTAGGTGGTCCAATTGGAACCATAATAACCTGCGTAGGCGCAACTTTAGGAGGCAATGCCAGACCACGGTCATCTCCATGTACCATAATCAGTGCACCGATCAAACGTGTACTTGTTCCCCATGAAGTCGTATGCGCGAATTCCAAGTTGTTTTCACGACTCAAATATTTAATGTCAAATGCAACGGCAAAATTAGTCCCCATATAGTGGGAGGTCCCAGCTTGTACCGCCCGTCCATCCTTCATCATCGCTTCCAGTGAAAATGTATCCTTCGCACCTGCAAACTTTTCAGAAGGTGTTTTCTGTCCAGTAATAACCGGAATAGCCAGAACTTCCTCAATAACCTCACGGTATACTTCCAGCATTTTCATCGTTTCTTCACGTGCTTCTTCTTCTGTTTCATGGGCCGTGTGACCTTCTTGCCACAAAAATTCACTTGTGCGCAAGAAAGGCAGCGTGCGTTTTTCCCAACGCACTACATTAGCCCATTGGTTAATAAGCACAGGCAGATCACGATAGGATTGAATCCATTTGGAGTACATATGACCAATCATCGTTTCCGAAGTCGGACGAATTGCAAGACGCTCTTCCAGCTTTTCCCCGCCAGCCTCGGTTACCCAAGGCAGTTCAGGATTAAACCCTTCAACATGCTCTTTTTCCTTTTGAAAAAAGCTTTCTGGAATGAACATTGGAAAATAGGCATTACGGTGCCCTGTTTCTCTGAAGCGCACGTCCATGGCTTCCTTGATATGCTCCCAGATTTCAAAACCATCGGGGCGGAATACAATACATCCGCGAACAGGGGAATAATCCATCAGTTCTGCTTTTTTAATAACATCAATATACCATCGGGAAAAATCTTCGCTCTGCGGCGTAATTTCCTCGACAAACTGTTTATCGTTCGACATAGAAATGCATGTCCTCCCATACAGACCGTTTTTATATAAGTCCGTCTCTAATTAACCATTAATTAAGCGTAAAATATCGTTATACGTGACCGCAATCATAAGCAGGAATAGCATAGCAAAACCAACGAAATGGACCATTCCTTCCCTGCTCGGATCGACGGGACGCCCTCTTACCGCCTCCACACCCAGGAAAACAAGTCTGCTTCCATCCAGCGCCGGAATAGGCAGTAAATTAAATATCCCCAGGTAAAGACTCATTATGGCAGTCCAATACGTCAACTGCTCAATCCCCTGCTTGGCAATTTGCCCCGTCACTTCAAAAGTACGTACCGGGCCTCCCAAGTCATTGATAGAAAATCGTTGAATGAGCTGGCTAAATCCTTGGAAAATAATATCGGTCGTTCTGACCATGGATTGTCCGGCAAATTTGAACGTTTCACCCACACCTGCTTGGCGTTTTGGAAGTTCAGGCACAATGCCCACCTTGCCACCCTTTTGTCCTTCCATTGCACGAGGTGTAATAGTAAGATCAAAGGTCTTATTATCACGGCGAACCGTCCACTTCATTGGCTTGTCTTGAGAATCCGCAATCAGTTTGATCATGTTTTCAACATTCGCACCAATGGCTATTCCATTCACCGATTCGATGATATCTCCCTTATGCAAATCAGCTTCAGCAGCAGGCATACCTGCTGTAATTTCACTAATTTGGACATACGTCGGGTTGTCCACTTGTATGCCGACCATCTGAATATGCAGACCAAACAAAATAAAGGCAAGAATAAAATTCATCAGTGGTCCAGCAAAAATAGCCATCGCACGCTGTCCTACTGTTTTACTCCCATACTGCCGATCCTTGGGTGCAATCTGAATGGATTGACCTTTGGTTACCATCATCGCTTGCGGGTGTACAGTGTATTGCTGATCTTCGCCATCTACATCCAATTTTAAAGTTAACGACTGTTCCAGATCAATATCCAACACTTCGCCACGCACCACATTCTTGCGATTATCTAGTTGATCCAGATAGATGGTCTTCACGACGTCATCCGTTACGCGTACAGCAATCGTTTGTCCGGTCTCAATTTCATTGACCTCCGGATCCTCTCCCGCCATGCGGGCAAAGCCACCGAACGGCAACAAACGCAACGTAAATCGCGTCTCGTTTCTTTTATAAGAAAACAGTTTCGGACCGAAACCGATCGCAAACTCCCGTACCAGAATCCCGGCGCGCTTGGCAAAATAATAATGCCCCCATTCATGCACTGTCACTATGACGAAAAACATGAGCACCGTCATCAACACTATTTGAATCGTTTCCAATCGTTTCCGTTCCCCTTTCAATGAGATCGAGTTTGTCTTCCTAGATTATCATTATTCTCCGATCCCGCACAAGAGAATCACATTTCGTTTCTAACCCAACATTAGCCTACAATTCCGCAGCTATGCTACGAGTCTCTCCGTCACATGCTTCAATCGCAGACAGATCAGGATTAGCCACATTGACATGCCGCTCCAGCACACGTTCAATAATAGCTTCAATATGCAGAAAAGAAATTTCTCCACGCAGGAAACGGGCAACAGCAATCTCATTAGCTGCATTAAATGCGGTCGGTGCTGTACCACCCATTTTACCACATTCGAAGGCAAGCCTTAAACAAGGAAAACGATTATAATCCATTTCCTTAAAATGGAGTCTGCCCACTTCAGCCAGTGACAACGGCTTCGCCGGGGACTTCATACGCTCAGGATAAGTCAATGCATATTGAATGGGTACTCTCATGTCCGGATTCCCAAGTTGAGCAACAATGCTTGTATCCTGAAACTCAACATAGGAATGAATAATGCTTTCCGGATGAAGCAACACATGAATCTGCTCATAATCAAGTCCGAATAGCCAATGCGCCTCAATGACTTCCAGCCCCTTGTTTACCATCGTTGCTGAATCAATTGTAATTTTGGCCCCCATTGACCAATTGGGATGCTTGAGTGCATCTTCCACTGTAACTTCACGCAACTGTTCTCTTGTCAAATCTCGAAAAGAACCCCCTGATGCTGTGAGAGTAATATGTGCCACATCTTTCATACGCTCACCATTCAAGCATTGGAAAATAGCTGAATGCTCACTGTCAATCGGCAGCAACGGCACTCCTTTCGCCCGAGCCCGCGCTGTGACCAGATGACCAGCAGTAACCAGTGTTTCCTTATTGGCCAAACCGATCTGTTTTCCAGCCTCAATTGCGGCCAGCGTGGAGTGCAATCCGACACTGCCCATTACAGCCGTCACAACCATATCCGCCTCTGTGTTCGCAGCAAGCTCAACGAGTCCTTCATTTCCCCAATACAGTTCCATTCCAGAAGGCAGTAAAGGACGAATTTCATCCGCCAACTGCCGAGTACCCACAGACACTTTTTTGGGTTTATAAAGATGCGCCTGCTCAGCAAGTAACTTTATATTAGAACCACCTGCTAAAGCCTCAACAGTAAACTGATCCGGGTGCATGGACACTACATCCAGCGTTTGAGTTCCAATAGATCCGGTTGAACCAAGTACCGTAATTCTTTTCATGATGCACCTTCCTATCCTGAAAATCACTTTTATCCAGGAGCTCATTGATTATTATTCAGGCAGCTATGCTACTGGTTCCAACCTTCTAGTAGCGCAGAGTGAGCAGCATAGAGATTAGCCTGAGCATAAACTGTAATCAATAGACTCATGGAAGCAGCATCAGCATATGTACAAATGGAAAAACGACAATCCAGCTGTCGCAGCGGTCTAGTATACCACCGTGCCCTGGCAGCAGATTACCGGAATCTTTAATGCCGTACACTCGTTTGTATGCAGATTGTACCAAATCGCCCAGTTGTCCCACAACTGCACATGACAAACCGATGCCGATGGCTTTGCTCCATGGCAGCAGTCCACCCGATAATCCAGCGAATACAAGAGCTATAACCAACGCTAAAACAATGCCGCCAATGGATCCTTCAACCGTTTTGTTCGGACTGATCGCAGGCCATAATTTCGTCTTTCCTGCCAATTTGCCTACAAAATATGCCCCTGCATCACTTGCCCAAATACAAGCCAATAATAAAAATGTCCATAACAGTCCATGTTCCATATGACGTGATTCCGCAATATACGAAAATCCAAACCCTATATAAACGGTACCAAGAAATAATATAGCTACCGTTTGAATCGGGATTTTATTTTTTGTTCCTACCGTGATGATCATAAAAGCTATCATTACCAGCCAAAGCATACTGGCAAAGGGTAAGGGTGAGTGCAAACCAAAAGATTCATAAGGGAATACAAAAGCTAATATGCTTACGTATCCAAGTATTGCTGTACCTCCAAAAGGAGATACCTGCGTCATACGTGCGAACTCATAAAATCCGATTAGGGCCATCGCCAATATAAGCAAATGGTAGGCCAAGCCGCCCCACAGGACCATCGCCAAAAAGAATATGCCTGCCAGAATACCGGTAATTAATCTCTGTCTCAACGGCTTTCATCCTCCATTTACTTCAGTCCGCCATACCGCCGTGTTCTTTGCTGATATTCGATCACTGCTTCGTATAAGTGTTCTTTCTTAAACTCAGGCCAATAAATATCAGTAAACCACAACTCACTGTAGGCAAGCTGCCAGAGCATAAAATTACTAAGTCTAAGCTCACCGCTTGTTCGAATCAGTAAATCAGGGTCTGGCATACCACTAGAAAGCAACGTATTACCGATCAGCTCAGATGTTATATCTTCTGTTTTAAGCTTCCCATCCGCAATTTGACGGCCCAATGTTTGCATGCATTCTGTGATTTCCAACCGACTTCCATAATTTAATGCAAAATTAAGAACAAGTCCGGTATTATTTTCAGTTCGTCGAGTCGCTTCAGTCAGCGCCTCAACGGTATGGGAAGGTAAATGTTCCTTATTGCCCATCATACGCACTTGCACATTTTTTTCAATCAGCTCATCTAGCTCAATAGCCAGAAATTCCTGCGGTAAGCGCATTAGAAAATCAACTTCGTCCTTTGGACGCGTCCAATTTTCAGTTGAAAATGCAAATAAAGTCAAATACTTAATACCCAGTTCATCCGCTGCAATTGCTGTGCGTTTCACTGCCTTCATTCCATTTTGGTGCCCTACAATCCGCGGCATTCCAATCCGTTTGGCCCATCTGCCGTTCCCATCCATGATGACAGCAACATGCTGCGGAATATTGTCTTTTGAAATGGCCGGTGTTTGCTGTTTTTGTTCCCCGTTCCACCAAGACCGAACCCGTTTGATCATTCCAGTTCCTCCAGCATTCTCTGAAAATGTGCCTCAGGCTTGAAAAGAGACAAACCCCACCGTAAGGGAGGGGCTGCCAATCTTTTAAACTTCCATAATTTCTTTTTCTTTTGCAGCTAAAACTTTATCCACTTCAGCGATAAACTTATCAGTTGTTTTCTGGATATCTTCCTGATGTTTACGAGATTCGTCCTCGGAAATATCACTTTTCTCCAATTTTTTGATGTCATCATTGGCATCACGACGAATGTTACGAATAGCGATCTTCGCTTCTTCACCGTTCTTCTTCGTCAACTTCACCAAGTCAGTTCTGCGTTCCTCCGTCAAAGCAGGAATGCTCAGACGAATGGTGTTACCATCATTCGAAGGTGTCAAACCTAAATCGGATTTTTGTATAGCGCGCTCGATATCGGCCAAGGAAGATTTGTCCCAAGGCTGAATCATCAAGGTCCGGCTGTCAGGTGTATTGATATTCGCCAGCTGGTTGACTGGAGTCATTGCACCATAATACTCTACCTGTACACGGTCCAGTAAAGCTGGTGTCGCCCGTCCTGCACGCAAAGATGCAAGATCACGTTGCAATGCTTGGATTGCTTTTTGCATGCGTTCCTCAGCACTCTTTTTCACAGATTGTGGCATTAATTTACACTCCCTTTGACGATCGTACCAATTTTCTCACCCAGCACGACACGTTTAATGTTACCTTGCTCTGTAATAGCAAAGACAATCAACGGAATATTGTTATCCATGCACAACGAGGAAGCGGTAGAATCCATGACACCGAGATTTTTGTTGAGCACATCCAAATACGTAAGCTGCTCATATTTCTCGGCTGTGCTATCTTTAAACGGATCAGCAGAATATACGCCATCCACTTTATTTTTAGCCATCAGAATTACTTCCGCTTCAATTTCAGCAGCACGTAGTGCAGCAGTAGTATCAGTCGAGAAAAACGGATTACCTGTACCTGCTGCAAAAATAACAACCCGACCTTTTTCCAAATGACGGATAGCTCTACGGCGGATATAAGGTTCAGCAATCTGTTGCATCGCAATGGATGTTTGTACACGAGTAGGTACTTCAATCTGTTCCAAAGCATCCTGTAAGGCCAGTGAGTTCATCACTGTTGCCAGCATACCCATGTAATCTGCCGTGGCCCGGTCAATTCCGTTGGCACTTCCAGCAATACCACGCCAGATGTTACCGCCACCACACACGATAGCAACTTCTACTCCCAGTTCCACCACGTCTTTGACTTGTTCGGCAATGGACGCAATCGTATCCGCATCAATACCGTAACCGTTAGGACCTGACAGCGATTCACCACTAACTTTCAGGACAACACGCTTAAACACAGGTTTTTCCAAATGATCACCCTCCAATATCATTTATACTTTATGTAACAGGATAGGTGTCCTGTTGCAAGAAAAGGAACACTGATGTGTTCCATTTCCGTTTTTTCCATATGCAATTACCGTTCGTTGGTAATTATTGTTTCACTTGAGACATAACTTCTTCGTAGAAGTTATCTTCTTTTTTCTCCAGACCTTCACCCAGTTCAAAACGAACAAAGCGACGCAGAGAGATGTTTTCGCCAATTGTACTGATTTTTTCGTTGATAAGCGTGGAGATTGTTTTGTCTGGATCTTTGATGAAAGATTGCTCCAACAAGCAGAACTCCTCATAGAACTTACCAATGCGGCCTTCAACCATTTTTTCAACGATTTTCTCTGGTTTACCTTCGTTCAGAGCTTGTGCTTTCAGGATTTCTTTTTCTTTTTCGATTTCTTCCTGTGGTACTTCTTCACGACGAACATAACGAGGGTTCGATGCAGCGATATGCATTGCAATGTCGCGTACAAAATCTCTGAACTGGTCTGTTTTAGCTACGAAGTCTGTTTCGCAGTTTACTTCTACCAGTACGCCGATACGGCCGCCAGCATGAATGTAGGATTCAACAACACCTTCAGTAGCAATACGACCTGCTTTGTTGGCTGCAGCTGCAAGTCCTTTTTCGCGCAGAACTTCAACCGCTTTTGTCAAATCACCGTTTGCTTCTTCAAGCGCTTTTTTACAATCCAGCATTCCTGCGCCTGTTTTTTCACGAAGCTCTTTTACTGCGCTAGCATTAACTGCCATATTATTTCCCTCCAAATTTGATTTTCAGTGGTATACCGTGCTTTATTCCTTAAAAAAAGGGTAGTGAGAGGTTATACACCTGCCAACCACCCTTTTCATTTAATTCATATAGGTATTTCCTAATGGAAATATTATGCTGTAGTTTCTTCGCCTTGGTTTGCTTCCATAACTGCATCAGCCATTTTACCTGTCAGCAATTTAACAGCGCGGATTGCGTCGTCATTACCTGGGATAACATAGTCGATTTCGTCTGGATCGCAGTTTGTATCAACGATACCTACGATTGGGATACCCAATTTGCGAGCTTCAGCAACCGCGATACGTTCTTTGCGTGGATCAATGATGAACAGAGCACTTGGAAGGCCCTTCATGTTTTTGATACCGCCCAAGAATTTTTCAAGACGATCTTTTTCTTTGCGAAGAATGATAACTTCTTTTTTAGGAAGAACTGCGAATGTACCGTCTTCTTCCCAAGCTTCCAGTTGTTTCAAACGGTCAATACGTTTTTGAATCGTTTGGAAGTTAGTCAGCGTACCACCCAACCAACGTTGGTTAATGTAGAATTGACCAGCGCGTGCTGCTTCTTCTTTAACGGAATCTTGTGCTTGTTTCTTAGTGCCTACGAACAGAATTGTACCATTCTCAGCTGCAATGCTTTTTACGAAGTTGTAAGCTTCCTCAACCTTTTTCACTGTCTTTTGCAAGTCAATGATGTAAATACCGTTTCTTTCAGTGAAGATATAACGATCCATTTTCGGGTTCCAGCGACGTGTTTGGTGACCAAAGTGAACCCCAGCTTCCAAAAGCTGTTTCATGGAGATTACTGCCATCTTCACGCACCTCCTAAGTTTGGTTTTTTGTGTGTCCTCCGCCGACATCATTTTTCATAAAGACTTTCCATTGGAAAGCACCCTCTACAAAATTAACCGACGTGCGTTTTTAACACCGTCAATTAATATACCATAACACTTGCATCGTTGCAACCAACTTTTCGACAATAGTTGGAACAAAGCAAAATGTGACGTTTTACGCCTCTTATCGAACTTGTCAGCATGAATAAAAGCCGTCCACTTCCCGGTCTGGTCAGTTGGACGGCTTTTTCGTAATTTTAGTAATAATAGAACTGAAATCCTCACCTTTAGCAAACTGATAGGTACCCGTACGAATTTTGGTATTGATTTTTTGGGCCTTAGCTGCTGCCTCAAATGCACTAGCATCCGACACAACCCCTGCCCGTTGCAATCCTGATGCCACACTTCTCAAATTGCTTCCCGATGCAATGCTATACTGCACTTGTGGGGTGGCAGGCTGCTTGGGGATGTTGGGAGTCGTTGTAGTGCCAGACCTTTGAGTTTGCGGCTTATTCGGACTTTGTGGAACCGATGCGCTGGTCGAAGGTTTAGAAGCCGCCGAGGATGTGCTATTTGCAGGTACCTTTGGTGTTGACGGCGTTTGAGCTGGTTTAGCCTTTTGGGGTGCAACCGGAGTTTTGTTGCCTTCCTTGATCACCTTATTACGCCATTCCTCTTCTGTCATTTTCGGATCAGAACTGTCACTGATCTGAAGATTTAATTCGGCAGCTGCCTTTTCTAATTGCTCTCGCGTCATGTTTTTTGGGTCTGTTGAAGATTGCTGCGATTGTCCCTGACCGATCATTGCCAGTTGCAACAGCAATGCCCCCATTATAAGGCCCGTACCCATGCCTAGCATAAATGAACGGTTTTTGATCACGTTACATCCTCCCGCTCCGCGAGTTGCAATATAAGCTGTACTTCCCCCCGCTGGATGCCTGATTGCTTGGCTATATAATCCAACGACTTGCCTTGCTCATGCAGCGCAAACAACTCTTGATAACGATCACGGATGGACTCTACTTCCTGCTCAGTTTCAGCGTCTTGCAATACTGTCTGCTTCTCCATAGTTACGAGAGGAGCTTCTGAATCAGAATAGCCTTCCTGTACAGACACTCCAGGTTGCGGACTTTGAAATTGACCGTAAGCAACCGCTGCCTGATGAGAAGTTACTGTATGTTGTATTTCCTTAGATACAGGCTCGGTTTGCATAGAAACAGTAGCAAACATAGCCTGGCGCTCAAGCTCCACGATACGGTTCCGAAGCTCAGCTACTTGTTCCTGTAATGCCGCCTGTTTAACTGTATGCTCCTGCTTCATACCAGATACGAACTCAATCAGCTCGTCATTGTCGTTTTCAATATCGGCCATATACTGCTCCAATGTGGTCTCGACCTTTTGAACGACGGCCTCTTCTGTTCCCCGGCCTGGCTGACGCTTAGGCAGAAGCCAGGCGTAGACAACAGCTGCAGCGCCCAGCAGAACAATATAAATCCATGGTTGATCCACTGCCCATCGTCTCCTTTAATAACGCTTCTCCACCTGTCGGATCAGAGCGAAAAATCAATATGATGTCCCTTGTACGGATGCTCTGCCGGATGCTCCTTAGGCACCTCAGTCTCATCTGATTGGGAACGGCTCTGCTGGGAAGAATCTCTGCTCTGCCCTCCCGTTTGCCGCTCACCGACGAATGTTTCTGCAGACTGATCTATGGCGCCGCTTCGTTGACGCATGTTCTCTGTCTCCAGCGCGGCCTTTTGTCCAAGCAATGCTTGATCATTCATCGGCCGCTGCTGGGACTCACTTTGGTATTTTCCTGCTTCACTGGTGCGAGGTACGGCAATTTGCAATTCAACAGCCTTCAAGCTCATTGGACCACACCCTTTCCGATTGGGCATCCGTATCTGTCTTTCAAGGAATACAATGTTGAATGATTAACAGTGTGCTGAATTACACGTAGGAGGACATGCTGATGTCTCCCTCATGATAATAAAACGCCATTCTTTCCACTGAATCTTTAATAAATTTTGTATATCTGCCGATAACTATTTTAGAGCCACCGTAAATCACATTTTTCACTTCTACCCGTGCCCGGCTCGTATCCTCTAATGTTCGTTCAATTTCAAGCATTCTGGACTTGGTTTCCAAAAGCTCCTGTTCATTAGATTTTTTAGTAGATGTCAGCTTGATTCGCATAGCCATTCTTTCAGGTGCAAGCTGTCCGGCGGCGGCAAGTTGATCCAATATGGTAAGGGCCTTATTCGTTTTATCCTGGCTGTCTGTCTGCTGCTTCAAACGTGCGCGGAGTTCTGTCAGTTCATCGCGCAGTTCAGGAAGCACACCCACTTCGATAACAGTAGCTGTGGACATCGTATTACCGATGGTACGAGCCACTACCTTTTTACCAGCTTGTACACTGCCACCTACGATAAGCCCTTTGGTCCCCTCGCAGAGTACATTTACACTCGCTTTAATCTGGGAATGCATGATGCTCTGGGATACAAGTATATCGCCTCCCGCAATCACGTTACCATCTTGTATGAATGAGCATTTGACATTTTGTGCAGCTTTCACGAACCCCTTATGGTATCCGATAATACCGCCACTGATTTCCACTGAACCTTCCGCCTCAATTTCAGCGCCTTCCACACCACCGATGACACGAATGTCGCCAGCCGCCCGAACGCGAAACCCTGTCAAGACATTCCCACGAATGACGACGGTTCCAACAAAATCAATGTTACCGACACTATAATCGACGTCCCCGTTCACTTCATATACGGGGAACACATTAAGCTTGCCCTTTTCAGTCGTAGTCACCAGTCCGTCAATAGCCGCATACATGGCAACACCTTCCGGATGGATCACTACATTTTTTCCAACTTTAAAACGCGCCTCTCTTCCTGGAAGAAAAGGAATTTCCTCTCCGGTTACAGCAATCCCCGGTACACCCGGCAGAGGATCAACTCGTTCGGCAATCAGTTGTCCACGTTTTACATTTCTTAAACGAGTTAGTTCTTTATAATCCACCCGTCCATCTACGGTTTCAAGTGGCTTATGTGCATCTTCGCCAGTCACAATATCAGCCAGATTAATTTTTCCGTCTGTGCCATGGATCGGCTGCTTTCCCTGAGCAATGAGTAATTTTCCGAAGAAATGATCTTCCGGATTTGCCGCAAATACACGAATTGCATCGGTCATTAAACCGTAGGATATTTTTTGATTGCTTAGAAAACGCTCTAATTCTTCCACAGAACAGGCAAAGCCTTCTTCACGTTTGGCAAACTCCAAGTAGGCTGTTTGTTTGTCAGGTGAGACAACCACTTTTAAATACTGGTCCAAAGCATATTGCTTCTCCACAAGGGTGCTCCTTCCGTCTAACTGTTACTGTAACCTCCCGTACGTTAATCTTTACGCATTAGCAAATCCCGTTGTTTGTCCAATGTCGCTCTTAGACGTAATATTGCTTTGGAATGCAACTGTGAAATTCGCGATGGAGATAGCGACATGACCTCAGCGATTTCGCTGAGTGACAAATCCTCGTAATACAATAAAGAAACAACGATACGTTCTTTTTCAGTCAATTTATCAATGCCTTGTGCAAGGGCATCACGAAGTGTAAATTCATTGACCTTATGATCCGGATTTTTCGCCTTCTCGTCCACCAAAAGGGAAAGCCGTGTTTCCGATTCCTCTTCACGGATCGGGTCCTCCAGTGAGACAATCGACATAACAGCGACTTCCTGGATCATACTTTGAAACTCTTTTTCAGAAACGTCCAAATAATGGCTCATCTCTTCGTCGCTTACCGTGCGTAAATATCTTTGTTCCAAATGCTGGTAGGCATCCTCGATTTTTTTTGCTTTTTCCCTAACTGAACGAGGAACCCAATCCCCTTGACGAAGACCATCCAAAATCGCTCCGCGAACACGCCAAGAAGCATAAGTCTCAAACTGCAAACCACGCTCATAGTCAAATTTCTCTAAAGCGTCAATCAAACCCATAACGCCGTTACTCGCCAGATCATCCTTGGATACATTTTTGGGCAAGCCTACTGCAAGGCGGCCCGAAACATATTCCACAATATGGAGATACTTTTCAATCAACTGTTTTTTTGCTTCCTTGTCACCGTGTTCTTTCCATTGCTCCCATAGCTCGGAATGGTTTAAATGAGCGGCTTTACGCTCGTTCATCGGCTTCACCCTCCTTATTTGTCTGTCAGGTGACGAACGGCCTTGGCCAATTCTTCAGGGTCCTTGTTGGAAACCAGCTTAGGTGGGTTTAAAGGCGCGAAACCATTGTTCCCTTCGTCCGTCTGCTCTGGTTTCGGTTTCAGCAATTCATTCAGGTTTTCATTCTCGTCTGGTGTCGTCAGGTCCAGATTCCCCCCTACGCCATCTACCTGAGAGCTTGCCCGGCTTTGGGCATTCCCCAGATCTGGCCGCGCTACAACACCTAGTGTCCAGCGCAGCACAAATGCAAGTAGGAACCAAAAAACGAAGGCGATCAAGCCACGAATTAAGCTCGTGGTCAGCAGATTGCTGCCAACGGACAACACAAAAGTCAGAATAAATCCGACTACTCCAGACCAAAGATTAATGCGTAAGCTGCCAAATAACATGTTTATAATTCCTTTACACCTTTTTGTACGCTTCGAATATTCAAAACGCCAGTTTCAGAGTCCAACTCAATCGTTCGTCCATAATTGCCGCCTGTGTCCTCCGCAATCAAGGGAATACCGAGATCTACGAGCATCTCTTTGCATGATTCTACATTGCGTGGACCAATGCGCATGGTATCTCCACTACCGGCAAAGGCGAACATCTGCGCTCCCCCTGCCATTTTGGCAATCAGTCTGCGTCGTTCAGCACCCAATTTCAGCATCCGCTCAAATAACTCGGGCAGCGCCGTATCGGCGTATTTAGCAATATTCAGTTGCCCTTCACGTGCAATATCCGAGGATGGTAGCATCACATGTGCCATACCTGCCAGTTTCAAGTGAGGATCGTAGAGAGTCAATCCGACGCAAGAACCAAGTCCTGTCGTGCGAATCGAGTTCGGGTTACTGGTAACATTTAAGTCAGCCATACCGACTTTAATGATGCTTTTATCCTCAATCATCGTTCATCGGGACTCCTAACGACCTAAAGATTTTCCCGAACGATTCTGGATCAGGAATCAGGAAAAATTGACCCTCTATCTGATTCTGCCCTTCCAGAAACGATGTGTCAATCAATAATGCAGCATCTCCCATCTGCCCAAACTGCAACAGTCCATAGCTGAGAATTGCTCCTGCCATGTCCAACGCCAGCGCAGGGACTGTTGGATACATAGATAAACGCGTAAAGTCTGCCAGCGAAGACAAGTATGAGCCTGCTAAAATGTTTCCGATCTCCGACAGGGCTGAGTGCTCCATTTCGTTAAAACTGTCCTCGGCATCTGAAGGAATATTCGCCAAACGGGAAAGTAAGCCTTTTGCCGCCTGAGGCTGCAATATGAAGAATAGATTCCCGGGGGCTTCCCCTTCTACCCTAAAAAATATGGCGACAACAAGTTGCTCATAGCCGCCGACTTTCTCGGCAATTTCCTCAAAGGGCAGCATTTGTACTTTGGGCACACCCATATCGACCGGTTTATTGAGAAGCCGGGAGAGCGCTGTAGCAGCGTTCCCCGAGCCAATGTTGCCGACTTCTTTCAACACATCCAACTTGAAGTCTTCAAGATTTCCGAGATTTTCCATATATTAATCCTCTAAGCCTTCCAGTTGGTTCATCTCGCTACGATTCAGGACTTCAGACAAGTTCAGCATAATCAACAAGCGCTCTTCACCAATCTTAGCAACTCCGCGAAGGTATTTAGCCTTAACTCCGCCAATCACTTCCGGTGGTGTCTCGATATTGTCAGTATTCAGGTCAATAACGTCATTCGCTGAGTCAACGATAAAGCCGACTTGCATTTCACCCACTGCAACGATAATGATGCGAGTTTGATCGGTATATTCAGCTTCAGGTAATCCAAACCGGCCACGAAGATCAATAACCGGAATGACTACGCCTCTCATGTTGAATACGCCTTTAACAAAATCGTAGGTTCTTGGAACCCGTGTAATCGGCACCATGCGTTCAATAGATTGGACTTTTTCTACTTCAACACCGTATTCCTCTTCACCAAGCTTAAATACGATAACTTTAATTTCTTCTCCCATGTCTAAAAAACCTCCTTATTGATGTCAGCAACTTCACATTTCTTTCATTTTTGATGAAGACATTATTTAATGAAAACATTTGGGTCGATGATCAAAGCAACCTGACCGTCACCCAGAATCGTGGCGCCTGAAATTCCTTGGATGTTTGGAAGGTATTTGCCCAGATTTTTAAGGACAATTTCACTTTGTCCCAAAAAGTCCTGTACGGAAAGAGCTGCCAGACGGTCTCCCTTGCGGATGACCACGACCTCTGTCTCTTCTTCTTCATCTTCATTGAAGTCCGGTACTTCGAACAGCTGACTCAAGGAGATGAGCGGGATATGAGAATCGCGGAAAGCAATCATTTTATTGCCATGTACTGAACGAATTTGTGTTCGCTTGACGATCGCAGTCTCCACAATGGAGGACAATGGAATCGCATATTTTTCAGAACCGATCTGTATCATCATGGCTGCAATAATGGATAGGGTCAGCGGCAATTGCACAGAGAAATTAGTGCCTTGGCCCAGTGTAGAGTGAACCGTAACATTACCACCCAAAGCGGTGATTTTGGATTTAACAACGTCCAAACCGACACCACGTCCTGATACGTCTGAAATGACTGCAGCTGTACTGAAGCCCGGAGCAAACAATACCTGATAGGCTTCCTCGTCGGTCATGACCGCTGCTTGCTCTGCCGTCAAAATCCCTTTAGAAATAGCACTGTTTAGTACCTTATCGCGATTAATACCATTTCCGTCATCTTCAATCTCGATGAATACGTTATTTCCGCTATGGAAAGCACGCAAGTGAACCGTTCCTGTCTCAGGTTTACCAGCTGCAATCCGGTCGGCTACCGACTCAATGCCATGATCCACGGAGTTCCGAAGCAAATGCACCAGAGGATCGCCAATTTCGTCGATAACAGTGCGGTCCATTTCAGTCTCTGCTCCAGTAATAACCAAATCAAGTTTTTTATCCAGCGATTTGGCCAGATCGCGCACCATACGCGGGAAACGATTGAAAACAGTATCTACTGGTACCATCCGCAATTTAAGAACGACGTTTTGCAAATCGCTGCTCACACGACTCATGTGCTCTACCGTTTCTGTCAGTGCTGGATTGGAAGCTTCACTTGCCAACTGCTCTAACCGCACACGGTCAATGAGCAACTCGCTAAATAAGTTCATAAGTACATCCAGGCGTTCAATATCTACGCGAATCGTACGGTTATGCGTAGGCGCAGCTGCCTTAGCTGCTGGTGCTTTACCTGCTGCTGGCTTAGCCACAGAGGCCGCAGCTGGAGACTGCGGCTGGGATGGAGCAAGTGGTTGCACGGCAACAGGTGCTTCCTGCACCGCAGCAGCCTCAGCCAGTCCAGCAGTAACTTCGCTCATTTGTTTAAGCGATTCCTGATCTAGTTGTACCACTGAGACAGTGTCAATTTCAGAGATACCCGCGATTTCCTTTTCCAGCTCCCCAACTTCTTTCTGCGTTATGTAATATAACGAGAAGCTTTGCTCGAATTTCTCCTGCTCAATATCCTGTACCGACGGATAGGCCTTGACGATTTCACCAGAGTTTTCCAGCGTGTTGAACACCATAAAGGCACGTGCCGCTTTCAACTGGCTCTCTGAGCTGATTGTTACCTGTATATAGTGAACACGATGTCCTTCAGAAATAGATTGCTCCAGTACAGAATACTGGAACTGATCCAAGACAAGCCCAGCACTATCGTTTTTGTCCACTTTTTTAGATGGAGACTCCTCAGTGGCAGCATTTGTGCCGGACTTTTGGAAATCCCCACTCACGATGGATTGTAGTGAAGATACAATAGAGGAGACATCCGCTTTCCCGTCGCCTCCCTCTGTAATGTGCTGCACCATGGACTCCAAAGCATCCAATCCTTTAAATAAGGTATCGAATATAAATTCATGCATCGCCAGCTTGTTGTTACGTACCAGATCAAGAACGTTTTCCATTTGGTGAGTTAGCGATGCTAGGTCTTCAAATCCCATCGTAGCAGCCATTCCTTTGAGGGTATGGGCAGAACGGAAAATCACCTGAACGATGCCTAGATCGGTTGGATTGCTTTCCAGTTGAAGCATTTTTTCGTTAAGAGATTGCAGATGATCATTCGACTCATCAATAAACATGTTTAGATATTGGTTCATGTCCATTGTGAGACACCTCCTCCATGAGTTACACTCCGATTATTTCACAACTTGTACAAGCTTGGGGGCGATCTCCTGCATTGGCAGAAGGTGACGCACACATTTTAACTCTACTGCTGAGCGGGGCATTCCGTACACTACACAAGTTTCCTCATTTTCAGCAAATGTGGATTGTACCCCAGCATCATAAAGCTTTTTCATCATTTTGGCCCCATCGCTCCCCATTCCAGTGAGCAATACTAGATGCCGCTCCAACGAGGTTAACGAGAGCAACGATTCAAACATCGTATCTACGGAAGGACGGTGACCATTGCGAGCTTCCTCCATCTTCAGTGACACAGTGTATTTACCACCGGCTCCTGGCACAATTCTTAGTTGATATCCCCCTGGGGCAATGTAGGCCGTTCCAGTCTCCAGCGTCATTCCCTGCTCAGCCTCCACAACTCGGAGTGGACTTAACGTGTTCAAGCGTTGTGCCAGCGAACGAGTGAAGTTTGGCGGCATATGCTGAACGATAACGATTGGAGCAGGAAAATCACCAGGAATGCGTTCCAACAGCGTCTTAAGCGCCCGCGGACCGCCCGTAGAACATCCCACCGCCACCAGTTTGCGAAAGCTGGACGTATGCACACCTTTTTTAAGAGAAAATCCTTTAGGTGCGGCAGGAACTGTAGGTGCCGTTACTGGAGGCGTAGCAGCCGCTGGAATAGGAGTAGCTGATGAACTCACCGTCTTACGGGGCTCTAGCTTAACCAGCCCTGCTTTATCCTTACCATGCAGCGATTTGTCAGCGGCCGTATTAGAACTGTTTAGTTTCCCTGGTGTTCGTCCCATCCCCTTGGACAAGTCTTCCTTCTTCTGAACAGTAGATGCTTGGACTGACTTGCTTGGCTGAGCAGCTGGCTGTTCTATGCGCCCCGCCGTAACAGATGTTCCAGACTGTTGTCGTTTCGTTTCCTGCTTGGCTGCTGCCGGGACGGACTTGCCAGCATCACGCTTCGGCTGAGTTGATACAGCAGGTGAAGGAGCAAGCGGAACAACAGGTGGCTTGTCTGTCGAAGCTTGACTGCCTGCTCGTTTCTCAGTCACCGCCTGTCCTGTAGGCTTTTCCTGTGGCGTTTTTTTCGCTTGTTCCAATGCAGCTTTGCGCTCATTAGCTTCCTTGCGCTCCAGGCGGCTCCGCACTGCTTGCATAGCAGTGTGCATCTGTTCCAGCAGCGCCTTGCTCACTTGCTCGATATCTTGCGCATGAGCAATGGAAGGCTTTCTTATAAAATCGAAAGCTCCTGCCTCCAGAGCCATGATGGTCTCCTTCATGCCTTGTTCATTTATGCCTGACAGCATAATAACAGGTAGCGGATGGGCTGCCATAATCAATGGCAATGCTTCAAGACCATTCATTTCAGGCATCTCGACATCCATGGTGACCAAATCGGGCTGCAATTCCTTCACTTTCTCTACAGCCTCTTTGCCATTGGCGGCTGTACCTACGATGTTGAACGACTCATCCCTTACAATTAAATCTGTAATAATTTTGCGCATAAAGGCCGAATCATCTACAACCAGCACCCGGTAAGCACACATGTTAAACACCTCTGTTTCCTCTCATCAAATTCAATGTACAGAACGTCGCAACCATTTTTGCATAAATCCTTTAATTCCACTCAATGCACCTGATTGCGGAATCTGTGGCATTGCTGCAAAACGGTGTGCCAGATTCAATACATCTCTTGAAGCCGCACATCCCGGAAAAGCAACCATAAAAGGTACTTGCCTTTTGACTGCTTGCATGACATGAGTATCATCACTGATATGCCCAAGCAACGGGATTTCGATCTCCAAAAAGCGTTTCGCAACCAGTGCGATCTTATCGGCAACTTGACGGGCCTCATTATCGTTATCGGCACGATTGACTATAATTTTGAATACCGTATTCTTTTGCAACCCGCTGACGACTTTAATTAGCGCATACGCATCTGTTAAGGACGTCGGTTCCGGTGTGGTTACGACCAGGCATTCGTCAGCTGAAGTGATGAATTTAAGGTTTTCTTTAGATAAACCTGCACCTGTATCAAATAGAATGTAATCCATATCTGCCGCCATTTTTTCTACTTCTTCGGCAAAATAATTCAGATCGTCATCCGATAACGTAAACAATTCGCTTAAGCCCGATCCTCCAGCAATATAAGGCAAACCACCTATACCCGTTTGAATAATTTCATCAATTGATTTCTCACGTTTCAACAGGTGAAGAAGATTGTATTGTGAATTGGCCCCCATTAATACATCAATATTGGCCATACCGATATCAGCATCAAACACAAGTACCTTTCGACCAAGGGATTGCAGAGCCAGAGCAAAATTCAGCGTAAAATTGGATTTGCCCACCCCGCCTTTACCACTGGTGATCGTTATAATTTTGGCTTGACGATTACGTGGGGGCAATCGATATTTATCCAAGGAAGAAGCCATTTGTCTAAGTGATTGGGCTTGGTCACTCATATGGAATCTCCGTTAGCTCCTGATGATGCTTTGGGTCCAAGCAGCATGCTTGTCACCATTTCTGTATCGGGATGAAGCAGGTCGTCAGGAACATTTTGTCCATTGGTAATATAGGCCAGTTGCATCGGAAATTGATGCAAAAGATTAAACATTCCACCGCAGCTACCTGTCTCGTCCATCTTAGTAAATACAACCTTACCAAGACCAAACTTACTGAAATGTCCAGTTATATTGAGCATATCTTTGCTTTTGGATGTCAGGCTGAGTACCAGATATGTCTCACTTTCATTAATAGGCGAAAGCAGACTTTGCAGTTCCGAAACAAGTAATTCATTACGGTAATTTCGTCCTGCGGTATCCATGAGGATCAGGTCACAATGTTCCAGACGTTGAATGGCTCTGTGGACGTCACCGGGAGACTGCACAACTTCAAGCGGTACATTCAAAATCGTAGCATATGTACGCAGTTGTTCGACGGCTGAAATCCGGTACGTGTCAGAAGTAATAAATCCAACTTTGCGATGATGCTTAAACAACTGCTCTGCTGCTAACTTGGCAATGGTTGTCGTTTTCCCTACTCCGGTAGGACCTGCCACATACACAATTTTGGTATCTTTAGAGATCCCTTTGTCTAGTCTTGTCTGAATAAAACTGGCCACTTCCTCACGAAAGGCTTGTTCCCAATCAAAAGTTTCAGGCGCAAAAGGATGCTCACTCCGGCGCATATATACCTGTTCGAGCCAATGCTCCAGTAAATCGCGTTCCACTTCCTGCTCCAGCACACGCTCACAAATCTCTTGCAGCGGCTCCGGCCAAGTACTTTCCAATGAAGAATTTCGGGAAAACCGAGTCATCATAGCCTTCATTTCCCGCAATTCATTAAGCAGAGCCTGATTTTCCTCTGCTCCGCTCTTGTCTGGAACACTTACTTCAATGGGCTGTTTAAACAGTTCACTGGATGATTTCATGTTCGAAAGCAATGCTTCATGATCAAGTGCTTGAGACATAGTCTCCAGATTATTAGCAGGCCTAGATAACAAATGCTCAGTTGCTGAAGCTGCCTGTTCTGCATCATTCGTTAATTCAGCTTGTTCTTCTTTGAAACCACCCGTCATCTGCGTTACCCGCCGATAAGCTTCTGGAGCAGCTTGTCTGGGAACCACAGGCATAAATGATTTTTCTGGCTGTTCAGGAGCATTCATTGAAGATGAAGCCGCCTGGGCAAGCTCTTGTGAAGATGGTCCAAACCGTCGTGGCTTTTGAGGTTGCTTCTCCTCTACCGCAGCTACCACTTCGATTTTCTTTTTACTGAACATTCCCATGAAACCGCCGACCTTCATTTCCTTTGTACTTAAAATGACGGCGTCTGTTCCTAAGTCACCCCTGATTTGCAGCATAGCTTCTGGCATGGTATCCACTACATATCGTTTCACTCTCATAAGTTCACCACCCCGACACTTTGAATTTCAACGTTCGGCTCTAGCTCACTGTACGACAGCACCGGGACATCCTGCATAGTCCGCTCCATCACTTGCCGCAAATACATCCGAATTGTCGGTGACGTCAACACAATAGGCTGCTGTCCTGATTGAATGAGACGGTTGATTTGCTCCATCATCCTTTGATACACCGTTTGCGTAGACACCGGATCAAGAGCCAAATAGCTACCTTGCTCCGACTGTTGCACGCTTTCAGCAATTTTCTTCTCCAATCCTGGTCCCACTGTAATAACGCGTAACGTCTCCCCTTGTTGGGCAAATTGCTGCGTAATCTGGCGGGACAACGCCTGACGGACATATTCAGTCAGCACGTCGGGATCTTTTGTATAAGTACCGTAGTCAGCTAGCGTTTCGAAAATAGTCACCATATCGCGAATGGAGATTTTTTCTTTCAACAGCTTGGCTAACACTTTTTGTACATCCCCAATCGCAAGCACAGAAGGAATAAGGTCGTCCACCAGCACTGGATAATTCTCTTTGAGATTGTCGACCAGCGACCGTGTTTCCTGTCTGCCAAGCAACTCATGAGCATGTTTCTTGATCGTCTCCGTAAGGTGAGTAGCTACAACTGAAGGTGGATCAACTACGGTATAACCCGATAGTTCCGCAACATCTTTGGTGTTTTCATCAATCCAGAGCGCGGGTAATCCGAAGGCTGGTTCCGTCGTTTCGATTCCTGTAATAGAATCATCGTCGTATCCTGGACTCATAGCCAGGTAATGATTTAACAGAAGCTCCCCGCCGCCCACGGTATTACCTTTAATTTTAATGACATATTCGTTAGGCTTGAGCTGAATGTTGTCCCGAATACGAATGACCGGCACAACCAAACCCAGCTCCAAAGCACATTGACGACGGATCATAATAATCCGATCCAATAAATCCCCGCCCTGCTGTGTATCCGCCAGCGGAATTAACCCGTATCCAAATTCAAATTCAATTGGATCTACCTGAAGCAGATTAATGACACTTTCTGGACTACGGACTTCTTCAATTTGTTGCTCCTCTTCCAGCTGTTCATCAGCTATCTGCTTGCGTTCCATATTGCCCTGCATTCTTCGAGCTGCGAAAAACAGCAGAATCGCCAGTGGAAGAGTTGTAATGATATGAATAGGCGTGAAGAGACCCAATAATGCAATTGTGGCAGCCACAATGTAGATCAGTTTTGGATAAGAAAAGAGCTGTCCAGTTAAATCCTCTGCCAAGTTGCCATCCGACGTAGCCCGTGTAACAATCAAGCCTGACGCCGTGGATATGAGCAGTGCGGGAATCTGGCTGACCAGTCCGTCACCAATGGTGAGTACAGAATAAGTCGACAGCGCCTCTTGAAATCCTTTTCCCTGAACGGCCATACCGATAATAAAGCCGCCAACCAAGTTAATGATCAAAATGATAATACTAGCAATGGCATCCCCTTTAACGAATTTACTCGCACCATCCATCGCTCCGTAAAAATCAGCTTCCCGTTCGATTTTACTGCGGCGTTCACGGGCTTGCTGCTCATTGATCAAACCTGCATTCAGATCAGCATCAATACTCATTTGTTTACCCGGCATCGCATCCAATGTAAACCGTGCGCCTACCTCAGCAACCCGCTCAGAGCCCTTGGTGATAACAATGAACTGTACGACCACGAGAATGAGAAAGACAACAAAACCGACGGCAATTTGCCCTCCTGCAATCCAACTACCAAACGTAGCAACTACTTCCCCTGCATGTCCCTCACCTAAAATAAGTTTGGTTGTAGAGATATTAAGTGCCAAACGAAACAATGTTGTAATGAGTAGCAATGAAGGAAAAATAGAAAACTGTAAAGCTTCCTTCGTATTCATAGAAACGAGTAGAATCATCAAAGCAATAGAAATATTAATGACGAGTAGGATATCCAGCAGCCATGATGGGATCGGGAGAATCATCATAAGAACGATACCGATGACGCCTGCAAGGACAGTTATTTCTTTTATTTTCACGGGTCTCTAGCCCTCCGATCCCTTTATTTCACTTTACCTTTTAATTTATATACATACGCCAGCACTTCGGCAACGGCCTGGAACAGATCAGCTGGTATCGCATCCCCGATTTCGGCTCTTTGAAACAGCGCCCGCGCCAGCGGCTTGTTTTCCATCGTTATTACGCCGTTTTGCTTGGCAATTTCTTTAATTCGGAGCGCAACGTAATCTTGCCCTTTCGCAATAATCTGCGGCGCTTCCATCTCCGAACCGTCATATTTCAAAGCCACAGCAAAGTGCGTAGGGTTGGTGATGATGACATCTGCATTAGGAACCTCCTGCATCATACGCTGCATAGCCATACGGCGCTGACGCTCGCGAATTTTCCCTTTGATCAGCGGGTCACCCTCCATTTTCTTGTATTCATCCTTGATGTCCTGTTTGGACATTCTCAGGTTTTTCTCATGCTCATAACGTTGATACATATAATCCAACACCGCTAAAACGAACAGCACCACACCAATTTTGAGTCCCAGTTCCATTGTTAATGAAGCTGTAAAGCTCAACATCTGATCACCGGACATTTCAGCCAGTTTAGGTAGGTCAGCCTTTGTTTTCCAGAGTACGCTGTACACCAGATAACCAATTACGGTCATTTTTAAAACAGATTTCAGGAATTCAACTAATGATCTCATGGAAAAAATGTTTTTGAATCCTTTAATCGGGTCAAGCTTGCTAAACTTGGGCGTAATCCCCTCTCCAACTAATAAAAAACCGATCTGCATGTAATTCGCTGCTATCCCGATGACAATAGCCCCAATAAAAATAGGCGCAAGCATAATCAAGATTTGCACGCCGTACTCACCCATCATCAGCAGCGTTGCATTCGGCGTTACCTCCATAGAGAGCCGATTCACAAAAATATCTCGAAATAGTCGAACTGCATGGTCCTTAAAATACCCGCCGAAAATCATGAGGCAAAAAAACGTAACCAGCAGGACACCAGCGGCGGGCAACTCCATGCTTTTGGCAACCTGCCCTTTTTGTCTTGCATCCTGTTTCTTTTTGGGTGTAGCTTTTTCCGTTTTTTCCCCTGAGAACAACTGCAGGTTCATAGCATATTTAAATGACAAACTACGTTCCTCCAGACCAGACATTAAGGACGATTACCCATAATATCCAACAAATTGCGCATGGATTCGAACATCACAGAAAACAATTTCTCGAATATAAAAGCAAAACTTGGCATGAGAAGCAGTAACATGAACAGTCCCACAAAAATTTTAAGCGGTACACCAATGACAAAAATATTAAACTGGGGAGCCGTTTTAGCAAGAAATCCGAGTCCCACATCCGTTAAAAAGGTAGCCACTACAATGGGAGCAGCAATTTGAAAGGCAAGCATAAATGATTCCGCAAAAGAACGTACCAGGAATTCAGTTACACTGCCACCATACAGCTTTACAAAAAAATCATTTGTCAGCGGTACCCAATCATAGCTGTATAAGATAGCATTTAGCAGATGATGATGCCCGTTTATGCTCAAAAAAAGCAATACAGCTATAGCAAACTTGAAATTCCCTGTTAAAGGCGATGAAGCTCCTGTCATTGGGTCAAGCACATTAGCCATCCCGAAGCCCACCTGAAGATCAATAAAGGAGCCTGCGGTTTGGATCGCTGTCATAAACAGATATGCGGTAAAGCCCAGCAACAACCCAATCAGCACCTCACGAGCAACTAACAAGACATACGCCGCATCTGCCGGTACCTGTTGATGCGTACCGTAGGTTAGATACACGACCAAAGCTAGAAATCCTGAAATTCCAACTTTAAAGATATTAGGTACCCCGCGGGTTGAAAAAATAGGCGCTACTACAAAAAATGAGGTAATCCGACAAAAAATCAGAAGAAAAACAGGGAAACTCTGTAACAATATGTTCATAACATTCAGCCTAACCTATATATTTGTACAAATTGTCCAGAATGTTATACGTAAAGTCCACTAAAGTGGTCAATATCCAGGGCCCGAACAAAAGCAATGCCAGCAATACGGCGACAATCTTCGGAACAAAGGCCAGTGTTTGCTCCTGAATTTGGGTTGTCGCCTGAAAAATGCTGATAATCAAACCCACGACTAGCCCCAAAATCAGCATCGGAGCACTCACCTTGAGTACAATGTACACCGCTTGCCCAGCCAAGGAAATAATAAACTCCGAAGTCATTGCCGTCCTCCTTGATTGCTGTCCTTGCATGAAATATTCATGTGTTAAAACTCAGAAGCAATGATTTGACAACCAAATACCAACCATCTACAAGTACAAAGAGTAGTATTTTAAAAGGAAGTGAAATCATTACCGGTGGTAGCATCATCATCCCCATAGCCATGAGTGTACTCGCTACTACAATGTCAATAACTAAAAACGGTATAAAAACCATAAAGCCCATCTGAAATGCCGTTTTCAATTCACTGATTGCATAAGCCGGAACCATCACCGTTAGTGGAATATCCTGATAATTCTTTGGTTTTTCCATCTTGGTGTATTTCATAAAGAGTAGCAGATCCTTCTCACGTGTATGAGAGAACATAAAGGTCTTGATCGGTACCGATGCCTTATCCAGCGCCTGAGACTGTGTTATATCCCCCTTGAGATAAGGCTGAAGTGCAGTTTCATTCATAGCTGAGAACGTCGGTGCCATAATGAATAAAGTGAGAAACAAAGCCAATCCGACAAGCACCTGATTAGGCGGCATCTGCTGGGTTCCCAGCGAAGTTCGCACAAAGCCAAGCACAATCACAATTCGCGTAAAGCTTGTCATAAGTACAAGCAACGCGGGCGCTACACTAATGACAGTAATAAGTAAAATAATAGACAGCGAGGTGGCACCGGGCTGTCCTTTGTCCGAATTGCCGACTTGAATATCAATGTTCGGAATCGGTTCCGCAGAGGCCGCCGTCACCGAAATGAAGCTGAACAAGACAAGCAGCAAACATGCAAGTATAATCTTTTTTCTCATGAATCTCCCGACCGATCTGTAGTATTCTCCTCATTGCGCAGCTTTTCAAGTTTATCCTTGCGATTCGGCATTTGCCGAAGCTTGGATTCAAACATCTCATGAAAAGATGTCTCCTCTTCAGGCTGCTGCTGTGCCGCGTTGTTCCGGCGAAGCTTATCCGCAATTTTAGCGAATAGCGGGGCAATCGGGCCGCGCTGCAGAGAAGCTTCTTGCTCCAGTGCGGCCAAAATTTGCTCCACTTCTTCAGGATCGGATACTTTGTCAACAAGCCGGATATCTTCTCCCACACCAATGAGGTACACACTGCTACCAACTTCAACAAGCTGAAGGGATTTATTGGGACCAAGTCCCACGCCTCCCAGTATGCGAACGGAGCGGTTGCTGAACCAGCTCTGATTTCTTTTACTCAAAAACCGTATCAAGTACACGATCAGTACGATGATAAAGATTAGCACGAAAAGGACCCAGGCAATGTTGCCTATATTGCTGGATGTACTCAATGCGTCAGAGGCACCCTGTTGTGTATCCATACTGGGTGCGCCTTACACACCCAGTGTTTTGTTGATGGCTTCGATAACCCGATCCGATTGGAAAGGCTTAACGATAAAATCTTTTGCGCCAGCTTGAATGGCATCAATAACCATTGCTTGCTGACCCATCGCGGAACACATGATAACCTTTGCGTTCGCGTCAATTTGTTTGATTTCCTTCAGAGCGGCAATGCCGTCCATTTCAGGCATCGTGATATCCATCGTAATCAGGTCCGGACGAAGCTCCTTGAATTTTTCAATGGCCTGTGATCCGTCCTGGGCCTCTCCTACTACTTCAAATCCATTTTTGGACAGGATGTCCCGAATCATCATTCTCATAAATGCAGCATCGTCCACGATCAAAATACGGTTTGCCATCTGAAATAAATCCTCCCTAAATTATGCTTTTATTGTAATTTTTGAATACGGTCCCATTGGCTTACAATATCTGTTACACGCACGCCAAAGTTCTCGTCGATTACGACAACCTCGCCCTTGGCAATCAGTTTGTTGTTAACCAAAATGTCCACCGGCTCCCCGGCAAGCTTGTCCAGTTCAATAATTGAACCTTGTGAGAGCTCCAGAATATCTTTAATTTGCTTTTGGGTCCTTCCTAATTCTACGGTGACTCTAAGGGGAATGTCCATCAATAAATTTAAATTGTTTTCATCCACTTGCGCAAATGCACCGGACTGCAAGTTAGAAAATTGTACAGGTTGTACATTTACATTACGTCCTGGTACTGCACCGTAGTGATGAGGCGTTCCGTAAGGAGCTTGCGGCGGTACCCCAGCTGGCATTCCATAACCCGGTGTTCCATAGCCTGGAGCGCCCTGCTGTCCATATCCCGGGTCTTGAGGATACATCGGCGGTTGTTGCCCATAGCCTGCGTCTTGCGGCGCCTGCGCGGCTGCAGGCGGCTGCTGATAGGCTGGTGCAGGTGGTTGCTGCGGAACGCTAGCTTGTTGCGGCGCTTCGGGAGCAGCTGTTGCAGCTACCTGTTGTGCGGACGCTTGCGGTTGTTCTTCATCCTCTCCGCCATTCATTAGGATGCTCACCATTTTTTTGGCGAAATTAACAGGCAACAGTTGCATCAGCGTAGAGTCAATGAGATCCCCGATCAATAACCGGAAGGATACTGTAATGAGCGTCTCTTCATCCGGCAGACTGGATACTCCATCACCGTGCATAGGATCCAAAATATCAATCCCTGGTGGAGAGATATTAACAAAACGATTAAACATGGTAGACATAGAGGTCGCCGACGATCCCATCATCTGGTTCATCGCTTCCTGCACGGCACTGATGTGAATTTCATTCAATTCTTCATCCGCTGGGTTACCTTCACCACCAAGCATTAAGTCCGCTATCACTTGTGCATCACGCTTTTTGATTACGAGTGAGTTAATACCCTCGAATCCATCGACATAATTTACATGTACAGCTACGTGTGGCTTTGGAAATGCAGTTTCAAATTCAGAACGGGTAATAATTGAAACTTTAGGTGTCGTAATATCCACCTTTTGACCGAGCAGTGTGGAAAGAGCCGTAGCTGCGCTGCCGAACGTTATATTACCGATTTCCCCGAGAGCATCCTGCTCCAGAGGAGTCAGAAAATCGTCAACGGTCTTGTTGGCGGGAGTAGAATCCGTCCCCGCTTCAGACTGTTTCAGCAAGGCATCGATTTCCTCCTGGGACAAATAGTCTTTACTCGTCAATTTCTTCAACTCCTTCGTTGACAATTTCATCAATTTGTACGGCAACACGATCTCTTACCATGCCGGGACTTCCCATAAACTTCAATTTCTCGCCTACCCGGATGGATAGTCCTTCTTTGACAGGCTTGTTCAATGAAATGACATCCCCTACCGAAAGACCCAGAAACTCGGCTACATTTATCCGGGATTCACCCAACTCCGCAATAATAGGGAGCTCTGCTTTGGTGACCCGTAATCTCAAGGCGTCGATCTCTTCGGGCGCCCTTGATTTCTTTTCGGATGTAAACCACTGGTGCGTGGACAGTCTGGCCATAATGGGTTCCAATACCACGTGCGGGATACAGAGGTTAATCATCCCTGTGGTATCACCAATTTTGGTACTAAGCGAAATCAGAGCAATCGTTTCATTCGGCGAAACAATCTGCATAAACTGCGGATTCGTTTCCATCGCCTCTAGGCGCGGTTCAATGTCCAGTACCGTTTTCCAAGCCTCTTGCAGGCTATCAAAGGTACGGCTGAAAATTCGCTCCATGATCGTCGTCTCGATTTCGGTCAACGCAGTAACCTTTGACGGTGCCGAACCTGTTCCTCCGAGAAGCCTGTCCAACATGGCATAAGCAACGTTCGGGTGAACCTCAAGCACCATACGGCCTTCCAGCGGTTCAGCTTCAAAAATGTTTAGAATGGTCATTTTCGGAATGGAGCGAATGAATTCATCATAAGGAAGCTGCTCCACCTGAACGACATTAATTTGGACAAAAGTACGAAGCTGCGCTGAAAAATATGTGGTCAGATACCGCGCAAAGTTCTCGTGTATCCGCGTCAGACTCCGTATATGATCCTTGGAAAACCTAAGCGCTCTTTTAAAATCATAAGCGCGAACTTTCTTTTGGGTATCTTCCTTTTTAAGTTCTTCCGCATCCATTTCACCGGACGAAAGAGCTGCTAAAAGGGCATCAATTTCCCCTTGTGACAGTACATCCACCAATGTTATTCACCCCCTTACGTGTTCCTGACAAGTTCACCTGGAATCAAATGGCTGCCAGCAAAAAGTCTGTAATTTTGGCGTTCCCCAGGTGACCTTCAGGGAGCGACTTGTTGATGAGATCCGTCAGCTTGTCACTGAACTGGTCCCGGCCTTTAGCCGTTCTGAGCTCATCAGGTTTGGTGTCTGCAAGCAATTGAATAACGATGGGCTTAATACTGATGTCTTTAATTTTTTCAAAAGATTCTTTTGCTTTGGCATCGTTCAATTGAAAAGATAGGTTCATCTGGACAATGTAATCTGCGTCTGCCAAATTTGTTTTGATACCGGTAATTTCAGAGCTCACTTCCACCAATTCATCTGCTGACAATCTTGGAAGTTGTTCTGCTTGAGCAGCTTGCGCATTCGGTATGACTTCCGACTTCTTCCCGCTAAGCGCTGGTATAAGTACAAAGGCCGCGCCTGCAATCAAAGTAATCGCGAGTAAAATTGTAATGAGCCATGGCAGCATCTTCTTCATTCGTCTTCCTCCATTTGTTGCACTTTTATCGTGGCGGCATGCATGCCGATTTCACGGCTGTAACCCTTGATCAAGGAGACGACATCTGCCGCTTTTTCCAATACAATCAACCGTTTCCCCGTCACCAAAGTGACGTATGTATCCGGTGTTTCCTCCACAGTCTCAATGAGCAGCGCATTAAGCCACATAGGCGAGCCGTTCAGCCGCGTTAACGGGATCATCGTAATACCAACCTCCTGATAGGTGCGGAGGAGCCTCTACTCCTCCGCGTTTAAATGAGATTATCGTTTCAAGTTTACAACTTCCTGAAGCACTTCATCCGAGGTCGTAATGATACGCGAGTTCGCTTGGAATCCACGCTGAGCTACGATCATTTCGGTAAATTCGCCTGTCAGATCAACGTTGGACATTTCCAGCTGACCTGAGATGATAGCTCCACGCCCCTCTGAGTTGGCTGCTCCAGGCTCAAGTGCATCAATGTTGGAGTTGACCGTAGTACGGTACAAGCTCCCTCCGATTTTTTCCAGACCTTCTGGATTCGTGACTCTGGCTAATCCGATTTGCGTGCCATTATCAACTGTTCCGTCATCCAATTGTTGTACAATTGTACCGTCCTGCGAGATGGAGAACGCTGTAACATTGTCAGCAAGTGTGATGGGATCTCCACCCGCATCTCCTACGAAAAATCCATCAGAAGTAACCAGGTTTCGGTTCGCATCTACGTGAAAATCACCCGCACGAGTTAGATAAGGAACTTCCTGTGCATCATTCATTTTGACCAGGAAAAATCCGTCACCGTTAATACGTAAATCCGTTGGGTTGTTCGTAGTCATTGCACTACCTGGAAGGTGCAGTGTATCAATTGAGCTGACCGACACTCCCAAACCTACCTGCTTGGCATTTTGCCCGGCAGTTGTTGTTCCGTCTGGTGCACTTGCGCCTGAACTCGTTTGGCTCAAGATATCCTTGAACATCACTCGGCTGGACTTGAAGCCTGTAGTATTTACGTTTGCAATGTTGTTACCGATAACGTCCAGCTTCGTTTGAAAGCCCTTCATGCCCGATACACCTGAATACATTGATCTCAACATTGAGTATAAATCCTCCTCTGATTGGTTGCTTAGTTGACCGCATCAGTCGATCCGCGGCTTTTTCATGGCTTTCCTATTCGGGCCAGCCACTTCGTATACATTTTCATGAAATAATTACAGCACTATCTATCTGCGTAAATACGTTATCCTCCATGGATTTCTTATCCATCGCGGTAACAACTGTTCGATTAGGTACACTTACAATCAAAGCCATATCCTGCATTAAAATCAATGATTCTTTGGCGCCTTTGGCAGCTGCTTTATCCACAGCAGAGTTAATTTTCGCCATTTGGTCACTTCTCAACTCTATTCCCCGCTGCTCCAGACGCTTGGCTGCATGGTTACTCAGCTTGAGCACCTGATCCTGCAACACCTGACCGAACGGTCTGGCATCCTTCGATACCGAATTTACTCGGTTTTTTGAGATTGCTGCCGGGGGCACGTTGGCGGGAAAAAGGCGTCCGACCGTTATCCTGTCATTCATGAGTTCTCACCGCTTCCATTAGAGGAAGAAGATGAAGTATCCGATGTATCTGTAGCGGGAGTCGTTGTGTTAGCCTGGCTCACTGATGTTACATCTTTTAATGCCACCTCAGCCGCTCCCATTTTGGCATACTGCACACCGTCACGAATAACGATGGAATCCACGATTCCACTTTTCACTGTACCCGCACCTGTTTCACCTGTAATGGAGTCTTTTTTACCTGCCTCAATCCAGCTGACTTCTTTTCCTATCAATCCGGAAGCCGTACCTAAAGATTGTCCCAATGCATTCAACTGCGTAGAAATGTTCATCAGTTGTTCTACCGAGGAAAACTGGGCCATTTGAGCGATAAATTCTTTATCCTCCAAAGGCTGCATCGGATCCTGATTTTGTAGCTGGGTGATCAAAATTTTCAAAAACTGATCTTTACCCATCGTTTTAGTATCCTTGGCACTTGCTGTTTTGACATTATTCACATTGTAATTCGGCCAGACGTTACTGGTGGATACATTGTTGTCTGTAGTCGTCATTGTGTTCTCACCTCCATCATTACGCTTGTGCTGTAAAGGAGCCTGTCAGATTCATATCATCTGCGCGTTGTTCAGCTGTCCAGTTACGAAGTTCCTCTGCCATTTCAGCTACCTTCATAGCATCTTCGCTCTCTTCTCTACCTCGAGCTTTGGAACGTTGATTGGATTGCTGCTGCTGATTAGCTCCAGATCCGCGTCCATCCTGATACATATGGGAGGAAAGCGACTCATTGTGCGTTACTTCTACCTTATCTACCTGGATACCCTGGCTCTGGAGACTCGAACGCAGCTGCGACATTTGCTGTTCCAGCAAATCCTTCGCTCCGCTATGCTCAGTCATGAACTGGGCAACCAGATGACCATTTTGCATTGTCAGCTTAACTTCCAGCTGGCCCAGATGATCTGGACGAAGCATGATAGTCGCTTCCGTCAAACCAGTGTGTTTTACAATGTCAAGTTTCTGCACTACAAATTCGGTCATCTCCTTGGCAAATTGCCGTACATGTACGACTGGTTGAGCCGGAGCCGAAGGTGTTGTTCCTTGCGTTTGTACCGAAAGCTGTCCCGCAGTCGTGATCACTGGAGTCTGATTGTCAGTTGCTGTCGAATTCGCTTGCTCAGTTGCATCTACGAATGCACTCGCTTCATCTGTTACAGTCGTCTTAACTGCAGACTGAACGAGAATATTAGTTGATGAACGTTGCCCTTCTGAACCTTGTTGATTAGTTTCACCCTGACTTGCTTGCTGCTGAGAAGCAACAACCTGTTTGTCTGTAGTAGCTGTAGCTACGGTCTGAGTACCATTTGCTCGATTTGCAGAAGGCTGAACTGCTTGTGAATCCCCACCATCAGCAAGTTCCACAGCTTTCATTACACCATTCCACTGCTCATCGGAAATAGCTCCCGTACCTGCCGTTGCGCTTTGGAGCGATTGTAGTAACTGTGCCACCTGGGACTTTTGGTCTCCAGAAGCCTGCTCTGCTACATTGGCAAGTTGTGACAAAGCATCCTGTAATGCAAATCGAAGAGTAGCCGGGTTGGCTGCCAAAGCTGTTAAGCCTGTCGCCTCTGTCGTTTCTCCACCGTTTAACTGTTGATTTGTTCCGTCGCCTTGTAAAAACTGTTGTACTTGCTGAATCCACGCTTGCAGAGTTGCAAGCAGAGCAGGATCAGCAGCTACTTGATCATCCAGCTTTTCAAGATTTTGCAGCAAAGGAGCCAGTGTTTCGGCCAGCGGCTCGGTTGGAGCTTCCGTGGATTCTCCAGTTGCAATAAGCGGAAGTACCATAACTAATGGAGAACCGTTCGCATCTGTGCCTGCTGAGCCCGTTTGCCCGCCTGTCATCATTTGCGTAAGTGTTTGATTAAAAGCACCCGTGGTTGCTCCAGCAGCTGTCGCTGTAGTCGTTGTTGAGGCCGTTGTACTGCTAGCTGTCTGACTGGTGCCGAGCGATACACTTTGAGAAATAAGGGTCATTTATTTTTCACCTCCCTTCATTTAAATTACTTACTGCCCATCAGTTTGTTCAAAATTTTTGCGGTCTGAGCAGCATCCTTGGCAGACATATTTTGTAGTAAAGAACCACGTGTCGAATCATCTACTGTATTTAATATGTTTAATGCCTTGTCTGGACTGATTTTGTAAGTTTGTAAAATAAGTTCGGCACCGCTCTTCTTGTCCATGGAAGCAAATGTGCTACTAATTTGAGTGCTTTGCAAACTCTTACTCGTTGTTCCAGCTGTGGTACCTTGATCCTTTTTCAGACGAGACTGCAACGCAGCAACTGACAAATCCGTAGATGGCGTTACGTTTTTCAGAGCCATAGTAATATCGGCTGCTTTTTTAGCGTCCATCTTTTGCAAAATCTTTGCACTGTTGGCAGGGTCCATGTAGCTTAACAGCTGCACAGTCTCTTCCGTGGTCAGATTCTCCATAATCGGTGCCGCTTTACTTGCTGTCATCCCTTCATACATGCTAGCAAGATCTCTGGCCTGTTTTACATAAGGATCTTCATTTGTTGTTCCACCTGTAGTTTGCGTACCGGCCTGTCCCGGCTGACTGGCCTGTGACTGCTGCTCCTGTTGCGTTTGCAGCGTATTGACCTGATTCTGCAGTTCAGTAACCTTTTTATCTTGTGTCGTCTTAGCAGCGGTAGCCTTTTTAAGCTCCTCCGTCTGCTTGGCTAAATCTGCCTTTAACTGCTCTATAGTTGCTTCAGAACTTTCAGACTGAGCCTTCTGATCCGCCTCTTTCGTCTGAGTAGCCTTATCTTTCGGTTCAGGTATCCAATTTTTAACAACTGGTATTTTGTTCCCTAACGAAATCATTTCGCTTCTGAAGTCCATATTGAACAATGTAAGCAGGACCCCGACCAGAACGATTGTGAACACAATCGGAATCAGGAAAAACATAAACCGTTCAAATCCCCCGCCTGATTCTTTTCCTAAATCCATATCCAGTTCATTTTCTGCTAACTTCTGTGCCATCGTCTTCCTCCTCAGGCAGCTGATATGCGTATCCTATGACTTTCCGCTTACCGGGCTTTCATGGCAAATCGCACGGAAGCCATTTCATCCAGCTCGTTCTGCTCGCGCAGGAGCATTTCCTGTTGGAATTTCACGTTGGCCTTCTCTCTCGCTTTCAGCCAAACCTGTTCATCCAGCATTTTATCGGTCAAAACGGTTTGTTTGCTTTGCACATTTTGCTGCGCATATTGAACATCCCTATGCTTGCGTGTAATACATTGGTCCAGATGATTAACATAAGCCTGTAATTCCTGAATGGTAGAGAGTGGCGCGCAATCCTCGGCAGCCTTTTGAATGGCTGATATGACCCGATTCCTTTCGCCTACAAGCTGTGTTAATGTCTGCTCCTCAGCCTGCAATTGTCCGACAGCACTGGAAAGCAACCATTCGGCCTGTGACTTTTCGTTGGTTTTCAAGTCTACAACTTTCTGAAAGGAATACTGAAATCTCATCGTTCAACCTTCATCTCCTCGTAAATTCAGAAATCAAACGCTCCCTTACCTCGTCCAGCTCAGCCTTTTCATCTGTTCTTTGTCTTGTAAAATCCCATATATCCCGTATGCGCTCCATGGATTCGTCAATTTCTGCATTTGAACCCTGCTGATAGGCCCCGATATTAATCAGGTCCTCCGAATCTTTGTAAATGGCCATCAAGCGCTTAATGTTCTCGGCAGCATCTATCTGATCTCGTGGTGCGATATCCTTCATAACCCGGCTAATACTCGCTAACACATCAATTGCGGGAAAATGACCTTTGTTCGCAATCCCACGATTCAAGACAATGTGTCCATCTAAAATCCCGCGCACCGCATCCGCGATGGGCTCGTTCATATCATCACCATCGACCAGTACCGTATAAAAAGCGGTTATGGAGCCAGTAGGACCTGTCCCTGCACGTTCTAGAAGCTTAGGTAGACTAGCAAACACGGAAGGTGTGTACCCTCTCATTGCTGGTGGCTCCCCTACGGCTAGTCCCACTTCACGTTGGGCCATCGCATACCGGGTAACTGAATCCATCATCAGCATGACATTCAACCCGCGATCCCGAAAATATTCCGCGATCGTTGTTGCAATAAGTGCACCCTTAATACGGATTAACGCAGGCTGGTCGGAAGTTGCCACAATGACCACGGAACGTTCTAGTCCCTCCGGGCCTAAATCCCGTTCAATAAAGTCCAGCACCTCGCGTCCACGTTCCCCGATCAAGGCAATTACATTCACATCAGCTTCCGTATTACGAGCAATCATTCCCATCAAGGTACTTTTACCTACACCCGAACCTGCAAAAATACCAACCCGCTGTCCTTTACCGATAGTAAGCAACCCGTCGATAGCGCGCACCCCGATACTGATTGGTTCCTGTACACGCGGACGATTCAGCGGATTGGACGGAATATTGAAGGTTGAATATCTCGCCATTCGCGAGGGAATCAATGAGCCATCCAGAGGCTGACCCAAGCCGTCCAGCACTTTGCCTAACAGCTCCGACCCGACCTGCACATTCAACGGCTTCCCTGTTCCTACAACATCACAACCGGGACCAATAGATTGCAGTTCTCCAAGTGGCATCAGAAGCACTTTATTGTCCCTGAAGCCTACAACTTCCGCTTGCAACGGCTTGGCCGTTTTGCCCGGATAAATGTAACAAACATCCCCGATACTGGCGTCCGGACCTTCCGATTCAACCATCAGGCCGATAACCTGCGTAACCTTGCCATTTACCCGGACCGGGTCCAACTGGCGCAAATGATCCATGTAGCGCTGCGCATTAAGCCCCTTCATGTCTTCGCTCCTCATTCTCATGTGCCAGACGCAGTAATTCCTTTTTGATCTCAGCTAATTGCGTATCAATCCGCGCATCCACACTTCCAAAGGAAGAACGGATAACACAACCGCGATCTTTAACGGTACCATCAGGTATAATTTGCAGTTCTGCCTGCGAATCGACAGTTAATGACAATTCTTCTCGTGCACCTTGCACAAATGCGAAATGCTGAGGCGACACACACAATGTAATGGTTCCTTTTTCCCGCTTACGAGCCAAATTTTTACGAATTAATTCAATCGTGTATTCTGGCTCAAGGCTAAGCTGTTTCTCAATGACCTTCTCAGCAATAGCACTACTCAGTTCGACCAGGAAAGGCTCCGCTTCCTGAATCAGTTGTTCCTTAATCTCATAGGCCTGACGCAGAATATCCTGTGCTTCTTCCATCATCTGCTCCGATTTCGTTTGGAGCTCGGCCTCAGCCAGCTTCTGGCCTTCTTCATATCCTTGCTGAAACCCATCAGCTTTTAACGACTGAGTCAACTGATCGTCATGCTCACGTCGTTCCTGCCACCAGGCTTCAATCTGCTGCTGTGCCTCCTGAAGCATCCGTTCCGCTTCTTCAGCTGCCTCGCGAACCTGACGTTCGGCAAAATCCTTGGCATCATTCAGCATTTCATCCCGCAGCCGTTCAGCCTCGTGATCTCGCTGAGGCTCCGGCTCCGTATATTCAGTTGTGATTTCTTCATCCGTCGTTTCTGGCGCATACGTATGTGCCACATCAATTGTTTTCAAAGCCTCTACAGGAACATATTGGAAAGATTTAATCAAGTTAGACAATGATGTCATCTCCTCCGCCGCGTGCGATTATAATCTCACCGGCCTCTTCCAATCTGCGGATCGTCGATACGATACGTGTCTGTGCTTCTTCCACATCACGCAACCGCACCGGTCCCATGTACTCCATTTCCTCTTTGAAGGTTTCTGCCATACGTTTCGACATATTTCGGAAAATCACATCGCGTACTTCTTCACTGGACACTTTAAGCGCCAATTGCAAATCTGCATTGTCGATATCGCGGATAATGCGCTGAATGGAACGGTTGTCCACATTGACGATATCCTCGAACACGAACATTCTTTTCTTGATTTCCTCAGCCAGTTCTGGATCTTGAATTTCAAGCGAGTCGAGAATCGTACGTTCGGTTCCGCGGTCTACGCCATTCAAAATCTGAACAATGGACTCGATACCACCTGCATTCGTATAATCCTGCGTCGCGGTTGCAGACAGCTTTTGCTCCAACACTCGTTCCACCTGGGAAATAACTTCCGGAGATGTACTGTCCATGACAGCGACACGCCGGGCCACATCTGCCTGTTTTTCCTGTGGCAGAGACGATAGAATTGCAGCCGCCTGCTCAAATTGCAAGTACGAAAGCACGAGAGCAATCGTTTGCGGATTCTCATTCTGTATAAAATTCAATATCTGGTTTGGATCAGCCTTGCGGGCAAAATCGAAGGGTCTTACCTGTAACGTCGCTGTTAGACGGTTAATGACCTCAACTGCTTTTTGCGATCCGAGTGCTTTCTCCAATATTTCTTTAGCGTAATTAATACCGCCTTGGGAAATGTACTCCTGAGCCAAACAAATTTGATGAAACTCGGCCATGATGGAGTCCTTCTCAATGGCATCGACCTTCCGCACATTGGCAATTTCCAATGTAAGTTGCTCGATCTCCTCATCACGCAAATGCTTGAATATTTGAGCAGATACCTCTGGTCCCATTGTGATCAGAAGTATAGCTGCTTTCTGTCTTCCCGTTAAACCTTGACTGCTTGCCTTTGCCAATGAACTCACCTCTATTCGTCAGCCAGCCATGTACGAAGCAGATTGACGAATTCGTCGGGTTTCTTTTTCGCCAGACTTTCAAGCTGTTTACGCACTTGACTTTCATTTGTCACACTTTCCATGGTAATAGACGGGAACTCCGTCGGCGTTGGCATGAGTTGCAATTCTTCATCCAACTCTTCTTCCTGCTTACGACGACCGCGTACGATGAGGAAGATTACACCCGCCAGCAGTGCCAGAACAGCAGCTCCGATGCCCCATAGCCAAGGGTTGGAAGCTGAGAAGAATGTATTCGTGCTCGCAGGCGCTGGAACAGCTTGTGAGAACACTGAAACCTTCTTAGCCAAATCAGCGTCTGTAATAGTAGTACCAGAATTCGCCAACGATGCTCTTACAATATTAACCAAAATATTTTGAATTGCTGTCTGAGTTGCAGTATCCAACGTTTGCTGACCTGTTGGTGGTTCAACTGCAACATTAATGGTTAAATCTTTTACAGTGTACGGACTTTGGATAATATCCCTTGCAATTCGGTTAACTTCGTAGTTAATCGTACTTGAGCTCTTATCTGAGCTGGTATTGCCGGAATTAGCTCCTCCCGGGTAGCCCGGAACATCCTGTGTTCCTGTTCCTGCAACTCCTCCGGTTTGTCCACTACTGCCCGTATAGCTTTCCTGAATTTGTTGGGCGCTAATTTCAATACCCTTCATTTTCGTTTGATCAACAGGTGTGACCATTTGTTCTTTTGATGTTACTTTGTCGAAATTTAGCTGGGACATAACCAGCACGTTTACCTTGTCGTCTCCAACAATTTTCGACAAAAATTGTTGGACATTATTCCTTACATCGCTCTCAAACTTCTTCTGTAGAGCCATGTTTTCCTGAACACCACTAGTGAGCCCACCTTGGCCGCCCTTGGCCGTTGGAATCAACTCATATTCCTTATTGGTGATCGTAATGTTTTCCACTGGCAGATTCGGCACGGCCGTTTTTACCAGATTAAAGTATCCGTCGATCGCTTGCTGATTTGGAGTAAAACCAGGCTCGAATTCCATTTGAATCGAAGCGGAGGCTTTGTCCTTTTCTTCAAGTCCGGCAAAAATGTTTTCCTTTGGCATATTAATGACAGCTTTGGAGCTTTGGACACCATCCATCCGTTCCAACAGTTGCTGTATTTCGCCGTTCAATGCATTATTGTACTTCACATTGAACTCGTTCTCCGTCATACCAATCGCAGAGGAGGACTGGTCAAAAGCGCTCATGCCGATTGAACCCTTCTGAATCAGGCCTTGAGACCCAACATCTACCTTCGCTTTATCCGCATTAGCAGTTGGGACTGAGATTTGTGTCCCACCAGCATTAAGTTGGTACGGTATACCCGCAGAATCGAGATATTTAATGACTCCGGCAGCATCGTTAGCATTTAAATCTCGGAAAGCCACTTCATACTCGGTTTTGGTAAACTGCATCGTTAGCACTACAACGGCGATAATGATGAATGCTAATGTCGAAACAAGTAATATCTTCTGTTTTTTGCTGAAATTATTCCAATACCCGGAAATCTTATCCCGATATTGGGCGATTCTCTCGTTCACTCCGTCACCCCATCCGAAACTTTGCTAAACCCTCTTTACATCTGTGTACGCATGATCTCCTGATAGGCTTCGATCGCTTTGTTTCGGACCTGTGTAGTAAGCTGCAGGGAAAGCAGCGCTTGTTGGGAAGTGATCATGACCTGATCTACATCAACTTTGCCTGCCATGAATTGGTCGGACATCTGGTGCGTAGCGGCTTCCTGCTGCCCTACTTCATTGAGAGCATCCTTTAGGAAGGAACCAAAATCCTTCAAGGATTCGGAAGGCGTCGCTTTCGTCAACTCATTGTTAGGCGATTGAATCTGCTGTATTGCCGGTGTCTGTACATTAAACATGGCGTTCTGAATCATGTTTTACTCTCCCTATTAAGTAGTTAGTAGTCCTAGACTTAGCGACCGATTTCAAGCGCTTTGGAAACCATAGCCTTTGATGCATTCAGAGCTGTTACATTGGCTTCGTATGAGCGTGTTGCGGAAATCATGTCGACCATTTCTTTCATAATGTCTACATTAGGCATATATACATAGCCATCTTTATCAGCGTCCGGGTGACCCGGATTGTACACAGGCTTTAAAGGTGACTGATCTTCCTGAATTTGCGAAACCTTAACGCCAGCAGCGCTTGTGCTACTTCCTTCCATTTGAGCCTTCAAAACATCGGCAAAACCAGATTGGTTCGGCTCCAAAACAACCGTTTTTCTCCGATATGGAACTGCTTGTCCATTCTCTACTTTCGCCCGAGTTGTCTCTGCGTTGGCAATGTTGCTAGATATAACGTCCATCCGCAACCGTTGGGCCGTAAGAGCAGATGCACTAATATCAAAGCCGTTGTTAATCTTCACCTAGTCCTATCTCCCTTCTACCGCTGTTCTCATCATCTTGATGCGCTCATTAATTTCTTGGATGTAGGTATTATATCTTAGTTGATTTTCAGCCATAAGACTCATTTCTCTGTCGATATCTACGTTGTTCATATTGTTATTCATGACTGAGTACCCATCTTTGGTGACCGTGGCATCTGGAATGGAGTTCATAGGTCCTATTTGAAAGTGTCTTGAATTGGTTACTTTTCCACGTAGTGGTGTGACATCACCGTCCATTTGCTGCTGAAGCAGTTCTTCAAATGAAACCTCCGAACGCTTGAAATACGGGGTATCCGCATTGGATATATTGTCGGCCATCACACGTTGTCTCGTATTTGCCGCCTGTACACCTGCCTGAAGCTTTTGAAAGCTCATATCACCCAGCAGATTCATTTAGCTCCTCCCTCCCAGCGTCTACTCTAAAGTAAGATTCAATAAAACAAGATTTTTCACTTTTTTTCGACAATAAAATTTCATAATTATACATTTCTTTTAGGTCTTAAGTAGAAAATAATAACTTTCTGTCATATATTCTAAGTTTCGTAGAGTTGGGACCTAATTACAATAAGAAAAAAGCCCTATCTTTTTTAAAAAAGAGGGCTTTAGATGCATAAAATGTTAAATTTTTCAGGTTTATTTCAAGAAAATGAATGTTTTCTTAGCACTTTACACCTGTAAAAGATTATACGTCCTACTTTTGGAATAGACAGAAAAATCATCAACTTGACCATTATCTAGGTCTAAACGACGGTGCAAGATAGTGTTATTCTGGACCTCACACCCTATTTTTAGAAACCCTATTCATAAAATATACTGACTAAGGTCCCTGTTTTGGGCAATATCTCCCAGCTTCTCACGTACATATTCCGGGGTAATGATCATACGATCCAATGTAAGCTCTGGTGCTTCAAACGACAGATCCTCCAGCAGCTTTTCTAGAATGGTATGCAAACGACGTGCACCAATATTTTCGGTGTTGCGATTTACAGACTCAGCAATGCTGGCAATCTCACGGATCGCTTCCGCAGAAAATTCGACTTCAATTTCCTCAGTACGGAGTAGATCAGTGTATTGCTTGGTCAGCGCATTTTTAGGCTCCGTCAGTATCGACACAAACTCATCCAAAGTCAGGCTACTTAATTCCACACGGATTGGAAAACGACCCTGAAGCTCAGGGATCAGGTCAGATGGTTTTGCAACATGAAAAGCTCCTGCAGCAATAAACAGAATGTAATCTGTTCTTACCGGACCGTATTTGGTCATGATGGTAGATCCCTCGACAATAGGTAAAATATCGCGCTGGACGCCTTCTCTCGACACATCGGGGCCGCTACCCTTACCCTGGCTGGCAATCTTATCTATTTCATCAATAAAAATAATACCGGATTGCTCAGCACGCTTCACAGACTCCTGAATCACATCATCCATATCGATCAATTTGGCGGCCTCATCTTGAATCAACACCTTGCGAGCTTCCTTGACTGGTAGCTTGCGCTTTTTCGTCCGCTTGGGCAGAAAACTTCCGAACATCTCCTGCATATTCATACCCATTTGTTCATTCCCTTGCCCAGCAAACATATCGAGCATATTGGGGGCAGTATCCTCCACATCAATCTCTATGACATCATCCTCAAGCTTACCAGACAATAGATCGAATTTAACCTTACGGCGCTTTTCTGCCAAAGATCCATCCTGTTGTGGCGGTTCTTCTTCTACTGAAGTTCCCGTGTTATTGCCAAACAGCATTTCAAAGGGATTACGTTGCGATTTGTTTGACTTTTCTGCAGGTACAAGGATGCTGACAATCCGTTCATTTGCCATGTCTTCCGCTTTGTCCTTCACATTCTCTGTTCGTTCCGTCTTAACGATGCGAATAGAGGTTTCCATCAGATCACGCACCATGGATTCCACATCACGACCGACGTAACCCACTTCTGTAAATTTGGTCGCCTCTACCTTGACAAAAGGAGCTCCCACGAGCCGTGCAAGTCTACGTGCAATTTCAGTTTTACCCACACCTGTCGGTCCGATCATCAAAATATTTTTAGGCACAATTTCATCCCGGATATCATCCGGCAGCTTACTACGCCGATAACGGTTGCGCAACGCAACAGCAACAGATTTTTTAGCTTCCTTTTGTCCGACAATATACTTATCCAGCTCGGATACCACTTGTCTGGGCGTCAACGATTGATTATTCATTTTGCACTCCTCCACCCTTGAATACTCAGAGCCGATTTACAGTTCTTCTACGATAATCTGATTGTTCGTATACACACATATTTCCGAAGCAACCTCTAGCGCTTCCCGTGCCATGTCCTTTGCTTCCATGCCAGACCCATGGCGTTTGAAAGCACGGGCAGCCGCCAATGCAAAATTACCACCTGAGCCAATCGCAAGCACATCATCATCCGGCTCTATAATTTCGCCGCCTCCAGAAATGAGCAACATTCCGGATGAGTCCATCACAATCATGAGCGCTTCCAGCTTGCGCAGGATACGATCCTGACGCCAGTCCTTGGCAAGTTCCACGGCTGCTCTTTGAAGATTTCCGTGGTGTTCCTCCAGCTTATTTTCAAACTTTTCAAATAACGTGATAGCATCGGCCACCGAACCCGCAAATCCCGCAACGACCTGACCTCGATACAATCTGCGCACTTTTTTAGCCGTCTGCTTCATCACAACACTGTTGCCGAACGTTACCTGTCCATCACCCGCAATAGCTCCCTTGCCATTGTGGCGTACAGCGCAGATGGTGGTAGCATGAAAGGACATATCCATAACGCGCTCCTCCTTTTCCTTCATCCTTATGCCTGTACTTCAGCTGACATAACTCCCGTTTCGTTGATATAACCCCGCAAACTTTCCAACGCGCGATTAGCGAGAGCTTCATTTTTTTCCTTTTTGTTACGAATCCGTTTCTCCAACTTTGGAAGCAAACCAAAGTTTGCATTCATCGGTTGAAAATGCTTAAAATCAGCGGTCGTAATATACCGCGCCATGCTACCTAATGTCGTTTCAGCAGGAAATACAAACATTTCCTGTCCACGCGCTGCTCGTGCCGCATTCATCCCGGCCAGCAGACCAGAAGCCGCTGACTCCACATATCCCTCTACACCGGTCATTTGTCCGGCAAAGAATAGATTACTTCTTCCCTTAAACTGATAAGTTGCATGAAGTTGCTGCGGAGAATTAATAAAGGTATTGCGATGCATCACACCGTAACGTACAAACTCTGCCTCTTCAAGACCCGGAATCATTGAAAATACACGCTTTTGCTCCCCCCATTTGAGGTGAGTCTGGAAACCAACCAGATTATACAGCGTTCCTGCGGCGTTGTCCTGGCGAAGCTGAACAACTGCGTGGGGCAGTTCACCTGTATGTGGATTTACGAGACCCACAGGTTTCATCGGTCCGAACAATGCCGTTTGTTTCCCACGTTGCATCATCACTTCGATGGGCATACAGCCTTCGAAATAAATTTCTTTTTCGAATTCCTTGACTTGCGCTACCTCAGCCGCAATCAGAGCCTCATAAAAAGCATCAAATTCCGCTTCGTTCATCGGACAATTCAAGTACGCTGCTTCTCCCTTATCATAACGGGAAGCCAGATAAACCTTGCTCATGTCGATAGAGTCCTTTTCTACAATCGGAGCTGCCGCATCGTAAAAATAGAAATACTCCTCTCCCATCAGTGATTTAATCTGTTCCGACAAAGCCGGAGAAGTTAAAGGCCCCGTCGCAATGACCACAATAACGTCCTGTGGGATTTCCTGAAGCTCTTCATTAACAACCTCGATCAAAGGATGTTGATGAAGCGTCTCAGTAATATGACCGGAAAATCCGTCACGATCCACTGCCAATGCACCGCCAGCCGGAACAGCATGACGATCTGCTGCACTCAGAATCAAGGAGTTTAGTATTCTCATCTCTTCCTTCAGTACACCTACTGCATTCGTTAGGCCGTTTGCCCGCAAGGAATTACTGCATACCAGTTCGGCAAATTTATCTGTATGATGTGCTGGTGTTTTTACAACCGGCCGCATTTCATATAACTTGACTGGCACTCCACGGCTTGCAATTTGCCAGGCAGCTTCGCTGCCCGCCAAACCTGCTCCGATGACCGTTACCTTTTGTAGTTCACTCACGTTTAAATCCCCCTGCTATTGTTGTTCTTAAGAAGTCTCTACGCTCTCATCGCTCTCTTCCAGCATTTCGCTGTGATCGCAGACCGTACAGTTGAGCTTTGTCCCTTGTTTTGTACGTTTTTCGACCATTAGGCTACTGCAACTTGGGCAAGGCTTAATGGACGGTTTATCCCAGGAAACAAAATCACATTCCGGGTAGCGGTCACATCCATAGAAGATACGTCCCTTTTTACTCCGTCGTTCGACGACATGGCCCTCACCGCATGTAGGACAATTAATCCCGATATCCTTAACAATTGGCTTTGTGTTACGGCAATCTGGAAAAGCAGAACAAGCCAGGAATTTACCAAATCGGCCAAGCTTATACACCATTTGGCTGCCACACTTATCACAAATGACATCGGATACTTCATCTTTTATTTCAATTTCTTTCATTTCTTCTTCAGCCACTTCAAGCCGCTTCTCGAATGACTCGTAAAAGTCACTCAACACCTTGACCCAATTACCTTCGCCTTCTTCGACATGGTCAAGATCACCTTCCATATTAGCTGTAAACTCCACATTCAGAATCTCTGGAAAGAACTCCTCCATCTGTTCGATGACCAATTCGCCCAGCTCTGTAGGGAAAAATTTCTTTTCTTCAATAGCAACGTACCCACGTTTCTGAATGGTTTCCAGCGTTGGTGCATACGTACTTGGACGTCCTATACCCAGTTCTTCCAGCGTCTTCACCAGTCGCGCTTCCGTATAACGGGGAGGCGGTTGTGTAAAATGCTGCTTCGGCTCAACCGCTTCTTTTTTTAATTTATCGCCTGGTTGAAGTGGTGGCAGCAGTTTATCTTCTTCGGTTTTACCGTCGTCATTTCCCTCTACATACACTTTCATGAAACCTGGAAAACGAACCTTAGAACCTGCTGCCCGGAATATCGTCTCACCCGCTTCAATATCTACGGACAAAGTATCCATAATAGCAGAAGCCATCTGGCTGGCCATGAAACGTTCCCATACCAATTTGTACAAACGGAACTGATCCCGACTCATAAACGGCTTAACTGTTTCCGGATCGCGTAACGCAGAGGTTGGGCGAATCGCTTCATGCGCATCCTGGGCGTTGGCCGCTTTTTTTGAATATTGACGAGGAGTTTCAGGTACAAAAGCTTCGCCATATTTTTGAATAATTAATTCTTTCGCTTCCTCTTGAGCTGAAGCGGCGATCCGTGTGGAATCCGTACGCATATACGTAATCAGACCCACGGTCCCTTCTTTTCCTAAATCCACACCCTCATATAGCTGCTGAGCTACAGACATCGTTTTAGATGCACGGAAGTTGAGCTTCCGAGCCGCCTCCTGCTGCAAGGAACTTGTTGTGAATGGAGGAGAAGGATTGCGTAAACGCTCTTTCTCTTTCACATCGCGCACCTTGTAAGACGATTTTCCGATAGCTTCCAACACTTCTTGTACTTCCGCTTCGCTGGAGAGCTCTTTCTTTTCACCACGCAGCTTATGAAATTTCGCTTCAAAGGTACTGTCTTTAATAGCTAGTTTAGCTGTAATCGTCCAGTATTCTTCCGGTACAAACTCACTAATTTCGTTTTCCCGGTCCAAAATAATTTTCACCGCAACCGACTGCACCCGCCCAGCGGATAGACCCTTTTTTACCTTTTTCCAGAGCAACGGGCTGATTTTGTAGCCAACAAGTCGATCCAGTATCCGTCGTGCCTGCTGAGCATTGACCAAATCCATATTGATTTTACGGGGTGTTTTAAAAGCATCTTTGACAGCCTGCTTCGTAATTTCATTAAATACAACACGGCAATCTGCTGTATCGTCCAGTTCCAGCGCATGCGCCAGATGCCAGGCAATAGCCTCACCTTCGCGATCCGGGTCAGCCGCCAGATATACTTTTTTTACTTTTTTTCGGGCATCCTTTAATTCTTTTAGAATTGAGCCTTTACCTCGAATGGTAATGTATTTGGGATTAAAATCATTTTCGACCTCTACGCCGATCTGACTCTTCGGTAAATCCCTGATATGACCCATGGAAGCCTTGACGATATATTTACTGCCTAAGTATTTGCCGATCGTCTTCGCCTTGGAAGGCGATTCCACGATGACGAGTGAATCCGCCATAGGCTCTTCCTCCTCTCAATTACACACATGAATATGATAGACTTCCTGAAATGTGGTGAGTTATGACGCAGAGAGCGCTTCACAGTTTGGTCATTTTTCCAGATCGCTGTACTTGTTCAGAAAGATTCCATCTGCTCCGCTGCTGTGAGTCATAATGTCAACACATTTCAGGAAGTGTGGAAGGAGTAGGAATTCGCGACGCGGATGAATGCCATACTGCCCTCCACCTGATGTTTAAAAATGAATTTGTGCATTTACTAACTAAGGACTTTGCAAAAACAACTACTAAATAAGCTTGTATTTTGTGCCCGCTAGCTGGGCGATCCTTTTTTTTATGATTAACGATAACAGAACTGCGTGTAAAAGTCCAAAATCCCATGCCGTAGCATCAAGCAGTTCATCCAGTGTCATGGTTCCCTGTTCGAGCAACAGTATGACACGGTTTTCCTCAGAAGTCTCACTTTCTGGCACTTTGGAGGCCTCCTTCAGATTAAGACTCTGCTCTCTATTGTATGAAGAAACCTCCCTTGTACGCAAATCTGCTTCATACTCCTCAATAATATCCGAAGCTTCAGTGACTGTTTTGGCTCCTTGCTTAATCAAGCTCAGCGTGCCTCTACTCTTCGGTGACGTAATGGGTCCGGGAACAGCAAACACATCTCGATTTGCCTCTAGCGCAGCATCAGCTGTAATCAAGGAGCCGCTTCTTGCATCTGCTTCGACAACGAGCGTTCCCTTCGTTAGGCCAGCTATAATCCGATTACGTTGTGGAAACATTCCCGGATGTGACCTCGTGCCTGGAGGATATTCCGATACGATCAAGCCTTTGCTAGCCATCTCTGCAAATAAAGACGCATTTTGGGGAGGATAAATTTGATCAATCGCTGTTCCCAGTACACCAATCGTGTTTCCTCCCCGGCGCAGGGCTGTTTCGTGACAAATACTGTCAATTCCTCTCGCCAATCCGCTAACTACTGTAATCCCTGCATTACATAATCCCTCTGTTAGTATCTCCGCTGCTCTACGTCCATAAGCGGTGGGAACGCGGGTTCCTACCATGGCTATAGAACATGTATGCAAAAGTGATTTATCCCCTTTTGTATACATTACCCAAGGTGGGTCAACTGTTTCCTTCATTAATAGGGGATAATCCTCATCCACATAAGTTACCGTTCCAATATCACCGGACTGAACTCGCTGATATCGTTCATGCACCCATTCTTCATCGTAACGCTGAGCCGCAATTCGTGCCTGAGTAGGGCTTAATCCTATCTCAATCCACTTTTGTTCGCTAAAATACAGTAGCTCATGCAATCGATAGTCACTCGACCAAATACGCTGAATTGTTTTTCTTCCGATTCCCTCTAACTCATGCAAGCCTAACAAAAGCCATCTTTCTTCCAAACTATGGTTCCCCCATTCACGGAAGAGTGAACCCTCCCTTATTTTGTGGCACAATGAATCATTTTGCAAGCGTTTCCCTGACAAGCCTGTCTTAACGCAAAAAAAAGCAACCTTTTCATCCCCTATTTCAGAAGATAAAAAGGTTGCTTACCTTTCTTTCATTATACACTAGCCTGCGGCAAATTTCGATGCAGTTTTATGGCCTGTATATTTAATGAAGAAACACGATTTAATGTGTCGTACACAAATTCAAAATACCACGTGCTTCCAGCACACTTACCAGTGTCGAGCCCATTTCGGAAGGAGTCGGTGCCACCTTGATCCCACAGGCTTCAAGCGTGGCAATTTTCTCTTTGGCCGTTCCTTTTCCACCAGAAATAATAGCGCCTGCATGCCCCATCCGTTTGCCCGGAGGCGCAGTCACACCGCCGATAAAACCAACTACTGGCTTCGTCATATTGTCCCTGATCCACTCAGCAGCCTCTTCCTCGGCTGTACCCCCAATTTCTCCAATCATAATGACAGCGTGAGTGTTGGGGTCCTCATTGAAACGTTGCAAAATGTCAATGAATTCTGAACCTTTAACGGGGTCACCGCCAATACCAACCGCGGAAGATTGTCCTATACCTCGGGTCGTTAACTGATGCACTGCTTCATAGGTCAAAGTACCACTACGTGACACAACACCTACATGACCTGGTAGATGAATGTAACCTGGCATAATACCGATTTTACATTCTCCTGGCGTAATAACGCCTGGGCAGTTAGGGCCAATCAGAACGGTCTTTTTACCTTCCATAAAACGTTTGACCCTGATCATATCAAGCACCGGAATGCCCTCCGTGATACAAATCACGAGATCTAGTTCCGCATCTACAGCCTCCAAAATGGAATCTGCTGCAAAAGCCGGTGGCACGTAAATCACGCTCGCTGTTGCGCCAGTAGCTTCCTTGGCTTCGCTTACGGTGTTAAACACTGGCAATTTGACCTGTTGTCCGTTCTCCAGTGTAATTTCTACCTCGGTGCCCCCCTTACCTGGAGAGGTGCCACCTACCATTTGTGTACCATAATCAAGTGCACCCTTGGCATGAAACAACGCCGTTTTTCCCGTAATCCCCTGTGTAATCACCTTTGTATGCTTATCGACCAAAATACTCACGATCTTCACATCCCCTATCGTTTATTCGGCATATCGGAATGCAAACAGGCTATTGAACAAGTTCGACGATTTTTTGGGCGCCATCCGCCATGGAATCCGCTGCTACGATATTCAAACCGGATTCCGCTAAAATCTGTTTGCCGAGCTCAACATTTGTCCCTTCAAGACGGACAACAAGCGGACGAGTCAGCCCCAACTGTTTGGCAGCCTCCACGACGCCGTTCGCAATGATGTCACACTGCATAATTCCGCCGAAAATGTTCACGAAAATACCTTCTACCTTCGGATCGGACAAAATGATTTTGAACGCTTCGGTTACCTTTTCCGTCGTCGCACCGCCCCCTACGTCCAGGAAGTTGGCCGGATCGCCACCGTAATATTTGATAATATCCATGGTTGCCATCGCCAAGCCCGCACCATTGACCATACAGCCAATATTTCCGTCCAGAGCGATATAGCTTAGATCGTATTTAGATGCCTCAATTTCCTTCTCGTCCTCTTCATCCAAATCACGCAATTCCAAAATATCCTTGTGACGGAACAAAGCATTAGAATCAAAATTCAGTTTGGCATCCAACGCCAGTACATTCCCATCACCCGTAACGACTAAGGGATTGATTTCTGCAATCGAACAGTCCTTGTCCACAAAAGCTTCGTATAGTGCCAGCATAAACTTGACCGCTTTGTTTACCAGTTCATTTGGGATATTAATGTCATACGCCAACTTACGGGCCTGATACACCTGAAGCCCAATCGCTGGATCAACAACCGCTTTAAAAATCTTCTCCGGAGTGGCTGCAGCCACCTCTTCGATTTCCGTACCGCCTTCTTCTGAGGCCATCATTACGATACGTCCAGTCGCACGATCTACGACAACGCCGACGTAATATTCTTTACGAATATCGCAGCCTTCCTCAACCAAAAGGCGTTTGACCTCTTTACCTTCAGGTCCGGTCTGATGCGTCACCAGCACCTTACCCAAAATTTCAGAAGCAAAAGTCCGCACCTCATCCAAACCTTTGGCAACTTTCACGCCACCCGCTTTACCGCGTCCACCAGCATGAATTTGTGCTTTTACCACCGTAACAGCGCTTCCAAGCGATTCTGCCGCAGCAACGGCTTCCTCCACCGTATAGGCAACCTTACCGTTCGGTACAGCCACTCCGTACTGCTTCAATACTTCTTTACCCTGATATTCATGGATATTCATTCTGGAATCCTCCTATCAACATGACTGCAACAAGGGCGGTTCACAAGGAAATCTATACTAAACCTACATCATTGTAACATGTTTTTAAAACGCTTTCCTTATAATTTAACCTCATGAATTACAGTATTTTGATATCATTATCATTCCCAAAATCGAATGTTTGGATATTATTGGATATTTCTCTTAATACAAATTCACACAAAAAAAGCACCTCTACAACATGGGATTACCTAATCCACATTAAGAGGCACTTTAATTCTTCAAGCATGATTAGGTATTTTTTCTTTCAGCTGAGAACAACTCATGCCATAAGATTCGCAAGAGCAACTGAAAACACCTTATGATTTTTCAATTTGTACATTAGCTTGATGAACACGATCGAGCAGATCATTGAACTGGAGCAGAAGCGTCCCAAATTGATCATGAGTCATACTTGTTTTTTCCTGGATGCATCCTGGTACGGACAGAGCTTTTTCCCGTAATGCGCTTCCCTCTGTCGTCAAAGAAATCAGCACCTTACGCTCATCCTGAGTGGAACGCTTTCGATCGATAAGCCCGGCGTTCTGCAATCTCTTCAATAGCGGAGTTAGTGTGCCGGAGTCCAAATATAGTGCCTCACCCAATTCCTTCACTGTACACTCTTCACGCTCCCAGAGCACGATGAGTACCAAATATTGCGAGTACGTCACACCGAGCTTTTCCAGATAAGGCTGGTATAGCTTCGTAATCTCTCTGGAGCATGCATATATGGCAAAGCATAACTGATTATCAAGTTTCAACGCTGTACCTTCATTAGGATTGTCTTTCATGCTGTCTGATCACCTACTTTCGTCATTATTTTAGCACATTATATAATAAAATACATGCTAATTGCACAAAATACTTTACAAACAATAATTATTTTTATAAATTAAATTGTGTAAAATATAAATTGAGCGAGAGGCAGTGATTGGATTATGATGACCATTCAACAAAAAATGTATGAAACAACAGTAAAAGCGGTTGGTGGACGTAACGGTTATATCGAGTCTTCTTCCCCTGAACTCCGTTTAGATATTGATACCCCAAAAGAAATGGGCGGCGCAGGCGGTGCAGGTACGAATCCAGAGCAATTGTTCGCAGCAGGCTATTCCGCTTGCTTTGACAGTGCCTTAAATATGGTTGCTCGCATGCAACGTATTAAGCATGAAGGTACTGAAGTAACAGCTACGGTCCATTTCGGCAAAGTGGAAGACGGCGGCTTCGGAATCGGAGTAAATCTCGACGTACTGGTAAAAGGCGTCGATCATGAAACTGCAGTAAAACTGGTGGAAGGCGCACATGAACAATGTCCATACTCTCGCGCTACCCGCGGTAATATTGAAGTGAAACTGAACGTTTTGTAACTTAGATTTTCTTTAGCATATGTAGGGGGCCCATCTCCCTCTCTCTTCATGAATTCAATAGTATTCGTTAGAATGAATCTTACAACAAGTCCCTCAACCGTTTTTTGTCGAGGGGCTTATTATCCTTTCAGCTATTCCTTCGTTAAAGAATGTTTGTTTTTTTCCATCAAGTAACATGGGAGATGATGTATAATCGTATATACAAAATTGATATACTCATAGTATAATCACTATTGTCATAATCTTTTTTTCTTCTCCAGATCTTTATTGTCTGGAGCTTTTTTTGTCCTTTTTTCCATTTTCTATTGTACATACGCTTTGGAAAACTCTTTTATAAAAATGATCGTGTTATAGCTACTAATTTATCGCCTTTTTAACTTTCGTGAAAACTGGCATTTGCTCTATCCATATGGCGGTATTGAATAGCTTCAGCCACATGTGAAGTCAAAATTTTATCTGAGTCATGTAAGTCTGCAATGGTACGCGAAAGCTTGAGAATTCGATCATACGCGCGCATGCTTAAACCGAGTGCGTCCATTGTCTGGTCAAGCAACTCTGCTGCATTTTTTTCTAATACGGAGTATTTACGAAGCATCTGACCGGACAGCTCACTATTCCATGAAAAGGGAAGCTTGCTGTATCTGTGGATTTGTATCGCTTGAGCAGCCAGCACCTGCCTTCGCATTTCAGCGGACGACAATGATTCTTTTTCCTCCCGCCAATCCTTCGGCTGCGATACTTCAAGCTGAAGATCAATCCGATCCAGCAGTGGACCAGAAATACGTGAACGGTAGCGGGCTACTGCTGCAGGTGAACAGGTACAGCGCTGATGTTCCGTGTCATTTCCGAAAAAGCCACAGTGACACGGATTTAAAGAGGCAGCAAGTAAAAAATGCGCCGGATACTTAAAAACAGCACGTGAACGACTGATCGTAACATTGTGGTCTTCCAAAGGTTGACGCAGCACTTCTAGTACATGACGGCTAAACTCAGGCAACTCATCCAGAAATAAAATCCCCCGGTGTGCAAGACTGATTTCTCCTGGTTTGGGTATACCTCCCCCACCCACCAAACCAGCAGCAGAGATCGTATGATGAGGCGAACGGAAGGGACGAATATTCATCAGATGAGGGGATGACTCCTTCCACTTCCCGGCAGCGCTGTATACTTTGGTGACTTCAAGCGCCTCCTTTTCAGTCAAAGGCGGAAGGATAGATGGCAATCTGCGGATGAGCATTGTTTTCCCAGCCCCCGGCGGTCCCATAAGCAGGATATTATGCATTCCGGCTGCAGCGATGACTAACGCACGCTTGGCGTGCAGCTGACCCAACACATCGCTGTAATCCTCCATGTTGCTAGTTATCCCTTCTTTTTCACACAACGGTATATGCTCTGCCTGAGGTAAATGGTCATAGGAACAGATCATGACTTGTTTACTGGCAGTATAACTCTGATTTGTCGCTGGGCTATCAACAGTGCCATGTGCATGATCTTCAATCGGAATAAGATCTGCTAGATGCCGTATAGCGTAAATACGTATACCCGTAATCAGACGAGCCTCGCTTGCGTTTTCCTGGGGAAGTAGCACGGAGTTGAATCCTTCTCGCTTGGCCAGATCAACCATGGACAGTACCCCATTCACAGGGCGAATACTGCCATCCAGCGCCAGCTCGCCAATAAACAGCGTCCGTTCTCCCACCGGTAAAACGACCTGTTCACTGGTTGTCAGCAACCCTAAAGCGATAGCAAGGTCAAAAGATGAACCTTCCTTACGCAAATCAGCAGGAGCTAAATTAATCGTGACACGCTGGGACGGATATTTAAAGCCACAGTTTTTGATTGCTGCTCTGACACGCTCCACTGCCTCTCGAATCGCCGAATCCGGCAATCCTATAATCGCTGTCTGAGGCAAGCCATTGGACAAATCAGTCTCAACTTCAATCAGAACGCCATCTATTCCATACAAACAAGCTCCGTGTAATTTTCCATACATATCAAAAAGCACCTCTCCTCATATTGGAATGCTCCCTCTCGGGAATCATTGCATATATGAAAAAAGGTGCTTCCAAATTTTCATTCTTTGCAAATGTGATGTTCGAATTTTTAGCTCCGAACCATGCTTTCAAAATTCTTGACTAAGTTTATCTGACGACAGATTATTTGTCAAACAAGGTCAGCTTGTCGGCTGCCGGAGTACGTGGCCTTGATTCCGGGATAACGTCAGGATAGCCTGCATATATCATTCCTATTACCTTCTCACCCGGTTGAATTCCCAAGTGCTCACGGAACTTAGGCGAATACAAAAATGGCTTTGTCACCCAAAACGTTCCGATTCCTTTGCTCCATGCGGCAAGCATAAAGTTTTGTACAAGCGCGCTGACCGCTGCAAAATCCTCATCCCAAACCGCTTGACGCGGGTCTTCTTCCAATACTACTAAAAGCTGGATCGGGTTGTGCAAAATGCCGCTCTCAAACTTGTTGTCCTTACCGATATCGGCTGCAATTGCTTTTGCAAGCTTTTTCCGTCCTTCACCAGCAAATAACAGAAAACGCCACGGTTCACGCATTTTATGATTAGGAGCCCACACAGCGACGTCCAGCAGTTCTATGATCGTATCTACCGGAATGGAGTCGGATTTAAATCGTTTAATCGTCCGGCGTTCTTGAATTACATCTATGACATGTTCACTAAAGGTATGCTTTGTCACGTAAATCCTCCTTCACAGGTACAACTTCTAGATATTCATTTTAAGATGAAAATGATAACTATTCTCAATAAAATATACCTGTAGCTTTCCTTCCTGTCAACCTGCACATATGAATTCAGTCCCGCACTCTTACCTTTGAATAAGCTCTTACTCGTTTAAAATGCACCTATTAAATGGTCCGTAACAACTGCCTTTTCGTCAGTTAATTGTACAGAAATCATGTCAAAGCGGATTGGAGCTTCTCCAATCCCGTTCATGTGCAAATATACAGCGGCTGTTTGGCGAACTTGGGCTATTTTACGCGCAGTAACTGATTCTGCTGGCGTTCCATACTTGGAGCTACTTCGACTACGTACCTCAATAAACACGAGTGTATGCTCCTGCTTGGCAATCAGATCTATTTCACCACTGCGGCATCGCCAATTACGCTCTATGATACGGTAACCCAAGTTTTCTAAAAACAAAGCCGCTGCCTCTTCGCCCATCGCTCCTTTGGCTTTCCGTTGATCCTTGCCTCCAGCCTTCATTTCATTCGACATCACCAGTCATCCCTTGATGCAAGCCTATCCATTTGATATATATAGGTAAGCACCTCTGCCACCAACTGATAGAGCTCAGCAGGAATTTGTTCGTCCAAATCGAGTTTGGATAGTACTTCAACCAGCGCAGCATCCTCCTGTACTGGAACACCATGTTCTTTAGCTTTTTCTAAAATGCTATCCGCAATACGGCCGCTCCCTTTGGCAACAACAATCGGTGCTTCGCTCTCACCAGGCGTATATTTAAGGGCGACCGCCTTCTTTATGGAAGGAGAAGGAGGTTCCAACGGCTCTTTCATATTTTAAGATCGACTCCTTTATACGGCTGAGGCACATAGCTTTGTACTTCAGAAGAGGTGAGACTGTTCTGTTCAGTCCTTATGGGCATAGGCTCGGTACGAAGCGATAGAAGTTGGTATCCTAGTGACTCCAACGCTGTGTGAATGGACTCACGCCCACTGGTTAACAACGAAGCCGCCCATTCATGATCATTATGGAGCTTAACACTTACAATCCGATCTACAACCTGGACATCTACCAGGGTCGCTCCAAGTCCCTTCATGTCCAAATCAAACCAAAGACGACAGTTGGAGGCGTCCAGCTCTCCACGTTTGCCGCGGCGGGACTGAATCTGGATCGTAGCTGTTTCACGACCGTCCGGTCCAACGAACGGTATAAACATGTGTACTTGGGCAAAAGGCGCCGTTCGGTCTGTATTGAGTAGCAACTGCTGACCTGTCAGGTGCTGTACAACCTGCTGAGCCGCCTCTTTCAAAGCGGGCGGCAGATCGTCACTGCTCATCAGCTGGAGCAGCGCCCCTTTTACGGTGTCTGCGTCTGCTGACACCGTGTCCCCAGACGCAGCCGCTAATCCCGGCAGCGGCTGCGGCATTCCCTCTGGCGGCTCTATACGTGCCGCCGTTCCTTGCGCGACCTGTGTAGTCGCGCGGTGCACTTGCTGCTCGTGCTCTGCACCGAGCAGCTTCAGTACGCGGCCCACCCACGGGTCCTCCGTGGGGGTAATCTGCGTGCTGGACGCCGCAGGCTGCGACGCAGCGGCGTCTGCGGCTCGTGAGGCGCCAGCCATTGGCTGCGCCACTTCCGTTGCGGGCTGCTCCGGCGCAGCCGTGCTCAGTGCGGGCGGCACCGCCGCGCGTAGCTCTTGCAGCAACGTGCGAAGCAGCTGAAGCGGCACCTCTGACGCAGCAGTGTTACCTGCCGTGGATTGCTGCGGCATAGAGCTACCAGCCTGCTGTGCGGTGGGACGGTCAGCCGTGGCCGCGGTTAAGGCTGTCTTTGCCCCCGCAGGCTCTGCCGTGGCAGTTGCTGGAGCGCCATCCGCATCCTTAAGCTGTGTGCTTGCCGCAGTAGTTTGCTGTGACTGCTCCACTCTGGTGCGAGGACCGTTTAATGCATCAGCACCCGATTCTGGAGCATTCACGCTAGCTTCCGATGCCACTGTCGCTCCGCGTCCATTGACTGTCTCCGCTTCTCCTGGAGCAGTCCCTTTGGCTGCAGATGTAGCTCCCGTCACAGTATCTGAATCTGTTGCTAAAGCACTCGCTTCACTCACTGCAGCAGCAAGGTTGGCTGCTTGAGTCCCTTTTAACAATTCCTTGCCGCCTGTGGTTTGTTCAGCTTCTGCCTGCTTTGCAGCGGTAGAAGCATCCTTGGATAGTATGGGAGCTTGGCCTTCCTGTCCATCTACAACCACCCCGGAAGAAGCACCTGTTGGGCTAGCAGGCATTCGATCAGCGCTCTTTATAGCTGTTGATTCCCCCACTGAACGGTCAGTGGATATTCCCTGTCCTTGCTGCTTTAATACCGCTTCAAGCTCTTGCTCCAGCGAAGACAACAGATCATTTAAAGGAGGCCCAAACATCGCTTGACGCAATCCGTTTATGCTTTCTGCCGTCAATGGAAGTCCCCGCTGAAAGGCAACTGCCGCCGCCTGTACAAACGTTCCCAATTGTACATTGCCGCTTTGCTTCGCCATAGCTTCTCGCAAAGACGCAGCATTTTCCGATGTCAACGGCACACCGTTCTTTTGCATTGCCTGTATAAGCTCCCTGTTCTGAGCTGTATCCGGCAGTCCCACCGATTCCAATACATCTGTCAGCGCTACGGTTTGCTGTGGTGTATTGGCCACATCGTTCAGAGGCTTAAGCACCGTCATTCCGCTGGGGGAAGCCGGTTGAACCTGAAACGTTGTAGTCTGTCCAGGTTGAAGAGGGGTCTCCAGCTTTGCCCTGACCTGAGAACCTTGTATTTGCAACACAGCCTCGCTGCCGTCCTCAGACACCTTTAGCACGACTCCTCGTACAACCTGACCTGGCTGCATATCAAGTTTTTTAGCCTCTCCAGCCTTCACATCTCCAAGTAATCCACGAAATACAGATCCGATGTTCATATCGCCCCTCCTCTCACTCTCCCCCATTCAAAGGGGCTTATGGTATTAGTTATGCTTTATATCGGCATTATCCCGATTCATAATAAGTAACTACAGATCAAACAGCGTCGGTTGCTCCGTCAACAAATTGCCCAGAAAGCTGCGTCTATGCATCTTTGTAGGTCCTAGCGCCAAAATTTGTTCCCTGTGTAACTTGGTAGCGTAACCTTTATGTATACCGATCCCATATTCCGGATACTTCGCATCCCATTCACCTTTGCACAGCCGATCACGGGTTACCTTGGCGATGATAGAGGCCGCTGCAATAGACTGACTGTTGGCATCTCCTTTAATAATTGAGAGTTGAGGAATAGGCACATCTACCTTTTCTGCATCCACCAGTAAATAATCAGGAGACACATGTAAAGCCTCAATTGCCTGCTTCATAGCCAAACGAGCTGCTTGCTTAATATTGATATCATCAATCGTCTGCGCGTCTACATAGCCAACTCCTACTGCAATGGCCTTTTCCATAATTAGCTCGTAGTATGCTTCTCTCTTCTTGTCCGTCAATTTTTTGGAATCATCCACACCTACCAGTAACTCACCCACTGGTAAAATGACTGCTGCGGCCACAACATCACCAAACAGGCATCCACGACCTACCTCGTCAATACCTGCAATCCGCTCACAAGACTGCTCCCAGCATTTTTTTTCATAATGTAGCATGTCCTTCACTACATTCTCTTTATCTTCCATATTCAATACCTGCCCATCTATATGTAGTTTAACGCGTCATTCATGCCGTAGCTCTAGCGATTGAATTCAGCTTACCACAGACCTTCATCGTCCAAAACCTTTTTTAACTGCCTTCAAATACCAAAAGAACCTTCCTCCTCTCCGGAGAGATGGGGAAGGTTCTTCCTTGCCACAAAATGCTATGTTCTCTATCGGTGTACCAGTAGAATCAGTAAGGAGCTTCCAAACTGAACCGTCCCAGCTTCCCTGCACGCAGCTCACGCAAAATGATTTTTGACGCCTTTTCGAGATCCACACGTCCGCCGCTAACAATACAGCCACGTTTACGTCCAATCGCTTCCATGACGTTGACAATTTCATCAGGATTTTCTGTATCTTCAGGACGTTCGGTGAGCTCAAAGCGCTCTGCCAGTGCGTCCCAATAGTACTGAACCAAATATTTAGTCGCAAAAAAGGCAATATCCTCGACATTCAGAATTTCTTCCTTGATCGCACCTGTAACTGCCAGACGATAGCCTACATTCTGATCCTCAAATTTAGGCCATAGAATCCCTGGTGTATCCAGCAATTCAATTTCTCCAATCTTGATCCACTGCTGTGCCTTCGTTACCCCTGGACGGTCACCCGTAGCTGCAATATTACGTCCCGCCATTCGGTTGATCAGTGTCGATTTGCCGACATTCGGAATACCAACAATCAACCCACGCATAGGACGCGGGTTCATTCCCTTCCTAATCTGCCGATCTATCTTTTCCTTAAGCAGCAGCTTGGCCTGAATCGGAATTTCTTTTAGTCCCGTCCCAGTTGTGGCATCCACCGGAAAGGCCACATGCCCCTGCTCCTTAAAATAGGCAATCCATTGCTGTGATACTACCGGGTCCGCCAAATCTGCTTTATTCAAAATAATCATTCGCGGCTTGCCTTGCAAAATATCATCAATCATTGGATTTCGGCTAGAGAGCGGCAATCGAGCATCAATCAGCTCAATGACCAAATCAATTAACTTTAATTTTGCTTCAATTTGGCGGCGCGCTCTGGTCATATGACCAGGAAACCATTGAATCGTCACCGTCATCACCCCATTGATCGTAACTCCTACTTTTACCCTTAGGCTCTTAGTTAGGATTACGGCAGCTATGCTGCTTATTAGTTATTCTAGTGGTTAATCCACTGCATATCTTTTGCCGGCCAGAAAATAACGTCAGCCCGACCTACAACTTCCTTCAAATCAATATATCCAATCATCCGACTGTCTGTACTATTGGAACGGTTATCTCCCATTACAAAAATATGCCCCGCCGGAACTTTTCCATCCTTAAATTTCTCATTTGGAAAATTTGTAAACTTGTTGTAAAGCTCACCATTTTGATGCGCTTCTTCTAACGGAGCTTTCAAGTAAGATTCCTGAATCGGCTTACCATTTACTGTAATCGTGTCACCTTCTACCTTGACCGTATCTCCTTCAACGGCAATGACGCGTTTGATAAAGTCTCTTCCTTCCTCCGGCACATGAAACACGATCACTTCCCCTGGTTTAGGGGCACGGAAATCATACAAAATCTCATTTACAATGACGCGTTCTCCGGTATGAAAGTTAGGCTGCATCGACGGGCCATCCACAATAAACGGCTTAAAGAGAAGCCAGCGGATTAAAAAGACAAGCACTAACGCAATAATGATGGCCTTGAGCCACTCAAAAATCTCATTTTTTGGTTTACGCTTGGGCGTACCATCCTGTTCAGTTGGCTGCTGTACAGCTCCTTGTCCTACTTCTTGCTCCATAGCTCACTGTCCTCTCTTTACGGTCAATAATCCACAGTTCCCTATGTACGTAGAAAAAACGAAAGGAGCTTGTAACCAAGCCCCTTTCGTTATTCGTTGTATTAACGACGAATTTCTTTAATTCTCGCTGCTTTACCGCGCAGTTCACGAAGATAATAAAGCTTCGCACGACGCACTTTACCACGGCGAGCCACGTCGATTTTATCGATTTTTGGGGAATGAAGCGGGAAAGTTCTTTCCACACCTACACCGTAAGAAATTTTACGAACTGTAAAAGTCTCACTGATTCCACCACCACGGCGTTTAATGACAACACCTTCAAACAACTGGATACGCTCACGAGTTCCCTCAATAACTTTCACGTGCACTTTCAAAGTGTCACCAGGACGAAAGTTAGGCAAATCTTTACGCAGTTGTTCTTCAGTGATCGCTTGGACGATATTCATCTATGACTCCCTCCTTCCGTACAGGTGTTCATGCTTCTTCTGGAAACACAACCGTTTCCTTCATCATCCACAGAGGACCACCGTATTACACACAACAGATGTATTGTATCATGGAGGATACCGCATTGCAACAACAAAAAGGGATTTGACCAAACATTATTTAATTGACTCCATTATAAAACAGGTCACTGCCTGCTTTCAAATCCACTCATGCCTAAGACGCTTTATTGCTTATCGCCCAAACAGTCAGATTTGCGCTGCTCCTCAACCCACACGCGCTCCTTGCCTGTCAGTTCAACCTGTTCCAACAGGTCTGGTCGGCGTTCCATCGTGCGACGTAACGCCTCTTGGCGTCTCCAAGAATCAATATTGACGTGATGCCCTGACAGGAGTACATCAGGAACTTTCCAGCCCCGAAACTCCGCAGGCCGGGTATAATGGGGGTATTCCAGCAGCCCGGTACTAAACGAGTCCGTTACCGCACTCGTTTCGTTCCCCAGCACTCCTGGTAGCAACCGTGTCACACTGTCAATGACGGCCATGGCTGGAAGCTCACCACCAGTCAACACATAGTCTCCGATAGAAAGCTCATCCGTCACCAAATGCTCTCGAATACGCTCATCATAACCCTCATAATGCCCACATATAAAAATAAGATGGTCCTCTTTGGCGAGCTCTTCCGCTTTCTTTTGCGTAAAAGTCTCGCCTTGTGGACACATCAAAATGATACGCTGAGATTTTATGTCTGTGTTACGTTCTATCCCTTCATGTTGAATAACTTCATCGGCAGTTTCTAATGTTGATTCCTCTGATTTATCCAACAGCGCTTCCACGGCAGCAAAAATAGGGTCAGGCTTCAAAACCATGCCGCCCCCACCGCCATAGGGCGTATCATCCACTTGTCCATGCTTGTTGCCGGCATACTGACGAAAATTAACCGCTTGCAGTGATACAATTCCCTTATCCCTTGCTTTTCCCAGAATGCTTGCATTAAATACTCCATCAAACATCTCTGGAAACAGGGTCAGCACATCCACCCGCATTACAGCAGACCTTCCATTAACCGTACCGTAACCCGTTTTTCACGCACGTTTACATCCAAAATAACATCCTCTATATACGGCAATAGCAGTTCCTTGCCTTTAGGCATTTGGACTACCCATACATCATTGGCTCCCGGAGTCAAAATTTCTTTGACCACGCCGAGCTCATTTCCGTCTTCGGTCACCACTTCCATGCCGACTACTTCATGAAAATAGAATTCATTTTCTTCCAATTCGCCTAACCGCTCAGCAGATACCTTCAACAAAGTACCTTTATATTTTTCAACTTCATTGATATTGTGATATTCCTTAAATTTAGCGACAACCATATTTTTTTGAAAACGCGCTGTTTCAATAGTTACGGGAATCGGGGCTTTACCTTCAGCCGGAACAATCAAAAGTTCACTACCTTTAGCAAAGCGATCCTCTGGGAAATCTGTCGTCGTTAATATTTTAAGCTCCCCACGGATTCCATGGGTGTTCACAATTTTTCCGACATTAAACAATTGTTGCATCGTGTTCCTCCTGCTTGTTATCGGTCCCGCTCCATATCATCTTCATCATGTACGAAAAAGGGTTAGGACATACATCCTAACCCACTTTCGTATATCTTTAAGATATGATGTCTACGGTAACCCGTTTATCCATCTTAACGGCTGCTGATGCAACCACAGTGCGAAGCGCCTTGGCGATACGACCCTGCTTACCAATGATTTTGCCTACATCCTCAGGATGCACACTAAGCTCATATACAACAAGCCGATCCTTCTCCAAGGTCTTCACGGTTACATCTTCCGGATGATCGACTAAAGCCTTAGCAATGATTATCACTAATTCTTCCATGGTTGACCCTCCGTATCAGCACCTTATTTCTGTAGTTTAGACTCATGAAACTTTTTCATTACGCCCGCTTTGCTAAGCAAGTTACGGACTGTGTCGGATGCTTGTGCACCATCTTGCAACCATTTCAGCGCTTTATCTTCATCAATTTTTACAACCGCTGGTACTGTGATTGGGTTGTAGTAACCGATTTCTTCGATAAAACGACCGTCACGCGGGGAACGAGAATCAGATACCACGACGCGATAGAAAGGAGCTTTATGTGCACCCATACGTTTCAGACGAATACGAACTGCCACGAAAATTCACCTCCTTCAAAAAGTAGACTGTATATTGTTATCCCATAATTCCAAGGGCCTATTGGCCTTAGCGGAAAGGAAACTTCATACCTTTACCCATACTCTTCAACTGCTTCATAGCCTTGTTTTTTCCACCCTTAGGTCCCATCATATCTGAGAACTGCTTCATCATACGACGCATTTCGTCAAATTGCTTTATCAGACGATTTACCTCAGCCAGTGATGTTCCACTGCCTACAGAAATACGTTTGCGTCGGCTATGATTAATCATGTCTGGGTTTTGCTTTTCCTGTGTGGTCATAGAATGAACGATAGCCTCAATCCGGCCCATCTGTTTGTCATCCACTTTGATATCTTTCATTTGCTTCATGTTGCCCATACCGGGAATCATATCAAGAATCTGGTCGATTGGGCCAAGCTTCTTAACTTGATCCATTTGCTCCAGGAAATCTTCAAAAGTAAACTCGGCATTACGCATTTTCCGTTCCATTTCCTTCGCCTTATCGGCGTCGATATTGGACTGCGCTTTTTCAATCAGGGACAACATATCACCCATGCCTAAAATCCGTGAAGCCATCCGTTCAGGATGAAACGGCTCCATCGCATCCAGCTTTTCACCCAATGTAGCAAACTTGATTGGGCATCCCGTCACAGCCTTAACCGATAAAGCTGCACCACCACGAGTGTCACCATCCAGCTTCGTCAGTACAACTCCCGTTAACTCCAAGCTATTATTAAAGTGCTCCGCAACGTTAACCGCGTCCTGCCCCGTCATGCTATCTACAACCAGTAGAACTTCATCCGGGTTGACGTTGGTATGAATCTGGCGTAACTCTTCCATGAGCTCTTCATCAACATGAAGACGACCAGCAGTATCTATAATAACGTAGTCATTACCATTATCCTTAGCATGCTGCAAACCCTGTTTTGCAATTTCTACCGGGCTTGTCTGATCTCCCAGTGTAAATACAGGAGTATTAATCTGCTCCCCAAGAACCTGAAGTTGCTTGATCGCGGCTGGTCTATAAATATCACCAGCTACAAGCAATGGACGATGATTTTGCTTTTGCAGCAATTTCGCCAGTTTACCAGACGTCGTCGTCTTACCTGCGCCCTGGAGACCCACCATCATAATGACCGTAGGCGGTTTGTTTGCTTTGGCAAGCTTGGCCTGACTGCCACCCATCAACTCGGTCAGTTCTTTGTTCACGATGTCGATGATGACCATGCCTGGCGTAAAGCTGTCCATCACTTCCTTACCAACGGATTTCTCCTTTACCTTGGCAATAAAGTCCTTTACAACCTTGAAGTTAACGTCCGCCTCAAGCAAAGCTAATCGTACTTCACGCATCGCCTGAGCTACATCATCCTCAGACACTTTTCCTTTACCGCGCAGTTTACTGAATACATTTTGCAAGCGAGTCGATAATCCTTCAAATGCCATACTTTCGCACCTCCTTGTCTACCAGGGTTGTTTGTTCTTAATCTATATGTCCTACAGTTCCTGCAGGCGATTTACAATTTGATGAACATGTTGCAGAATGCCTTCATCGGACTCACCGATTTTACTGAATGCCTCATACAACGTCTTATTTAATTCTTCGAGATCTTGGATTCTACGCTCATACTTGCTTAGCAAACCAAGCTTTTCCTCGTACATTTCCAATACCTGTTCAGCACGTTTAATATGTTCATATACTGCCTGACGGCTAATTTGAAATTCCGATGCAATTTCCCCTAAAGAAAAATCATCATGGAAGTAATATTTTAAAAACATCTGTTGCTTCTCTGTAAGCAGAGGTTCATAGAAGTCAAACAGTCGGTTAATCCGGTTTGTCTTTTCCAGCCGATTCTCCTGACTCATCTTGTATACCTCCATCGTCAAGGAAAAACACTTTACAGTTCTTTTCAACGTTCCTTATGATACATAAAAGAAAAGAAGATGTCAAGCGTTATCCCTTGTCATACAAAAAAAAGCCGATCCACTGCCCTCAAACGGAAGTACGGATCGGCTTTTTGCCCACTGTTACTTAAACCCTTACTGGAGTAAGATACAGCAGAACAGCCAGAAAATGAAGTATGCTACCTGCTAAAACAAACAGATGCCAGATCGCATGGTGATATGGAAATGCCCGCCACACATAGAAAATCGTGCCCAACGTATACATAAGACCACCTACGAACAATAACGTCATCCCTCCAGCGGGAACAGTCGCAACCAGAGGATTCCAGGCAATGGTGATGAGCCAGCCCATCACAATGTAAAACACGGTAGACATAAACAGGAAGCGCTTGGTGAAGAACGCCTTGAACAACACACCAAACAGTGCAATCCCCCAAATCACTCCAAACAGTGTCCATCCCAGAGTACCTCGCAGTGCAACGAGCATAAACGGGGTGTAGCTACCTGCAATGAACAGGTAAATGCAAGAATGATCGAATATTTCGAACAAATCCTTCATTTTCCCTTCACGCAGGCTATGAAGCAACGTTGAATTGGTGTACAACAGCAACATCGTAATCCCGTAAATCGTAAAGCTGACGACATGCCAAGTGGTTCCTTTCAAGCTAGCAAAAACAATGAGTAACACAAGCGCTGCCACGCTTAAAACGGCTCCAATTCCATGTGTAATGGCGTTGGCTACTTCTTCCCGTCGGGAGTAAGTATAGGTGTTTGCCATCGGTTTTTCACCCGGCTTCCTTATTTATATTTTACATACAACATACATTACATATACGGCATCGACAGACCTCTTGCTTTCATTATACATCTGGGCGAACTTGAACAGCAACAGGATGGCTACTTAGTCCCAAACGTAGCATGAAAGCCTACTTTAAACGTATCAGTTCTGTTCTTCCTCGTCTGCAGCAGTTACTTCGACGGTCTCTTCCTGAATCAACCCCGCAAACAACGCATGAACGAATTGCTCGGAATCAAACGGTTGAAGATCATTCACTTTTTCACCTAAGCCCACCAGCTTAACAGGCAAATTCAGCTCCTGACGGATGGCCACAACAATCCCGCCCTTCGCTGTACCATCCAACTTCGTTAGTACCAGCCCGGTTACACCGCTTTTCTCACCAAACAGCTTGGCTTGGTTAAGTGCATTTTGTCCAGTCGTCGCATCAAGTACCAACAACACTTCATGAGGAGCATCTGGAATTTCGCGTTGGATCACGCGGAAAATTTTGTTCAGTTCCTCCATCAGATTGCTTTTATTCTGAAGACGTCCTGCGGTATCACACAACAAAACATCCACTTGACGCTGCTTGGCAGCCTGTACGGCATCAAACATAACCGCAGCCGGATCGGAACCGGATTGCTGCTTAATAACCTCTACACCTGCCCGTTCGCCCCAGACCTCCAACTGTTCAATCGCACCCGCCCGGAACGTATCTCCGGCAGCCAATAATACTTTTTTGCCCTCTTGTTTAAAACGGTGAGCTAACTTGCCAATGGTTGTCGTTTTGCCGACGCCATTGACTCCCACGAATAGAATGACTGTAATCCCGTCAGCGCTCATTTTGAGCTGACTATTGTCATTCCCCCGCAGCAACTCGGACAGCTTTTCCGACAATACAGGCTGTAATTCCGATGCGTCCTCAATTTTGCGCTTTTTCACTTCTTCTCGCAGGTCTTCAATGAGGTTCATAACCGTGTTGACGCCTACGTCCGCTCCGATCAGAATTTCTTCCAGTTCCTCATAAAATTCCTCATCAATCTTTTTACGGCGAATCATTAAGTCCGTTACTTTTTCAACAAAACCTTTACGTGTTTTTTCCAAACCATCTTTGAACTGTTTTGTGACAGATTCAGTTTTGTTTGCAATGCTTTCCTTCAATTTCCTAAAGAAACTCATGGATTCCCTCCGTTGGTCTGAAAGTATGTTATTTAATGTCAGGCAATCTCAGCTTCATCGTTGTCCAGCTTGACAGATACGAGTTTGGAAACCCCGCCTTCCTCCATCGTAACCCCGTACAGCACATCTGATTCTTCCATTGTGCCCTTGCGGTGTGTGACTACAATGAACTGTGTCTGCTCCGAGAATTCTCGTAAATACTGGGCAAAACGCACTACGTTTGCTTCGTCCAATGCAGCCTCTACTTCATCGAGTACACAGAATGGAACAGGTTTAACGTGTAAAATGGCAAATAGTAACGCCATCGCTGTTAACGCACGCTCACCGCCCGACAGTAGCTGCAAGTTTTGCAGTTTTTTGCCCGGTGGCTGAGCTACGATGTCAATTCCCGTCTCCAATAAGCGTTCCGGGTCAAGCAGCACGAGATCAGCACGTCCGCCTCCGAACAGCTTGGAGAATACCGTTCCAAATTCGCGCCGAATAGCATCGAACGTAGTCTTAAAGCGTTTGGACATTTCTTCATCCATTTCACGAATAACCTGATAAAGCGTTGTCTTGGCCTCCACCAAATCAGACTTTTGCTCATCAAGAAACGTATAACGCTCATGCACACGCTGGTATTCCTCAATGGCGCCTAGATTCACCTCACCCAACGCGGAAATACCCCGTTTGAGCCTTTCTACCTCACTCTGCGTACCTTCAATATCTTCCGGTATAGGGTAACGCTGCTTGGCTAACTCATAGCTGAGTTCATAATCATCACTTAATTTTTTCAGAACGTTTTCCAGTTCCACATCAAGCCGATTTACTCCAATTTCCGTTTGACGAAGCAACTCCTCCACTGACTTGAGCTGAATTCGCTGTTCTTTCGTGTCGTTCTCAGCCACTTCAAGCTTTTTGGACAAGCTGCTACGTGCAGCCCGCTTGAATTCCAATTGCTGTGCGGCTTCTTCCTTTTTCAAACGGTATTGATTGAGATTTTCAATCTGTTTCACGGTCTCCTGCTCATTGGTCAGCAAATCTGCTTCGATGGAAGCAAGCAAGGTTTTGTTTTGTCTCGAATCTTTACCAAGAGTATCATAATCCCCACGCAATCTGCGCAACTGCTCTTCCAAAGAAAAGCGCTCTTGGTCCAGCTTTCCTTCTCTTACCTTGAGATTCGTGAGCTCTCCCTGTAGCTGCTCTTTGGCAGATTCGTTGGCTTTACGGGCAAATTCAGCAGCGTGAATGGCCTGATGCGTTTTCTTTTCTTCTTCCTCCAGCGCAGCCAACTTTACCAACGCTTCTTCACGTGAAGTTTCCAGTTCCTTAATTTCCTGATCAAAGCCCTTTTTCTCCTGACCAGACGCAGCGACCTGCTCCAGAACATGACGAAGTTCATGCTCCAGTTGCTTGAGTTCCATTGCCATCTGCTGCTCTTCACCGCGCTTCACATCGCCGCCGTGACGAAGCTCGTCCAGACGGGTCTGTGTCTCCTCCAACTGGCGTTTGGTATCTATTGCACTCTGGCGCAACCTTGCAATTTGCTGCTCCGTATCTACAATGTCTTGATCCAACTGATCCAGCTGACGTTTGCGTCCAAGCAGATTAGCATTTTTCTTGAACTGGCTTCCCCCAGTCATGGAACCCCCTGCATTGACAACATCGCCTTCCAAAGTGACAACGCGGTATCTATATTGGCAACGGGCCGCAATACGGTTTGCATCTTCCAACGTACGGGCAATGACCACATTCCCCAAGAGACTGCCTACAATTCCGGCATATCGATCATCATACTGAACAAGATCTGCACCGATTCCGACAAAGCCTTCGGCTCCTTCTGCAATTTGGCGTTCTCCTGCACCGATTTGACGCGGACGGATAACATCCATAGGCAAAAATGTCGCTCTGCCCAGTTGACGTTGCTTTAGAAAACTGATCGCCTGTCTAGATACGGATTCATTTTCCATCACGATATGCTGAACTGAAGCACCCAAAGCAGTTTCCATCGCCTGCTCTAAATGCTCAGGCACCCGAATCAGCTCCGCTACCGCTCCATGCACACCATGCAAAGTTTCTTTTCGTGCAGCCTTCAATACCTCTTTAACTCCAAGCATGAAGCCGTCAAAGTCATCCTGCATTTCCTTCATTGTATCTCGCCGTGAAATTTGAGCCTCACGTTTTTGTTCCCATTTACTAACCGTACCCTGGTTTTCTTCCAGTAGTTTTTGCAGGGCCTGGTACTTTTCACTTCCCTGAATATAGCCACTACGCAAACTACTGATTTCCTGCCCCAGCTTCTGAACCGCAGCTTCCAATCCCTTTTTGCGCTGTTCAAGTTGTACTTTCTGGGCTTCCCATTTGCCGGATTCGTCACTTACGCGAGTCACACGCCGTTCCAATGCTTCCTTCTGTTGGTCTGTATAACGAATTTCGTTACGCGCCTGCGCCATCTGATTCATCAGCTCCAGCAGACCACCCTTTAGGCTTTCTTCCTGCTCCTGGCTGATTCCGCCTGTAACACCAATCAGTTTGGCCTCTTCGTCAGACAGCCGCGCACGCAACTCGTCAAGCTCTACATTCAGTGCAGACAGCTTTTCGTTCAGCTGATCCAGTTCACTCCTGCGCTCGGAATGCCGTGATTCGCTTGTGCTAAGTGATAAGATCAATTGTTCCCGATTAGCCTCCAGATTGCGTGTGCGCTCTTTGAGCAATTCGCCGTAGCCTTCACTTTTCTCCGTCGCTTCACTGTATTGCAGCAAATCCCTTTGCAACTGCTCTACCTGCTCTTCCAGCTGGCGCAATTCGTTGCGGTCGCTTTCCAGCATCGCATCATGTCGGGACACCACCGTAGACAACTGAAGCTGCTCCTGCTGCAACAGAGCTAGTTTGGAAGTCGCATCGCTCCACGAAGTATGAATTTGTTCAATTTGATGGACGTACATTGAAATTTCTTTTGATTTCAATTCACCGCGCAGCTCTTTAAAATGAATCGCCTTTTCAGACTGCTCCTTAAGCGGTCCAATCTGATCCTCCAGTTCACTAACCAAATCGTGAATACGCAGCAAATTTTGCTCCGTTTCATCCAGCTTGCGAACCGCATCCTTTTTACGCGATTTATATTTTACGATACCCGAAGCTTCCTCAAAAATACCTCGACGATCCTCAGATCGGGTACTCAGAATTTCTTCAATGCGTCCCTGCCCAATAATTGAATAAGCTTCTTTACCAATGCCTGTATCCATAAACAGCTCTGTAATATCTCGGAGTCTGCATGATTGCCGATTAATGAAATATTCACTATCCCCACTTCGATGTACACGTCGCGTTACCGTGACCTCACCAAAATCCAGAGGCAACGCCTGATCTTCATTATCCAACGTAAGCGATACTTCACCGTAATTAACAGCCTTACGAGCATCACTACCCGCAAAAATAATGTCCTCCATTTTGCCGCCACGCAGTGATTTGGCACTCTGTTCGCCCAGCACCCAACGAATTCCGTCGGAAATATTACTTTTTCCGCTTCCGTTGGGTCCGACGACTGCCGTAATGCCGCGGACAAATTCCATTTCCGTTTTATCTGCAAACGATTTGAAGCCCGCCAGCTCAATGCGCTTTAAAAACATGCTCAATCTCACCTCTAACATTTCAAATATGCTTGTACAACACCGTATACCTGATTGATATGAATTATCCCTATTGTAGCATAAACTAGCTTGTATAAAGCACAGTACCGACACTCACATTACACCAGCAAAGCCACGAAAAAAGAGCAAAACGCAGTCCATTCGCCATTACGGGCCGGGACTCCCCGCGGACTGCCCTTTGCTCTTACTTTGTGCCCCCTGCTTGCGTAACCCGTCCGGGCTGCTCAGGTACCGATTACGATTCTGCCAGCTTCAAACGGTTTAAAGCTACTGCCGCCGCTTGCTGCTCAGCTTCTTTTTTGGAGCGTCCCGTACCTGCCCCTAGCCGTTCGCTGTCCATATATACCTCAGCTACAAACTCGCGCTCATGGGCTGGTCCGCGCTCCTCTACAATCTTGTATTCAAGCATCCCCATGTTATGATGCTGCGTCAGTTCCTGAAGCTCTGTTTTGAAATCACTCATCTGAAGCTTACCATTTAATACAATTTGAGGAAAAATATAATGTTCCAAAAACGAACGGACGGCCTCCAGACCCTGATCCAAATAAAGCGCACCTACGAACGCTTCGAATACATCAGCCAACAGAGCCGGACGAGTACGTCCACCTGTCAACTCTTCACCTTTTCCAAGCAGTACATATTGCCCGAACTCAAGCCCGACAGCAAATTTCACCAGAGAAGGCTCACAGACAATAGCTGCACGCAACTTGGTGAGTTCGCCTTCGGGTCGGTTAGGGTACTGATTGTACAATTGCTCGGACACCGTCAGTTCCAGAACAGCGTCACCTAAAAATTCAAGACGCTCATTGTCTGCATGCTGACTGAACCGATGTTCGTTTACGTAGGAAGCGTGCGTAAAGGCCTGCTTCAGAAGCTGCCGATTGTTGAATTGAATATGAAGTTTCTGCTGTAATTGCTTCAAGTCTCCACTCAACGAACTGACCCCTTATGCTTCATATTTTTTTAGAATAACCGTAGCATTGTGACCGCCAAAACCAAAGGAATTGGACATAACCACATTCAGTTCCGCTTTTCTCGGCTTATTAGGTACATAATCAAGATCGCATGCCGGGTCTTGATTATCCAAATTAATCGTTGGCGGAATCGTCTGATGCTGAAGGGCGAGACCACAGATCACGGCTTCAACGCCGCCCGCTGCACCCAATAAATGCCCTGTCATCGACTTGGTTGAGCTGATCGCTACCTTATAGGCATGCTCTCCAAGCGTTTTCTTAACTGCTTCCGTTTCGGATTTATCACCGACTGGTGTAGATGTACCATGTGCATTGATATAATCAATCTCTTCAGGATTCAATCCAGCATCACGGATCGCCATTCTAATGCAGCGTGCCGCTCCCTCTGGATCAGGCTCCGTCATATGATGGGCATCGCCAGAAAGACCGTAGCCAATCACTTCACCGTAAATACGCGCACCACGCTTCAAAGCATGATCCAACGATTCCAGAATAAGAACACCAGAGCCTTCGCCCATAACAAACCCGTCTCTTTCGGTATCGAAAGGACGACTTGCCTTTTGAGGCTCGTCATTACGCGTGGACATCGCTCGCATGGAACAAAATCCAGCCATACCAATCGGACGAATAGTGGCCTCAGCTCCTCCGCAAATCATGGCGTCTGCGTCACCGCGCTGAATCATGCGGAAGGAATCGCCAATAGCATGACTGCCCGTGGCACATGCCGTAACTGGTGATGTATTAGGGCCTTTAGCACCGAGTGAAATCGATACTTGACCGGAACCCATATTAGCAATCATCATCGGGATGAAGAAAGGGCTTACGCGTTTAGGTCCTTTTTCAATCAGTGCGTTGTGCTGATCTTCCCAAGTTCCCAATCCGCCAATACCGGAACCGACAGATACACCAACACGCTCAGCGTCCGCATTTTCTCCGATTACAAGTCCGCTGTCCTCAAGCGCCAACTTACTAGCAGCAACCGCAAACTGCACAAAGCGGTCCATTTTACGCGCATCCTTACGTTCAATATAATCCTCTGGATTAAAATCTTTAATGGAAGCGGCTATTTTCGTAGTGTACTCACTTGTATCGAAAGCTTCGATTTCACTGACGCCGGATTTTCCAGCCATCAGATTATCCCATAGTGTGTTCAAATCCTGTCCCAGCGAAGTGATTACACCCATTCCTGTTATGACAACACGTTGTTTCAAAGATAATCACCTCTATGTCTACTGCATATTGTATTTTAAGACCGCACACTCTTGTGCGTAAAAATAATATAGAATCAACTAAAGTTAGTAATGACGCATACTTCTCAGCCTTTGACTAAGTGAAGCTGAGCCAAACTCAAAAACACGCGGCAATTCCGTCTTTAGTTCAATCTGTATAATTAGGAGAAAGTCCCGCCTGTAACAGAACGGGACTTTTGATGACATGAATTAGGTATGAGATTGTATGTACTTCACAACTTCACCTACAGTTGTAATTTTCTCTGCATCTTCATCAGAGATTTCCATATCAAACTCATCTTCCAATTCCATTACCAATTCAACTACATCGAGAGAATCAGCGCCTAAATCATCTTTAAAAGATGCTTCAAGTGTAACTTCGGCTTCGTCGGCTCCCAAACGGTCAACGACAATGCGTTTTACGCGCTCCAATACATCGGACATCCGGCTCACCTCCTCTTAGGTATTATACGAAAATTACAATTAAAATGCCATAGAAGAGAGTTTTCATTGACAACTCTTCATCGGGGCATGCGGATTGGCAACATGCTACTACATATACATGCCGCCATCCACATGCAAAGTCTGGCCCGTCATATATGAGGAAGCATCCGAGGCCAAGAACAGCACCACGTCAGCAATTTCCTCAGGCCGTCCAAGACGGGCCAGCGGTATACCGCTAAGCATATTGTCACGCAAATCATCAGCCAGTACCTGCGTCATCTCGGTATCGATGAATCCAGGAGCCACACAGTTCACTGTAATACCTCTCGACGCAAGCTCTCGAGCAGAGGATTTGGTAAGACCAATTACCCCTGCTTTAGCAGCAACGTAGTTGGCTTGTCCTGCGTTGCCAAGTACACCGACCACGGAGGAGATATTGATAATTCGGCCAGAACGCTGCTTCATCATTGGACGTGTTGCCGCCTTAAGACAATTAAACACACCCTTCAGATTCGTTTCGATCACCTGATCGAATTCCTCTTCCTTCATGCGCATGATTAAATTATCTCTTGTTATGCCGGCATTATTCACCAGGATGTCAATCTTGCCCCAAGCGCCAATCACATCCTTGATCAACTGATCTGCTTCGTCAGCGCGACCGACATTAGCCTGAACTGTAATAGCCTCTACACCTTTGGCACGAATCTGCTCTGCTACCTCAGTCGCAGCCGCTTCACTACCAGCATAGTTTACTGCCACATTAGCGCCTGCTTCAGCCAGCGCCAGCGCGATACTACGGCCAATTCCGCGCGACGCTCCCGTAACGAGCGCCGTTTTTCCACTCAATGGCTTAGACATCATAGTCCCCCCTTGCAAGTATATAACCCGTTAAGGCAATGATTATACTTTTAACGGGCCTCCAAGGCTTCCGTTACAGAAGCAAACGACTCCAGGCTGCTTATATTATACAGCTTAACCGTTTTGTCGATTTTTTTAACCAGTCCAGTCAAAACACTTCCCGGTCCAAACTCAACAAAGGTGTCAACACCTTGTTCTAGTAGCCATGTTACACTGTCTTCCCACAGTACCGGAGAATAGACCTGATCCACCAACAGTTGGCGGATTTCGCTCCCCTCACGTACAGGTTTAGCTGTTACATTGGCAACAACTGGAATCTGAGCTTTCGAGAAATTTACAGCCCCCAACTTGCCGGAGAGCTTGGTCGCTGCTTCCTTCATCAATGATGAGTGGAAAGGACCGCTAACCTCCAGAGTAATAGCGCGCTTGCCTCCTGCTTCCTTCACACGTTCAGCGACAGCAGCTACGCCCTCCTTCGTACCAGATACAACAATTTGTCCGGGACAATTGATGTTGGCTAGTTCGACCAGTTGACCAGACTCCGTAATATCTCGGCACAATGCTGCCAATGCTTCACGATCAGCTCCCAACACAGCAGCCATCCCGCCTTGCCCATCAGGAATGGCCTGCTCCATGAACTCGCCACGTGTACGAACGATCTCAACCGCATCCTCAAAAGCGAGGACACCGGAAGCGACTAGCGCGCTATATTCTCCTAGACTGTGTCCAGCCACATAATCGGGATGAATGCCCATTTTTTCCTTGAACGCTTCATACAACGCAATGCTCGCCGTTAACAGTGCAGGCTGCGTATTGGATGTTTGCTTCAAAGCTGTGTCCGGCCCTTCAAAAATCAGTGTGCTTAGTGCGAACCCTAACCGTTCGTCCGCTTGGCGAAATACTTCTGTTGCAGCTGGAACTGCTTCATAAGCATCTTTAGCCATACCTACAGCTTGTGAGCCCTGACCGGGAAATATAAATGCCGTTTTGCCCATCGTGTATGCACCTCTCTGTATCCAATGCTTGTCCTGTAAAACACTACACAAATCCAATATTATATCAAAAATTCCAACTAATTACCAGACAAGAACCGACGCTCCCCAGGTCAAGCCACCGCCAAAGCCCACCATTAATACACGGTCGCCTTCCTTCATGCGGCCTTCCTCAGCTGCTTCCACAAGAGCGAGAGGGATTGATGCTGCAGATGTATTCGCATATTTATGAACATTAACAACTACCTTTTCCTCTGGTAAATCCAGACGTTGCATCGCCGATTGGATGATGCGAATATTGGCTTGATGCGGAACGAACAGATCAATATCATCTTTGGACAGCCCTGCTTTTTCCAACACTTCAACCGTTGCCGTTCCCATAACACGAACCGCGAACTTGAACACTTCGCGTCCGTTCATGTAAATATAGTGCTGTTTATTTTCCAGTGTGTCTGCACTCGCAGGCAAACGCGAGCCTCCTGCTTCCAACTTGAGTAAGCTGCCTCCGGCACCTTCAGCCCCGAGATCAAAGGATTGGAATCCTCTACCTTCAGGCACTTCGCCAATCACTACAGCTCCTGCACCATCTCCGAATAGAACACAGGTATTGCGGTCGGTATAATCTGTAATCCGAGAAAGACAGTCTGCCCCAATGATTAATGCATTATTATAAATACCTGTCTTAATGAAGCTTGTTGCCGTAGCCAGTCCGTATACAAAACCCGAGCATGCCGCAGACAAATCGAAAGCTGCTGCGCCTTTGGCTCCCAATTTGTCCTGAAGAATGCAGGCAGTTGACGGAAACGCCATATCCGGTGTAACCGTAGCTACAATAATTAAATCCAAATCCTGTGCCGTCATACCCGCGGACTCCAACGCCTTAATTGCTGCTTCATAAGCTAAATCAGATGTAGCCTGTTCTGGAGCCGCAATATGGCGCTCCTGAATCCCTGTACGGCTGACAATCCATTCATCACTCGTTTCTACGATTGCTTCCAAATCTTTATTGGTCAGAATTTTCTCAGGTACGTATTTCCCTGTTCCGATAACACCAACCGGCCGTAATTTATTCATATCGTCACTCACTTCCTGCTGATTTCCTTGGATATACTTTCCACCAACCGGTTTTGCAAGGCGGTACGAGCCTGCCTTACCGCGTTTTTGACGGCAACGCCGTCAGACGAACCGTGACTTTTCAGGACGAGTCCACTCAAACCCAGCAAAGGAGCCCCGCCATGCTCTTTATAATCCAATTTACCTTTCAGACTGCGAAGCTCAGGCATAATCAAGGCTGCCGCAAGCTTGGTCTTCAAGGATTTGGTGAATTGCTCTTTTAAGAGAGAAAATATGGCTCCGGCTGTACCCTCCAGTGATTTTAGCATGATATTCCCAGCAAATCCATCACACACCAGTACATCGCAATTCCCGGTTAACACATCTCTCGATTCAACATTACCCACAAAATTGACAGGTAATTGCTCAATAAGTGGAAATGCCAACTTCGTCAGTTCATTGCCCTTCCCAGCTTCAGTCCCCACATTCAGCAGACCCACCCTTGGAGAAGTCACACCGTGAACTTTCTGACGATACAAACTCCCCATCAGTGCATACTGGGCAAGATGCTCAGGCTTGGCATCCATATTGGCTCCCAAGTCAAGCGCCAGAATACCCTGATCATCAATCGTTGGTATCATCGGCGCGAGAGCCGGACGTTCAATGCCTTCCATTCTTCCAACCACCAGCAACCCTGTGGTCATTAGCGCGCCTGTATTACCTGCAGATATCATGGCATCCGCTTCGCCTTCTCTGACCATTCGACCAGCCACGACCATCGAAGCATCCTTTTTACGGCGCACTGCCTTTACAGGCTCGTCCTGCGCATCTATCGTTTCGGATGCATGGCGAATGCTGAGGTTCGTCGGCAACGCCCTGCCGTTCAGAACCGATTCAATACGTTCCCGGTCACCAACCAGCGTAATGTCCGTATCCTTCCATTCCGCCGCCGCAGATAGGGCGCCCTCTACTGTCGCCTCAGGAGCATTATCTCCCCCCATGGCATCAATGGCGATCCGCATGCTGACTTCCTCCTTCGCTATACTCTTCCTCCGTGGAGCGATAAATGACAAAGTTGCCTTGGAACACCATTTCTTCTCCTACGTAGGCAAAGACTTCCACTTTAGCCTTCCCTTTTTGTTCTGGATTGGAGCGTACATATGCCTTGGCAATGCACTTCTCACCTAAATGAACCGGGCGGACAAAGCGTATATCCGCTGACGCGGTCAATGCTATCTCATCATTAATCACGGCAACGGCCAATGAATTGGCCTGGGCAAATACATAATGCCCCCGCGCAATGCCAGTACGCGAAAAAATATGTTCCTCTTTAATCTCAAAAATCGAAATACCGCTTCGATCCAACTGTAGATCAACGATATCCCCGATCACTTCATGCAAAGGCAAGGAACGAACCTGGTCGTAGGAGCGCTCAGCCATCAGCTTTAGCCGTTCCCGCAATTCCGGGATTCCCAGTTCCATCCGGTCCAGCCGAATAGTCTGAATACTTACCTTCAGCTGTCTTGTCAATTCCTGATCCGTTACGAACGGATTATCATCAATTAATTGAGTCAGCCGCTGCTGTCTCTGTCTCTTCGGCAAACGTTCGATGTCAGTGACGCCTCCTTTCTCTACAATAAACTGTCGTTCAGACGACAGTTTGGGTTACTTTACTTCACTTTCTAACGGCGAGACTTCAAGCCGATTTGTCTTCTTGTATGTATAAAGGAACCCCTTCGGCCCTTCTTTCTTAGAACCTGGTACTAAAACAGTATATAGCATGCTGACGTAAAAAGGAAGCATGCAGACAAAAAAAGTAGCGCCTCACTGAAGTGAAGCGCTACTCTTTCTGCGAAGATTCCAAAGAATCCGCTTATCGGACATTATTGAGAGATGATCTCTCTAGCTTTGTACGTTCCGCAAACTTTGCACACATGGTGAGCAAGTTTCAATTCGCCGCATTCGGAGCATTTCACCATACCTGGTACTGCCAGTTTAAAGTGAGTACGACGTTTGTCGCGACGAGTTTTGGATGTTCTCCGTTGAGGTACTGCCATTCTTCCCACCTCCTTAACCAGATCAACCCCGCATAACGGGTATGACTTCTTATCTCATTCAAGACTGAAAGAAAATGCTAGAAGCAATTATCTTACAGCCGGTGAATCAAGCCTGCAACATCCACGCATCGGTTCAGTAACTCTCCGGCACAAGCGGATGATGATTTTTCAGAATTGAACTCAATTCTCATTTAAAAAAATCCTTAAGCCCTGCCAGACGCGGATCAATCTTTTCCGTATTGCCATCGCTACTGTCATCGGAGCCAATACTCCAGTTTTGTCCGGTCTTTGGTGCGATTCCCTGACAATCCTCACTGCACAAAGGCGCAAACGGCACATGCAGTACAAACAGTTCTTCACAATACGGTGCAATGTCGAAGGAGTCCTCCGTCACTGCGATAAAATCGCCATCTTCATCCTCCTCTTCAACACTCGAAGAGGTTTGCTTGAACCGTTCACGGAATTCAATCTTTAAATCCTCGTGCATCGGGCTTAAACAGCGTGAGCACAGCATGTCCAGACCTGCGGTCAACGTGCCTTCCACGCTCATCAAGCCTTGACCCAGACTAACGGCGACCAAGTCGGTCTCCAGCGGGGAAACGGCCGTAACATCAGCACGATCATCCACCAATTCACTCACATTAAGAGATTCACGGATAGGAAAAGGACCGTCACTTGTTGCTACTTTGCGAAAAAATAGTTGCATCACTATCACTCCAAACAAACAAAAATTATTATACCGACTGATCGAGTCGTTTGTCAACACCTTTCACTTTACACCACTCACAAATCCACCGGTTTTCCAATGGTTCGACAAGTTTTATGCAGAAGTAAAAATGCATTGTGCTAAACATGTACTGATGAGTATTCGTACCCCCGCCACTCTTCGTGTACAATAATGCGAGTATAAAGCTTTTTCGTCCAGGTCTCAATGGTCTTGTTCATGCCGACGATGAAAAATCAGTATAGCTGCCCTGAAAACAATCATTCACGGGTACTTAACCATTATTATCAAAAGGGTTACCCAATAAGCTACTTTAAGAAAGGAGCCGACTACGGTCTTGAAAACACTCGGTATGATTGTAGAGTACAATCCCCTGCATAACGGACATGTCCATCACTGGGAGGAATCTCTTCGCATCACTGGTGCACAACGCACAGTGGCTGTGATGAGTGGTCCTTTCCTTCAGCGGGGTGAACCCGCGATTACAGACAAATGGTCCCGCACCGAAATGGCACTCGCCATGGGTGTGGACCTAGTTCTGGAGCTGCCTGTGGCCTATGCCGTCCAGCCCGCAGAATGGTTTGCCCGCGGAGCGGTCGCCCTGCTCCATGCGACGGGCATCGTCGACGCGCTCTGCTTCGGCAGCGAGAGCGGAGACATCGCCCCGCTGCGCGCGCTGGCTCGCGTGCTGGCGGCAGAGCCGGCCGAGCTCAAGGCTGGCATCGCGCAGCGCCTAAGCAGCGGCACGAGCTATCCCGCTGCCTACGCGGGAGCCGCAGCCGCGCTCGCGGCCGAAGGAGCGGACGGCGCTGCGCTCGCCGCCCTCATGCAGCAGCCCAACAATACGTTGGGGCTGCATTATTTGATTGCGCTGGAACGGCTAGGCAGCACAATCAAGCCCTTCACGGTAGCCCGCACGGGATCGGGCTACCACGAAGCCGTGGCCCCTGCGGACGGAGTCATCGCCAGCGCCACGGCCATCCGCCGTCTGCTGCTGGACGGCGGGCCGGAGGCCGCGTCGCCGTACATACCTGCGGCGACACTGGAGATTTTGCGGCGCGAGTGGCAAGCTGAACGCGCGCCGCTGCACTGGGAAGCGTTCAGCCAGCCGTTGCTGAACGCCCTAATCACACGTAGCCCGCAGCAGCTGGCGGAGCTGCACGAGGTCACCGAAGGGCTGGAGCATCGTCTGCGGCAATCGCTGTACACGCTGCCCCAGCCTTCTGTGGAGGCCCTGCTCACCGCGATCAAGACAAGGCGGTATACTCGTACGAAGCTTCAGCGGATGTGTGCACATATTTTGCTAAATCATGCCAAAGCCGATATGACTCCGGATGAGCTGGCGAAAGGTCCGGGCTATATCCGCGTGCTCGGCTTTAACAGGGCTGGACGCGAGCTGCTGGCACGTATGAAGCAGACAGCCACCCTTCCAGTATGGGTCAAGCTGTCTGCCGGATCACATCCCCACCTGGACTGGGATACAGCCGCAGCCGCCATACACGCAGCCGGGATGCCACGTCCCGCCATCCGCGGCATGTATGCTGATTACTTGCGACCGCCCATTATGGTTTGATGGGCAGCTTTTCCATATAATTCAGCGCATCACCAAGCTTGCGAACCGAAACAAGCTTCATCCGGCTTCCCATTTGCTCAGCTTTGGCCTTGGCCTCTTTATAATTATCCGCAGGGACGAAAAACAATTCCGCACCCTGACGGTCAGCAGCAACTATTTTATACTTTGCACCACCAATCGCTCCAACCTGACCGTCCTTATCAATAGTACCCGTACCGGCTACACGATATCCCTTACTCAGATCACCTGGTGTCAGTTGGTTATAGATTTCCATGGTAAACATCAAACCTGCCGAAGGACCGCCAACATCCGTAGATGTAAAATGAATCGTTTTACGTTCATCCTTCGGCTCTACCTTCTGTACCGTGGCAATACTGACGCCAAAGCCAGAACGTTGCTTACCCGTCTCACTGTCCGTGATGGTCGTTAAGGGAGCTTGAACGGTCAGCAACTTTCCATCGCGCTTTAGCTTCACTTTAGCCATTTTTCCCGATTTTTCGTCCTCCAAAGCCTTCCGAATGGAACGATTATCGGTCACTCGCACGCCGTTCAGCTCCAATATTTCATCTCCAGGCTCAAACACGCTGTTCGAGCCCGGGACCTTAAATACATACACATAATCCGGCACAATGCGATAGGGAACATGGGCACGGGTGTAGGCAGCCTCCATCGCGGAAGATTGGGAATCCCCCATATACCATACCTGCTCTGCCGCATATTCGTCTTCACTTCTTCCATGCAGACGATCCTCTTTGCGCTGAATCTCCGAATTGCGGTCCAGCTTGGACAGGCCCAACATAATAACATTGGCATAACGCGCCGATACCGTCGTCATCATAAAGGTCCCCCGTTCGATGCTGTCACCCTCCCGGACTTTAACCATCGGTTTGATCTCGTTAGCCCCACCTGGTCCATAGATCAGATAAGGGGTTGGCATATAGACCAGCACATAGACCATTGCAGCCAGCATTAACACATAACCGGTTGTAAAAAAAACTCTTTTCCGGTTTATTCGTTTCATTGCTTCTCCCCCCCTTGCAGCCTAACTTCTCCTATCTTATCCAAGTGCCTCTGCGCCACCTGTTCTCAAGCCTTCCGAAAAAGCATACATTGTTTACGACAACGTATACGAACAACCTATCCCAAGACAACGAACGTGAATAAACACTGGAGACAGCATCCCACTCTCCTTAGTATATTTATGAGAGGTGAATTCTTTGATGCAAAAGGAAGCCCATTCCGCTCCTTATTGGACAACCATACTGCTTGGCCTCGGAGCCATTTTGCTTGTACTGGCTGTTGTCGCCTCACCAGAAGAAGTATTTCAAGCCTCTACTCAAGGCCTTAAGCTATGGTGGAGTATTATTTTCCCAGCCATGCTGCCTTTTTTGATGCTGTCCGAAATGCTCATCGCCTTTGGTCTAGTACATGGACTAGGTATCCTGCTGGAGCCGTTTATGCGATCCTGGTTCCGTCTACCCGGGCGAAGCGGCTGGGTGTTGGCCCTCGGCCTGACCGCGGGATTCCCCGCTGCAGCGGAAGCGGTGCGCCAATGGGCACAACAGGAGGATATGACTGCGTTTCAGCTTCGACGTCTAACCTCTATCGCTCATTTCTGCAATCCGATTACCATCCTGCTCGTCATCGGGACAGGGCTACTGCACAATGCTACCGCAGGCATGATGTTACTTGCAGTTCACTGGATTTCCGGGCTACTGGCAGGCTGGATCACCGCCAGACTACCTGTATCGTCCAAAGAATTGCAAAAACGGGAAACGCCAGCTGCCCTACGGCGCACCTCAGTTTCCCGTACTTCTCCCTCCCTGATCCGATCCGCATGGGAAGCTACCCGCTCTGCCAGAGAACAGGACGGCCGCAGTTTCGGAAAACTGTTGGGCGAAACCGTATCCCATGCTGTACAGGCGCTGATGGTGACAGGTGGATTCATTATTTTCTTTTCCGTACTGATTCGACTGCTGTCCATATACACAGGCCAAGGATCGCTTTCTTTCATATGGCCTGCCTGGATGGAAATCCATTTGGGTTCCTATGAAATCAGCCGTCTGCCCTACGATCTCCGTACACAAGCAGCCCTGATCAGTGCTGTGTTGGGATGGGGCGGCCTGTGCGGCTGGCTTCAGATTACCGCCGTCACCAGACCTTCCGACAAGGGCATCACCTTCACCTTGTCACGAGTGCTCCATGGGATCATTGCTTTTGGACTTACCTTAGCGACATGGGTCCCGCTTAACCGCATCGTCAGTAATACAACTCCCGCTTACGTCAGTCGCAGTTCTGTGTCTTCTTTTGTGGAAAGCGTAAATGAATCTGCCACGCATCCTGTCATGACCGGAGCCAGCGGCTTACTAACACAAATAGAAGGAACATCTATGTACCCCTGGCAACTAACCGTACTGTCCATTGCGCTGCTGGGTACAATTATAGTTACCCTGCTGGCCTTTTCCTTTATGACTTCATGGTGGAGCCGCCGCGATTCGCGTTGACCTTCGCACGCAGCGCGTCTTCCACCTCCGGTGCCACCAGATCTACAACCTTGCCATCAAAATGCGCAATTTCCTTCACCATACTGGAACTCAGATATGAATAAGTCGGATTGGTCATCATAAAGATCGTTTCCGCATCCGGGTTCAGCTTATGATTTGTAGAGGCTAATTGCAGCTCATATTCAAAATCAGTCACCGACCGGATTCCTCTGACAATAACCTGGGCCCCTTTTTGACGTACATAATTAGCTGTCAGATCACGGAAGCTGTCCACTTCAACGTTCGGGATATCGCGAGTTACCGTTCGCAGCAGCTCCATTCGTTCCTCAAGTGAAAACAGCGGATTTTTACTAATATTGTTAAGAACCGCGACAATCAATAGATCAAACTGTCTGGCTGCTCTTTGAATAATATCCTGGTGCCCCATCGTCACGGGATCAAAGGTTCCCGGATATACGGCAATACGTGGTTTGTGCTCAATCATGATGGTCCTCCCCGTCTGATTCGCTGATGCCGAATTTGACCACTCCGGCTTCCGTATGTTCTACAACATTCGACAAAGCATCGGCTGCAAAATGATAAATAGATAACGCCGTTTCACCATAGACTGCTTTTCTGACCTGTTCGAACGGTCCGAAGCTTTCCGGATATTCATGTCCCGATTCATACTCCAGCACGATGATTGCATCTGAACGAAGCAAGTTCAACTCAGCCATACGGCTCATTAATTCATCTCCGTGTTTGAGACGATAGGGTGGATCGAGAAAAACAGCATCAAAAAGAGCTCCACGTTTTGCCAGCACCTTGAGCGCTCGTCCGGCATCATTGCGGAACACTTCAGCCTGTCCTTCCAGTCCAGTTTTTCGTAAATTTTCTTTAATGACATCAATGCTTTTGGATTCCATATCAATAAAAACAGCCTTGTCCATTCCCCGGCTAAGCGCCTCTATACCCAGGCCACCACTACCAGCAAACAGATCAAGTGCGACTCCCCCATCAAAATAAGGACCTATCATGCTAAATAGCGCTTCCTTGACCTTATCCGTGGTCGGCCGCGTCCCTGTGCCGGGAACTGCCTTTAACGGCCTTCCTTTGGCACTACCCGATACCACTCTCACGCTGAAACTCACCTATTTTCTATATGTGTTCATAACCATATAAGATTATGACGCTATCGTACCACATGCACCGCCGTTTGAAAAACTTAGGATGAGGCAGGTATAAAAAACCATTCCCTGGGCATCCTTAGGATATCGGCATTCAACCAATGTCGTAGACAACCGCGGAGAAGACTTACGTTTCCCCATAAGCTCTTCGTCCGGTTTCTCCTCTCCCATTCGGGCGCTCTTTAATGGAGCGCCTGATTTTTTTTACATAAAAAGAAGCTGCTTAATAGCAGCTCTCAGGCTGTCGAGAAACCCCCTGTTTTTTTGCAGGGGGTTTAAAACTGTCTTAGTGGTCTAAAAACTAGGGGCCTCAGATCGTTTTAAATCGATTTTTGTTTTAAAAGATGCGTCTCCCCATATAAAAATAGAAGTGTCGAAAAGTCCTCTGGACTTTCTCGACACTCTGAAGCTGCTTAATAGCAGCTCTATGTATCATTTTTCTATTTCGGCATTTTGTTTATTCAGCAGTTCCTCGGGTGTATCCCCTTGATAAACATACACATAACTCGCCACTGATACAGCAAATGTTGCAAACATAGACAGCGATGTGGCTAATCCATATACCATTTTCCTCATCATTCCACTCACCTCCTTCCCCGGATCAATGTTAGACTTTGGACCAAAAAAGCAACAGCCACTACAGAGGAACCGATTACAAAATTAGTACATACAAGCAAGGAGGATAACAGTCGCAAGAGGGGATAAAAACGTACTGGAATGCGCGACTGCTTTTCAATTCTGGACGGGGCAAAACATAAAACGAGAATGAGAGCTATTCCGGTAAACAGGTTTGTCCACCAACTATTTAAGGCAATGCAGGATATGTAAGTAAAAGCTGCTGAGGTCACCAACACACATGCCATGCCCGTTTTCAAATGAATGCCTCCTGATATTTGGCGCAGTAGGGCGAAAGCGACAAGAATCGTTACAGCTTCTACCATCCGCCCCGTGAAGATTGAGGCGAATAGTGTTAACACGATGATCATGGACGCATTCAGAATGAGAGCAAGTGCGTATTGAAGTACCGCGACAGAGGCTGGATGATCAGGCACAATACGTTTGATCTGGTTAGCAAGTTTGAAAGCCATCGCTTCAATCATCCCGGTATTCCTTTCCGATTGCATAATAGATGAAAAATCCCGAAACCAGTGCAAAAAATATCATACTTAACCATACCTCGTTATAGTAGAGCACAATAGAAGTTGAAATGAGGGACAGGATAATCAGCGTGATGACAATGCCATATTCCTCTTTGAACTTAAGCTTCTTGAAATTAGGGGAAAAGCCGATCCCTTTTCGATACAACATCAATGAAATAAGCAGTCCTACTGCCGCGCTTACCACTTGTAGCAGATAGCCCTTCAAGGACCCATCCTGCAGCTCAGAAACCGGAAGGTTGCCGAACATGACTTTTAAGAATACCGACTGAACAACGGCATATGCAAAATAACCTGTAACCGTCATAATACCGGACCACACAATCGGAATCTTCACGACCGTAGCGAGTAAAAAAATAAAAAGCAGCATATTTACGACAGGCACCAAATACGAAAGGGAAAACTCCTCTCGGAGCATATAACTTTGCATATTCATAATCAGGTTAACAAAAATGGCCTGCCAAAGATAAGGGGTCATTTTAACTTTAAAAATACTCAAAATCAGCGCAAAAACAGCTACTCCCTCAAGCGTGGAGAAAAGCAAAAAGCCGATTGGCTTCAAAAGCATGCGCGCATCTCCTTTACAATTCCAACCAACCTCATCGGTGTATTCAAAAACTTGGATGTACATCGAATATAAAGGGCTGGGAGCTACTTTTCAAGAGGTCTTTTCAATTATTTCATAGATTTATTCAAGCACTTCAACCAAATGTTATCGGATGCTGCTTCAAGTTGTAGCTTAGGCAACACTTTCTTTGACCGAATCTCCCTGCTTGCGGACAGGCTTCATACGTGATATAAGCTTTTTCCCCCAAAGGATGCCGGGCTGTTCAATCCACGAGTAGGTAAACCAGGATAGTCCGATGGTGACTAGCAACGTCATGATAAACATAAGTGTGAGGCTGACTAGGGGAGCAAAAGGTATTTTAAGCTGTACGATTAGTCCCAGAGCCAGCATATGCGTCAAATACATGCTGTAGCTAAGGCGGCCGATCCATGACCATAACCAATTAAGCAGCCATATCGGCTGCCAGTGATACAAAGCATACGCTCCCAGTAGCAACCCGAAACCTAGGAGATAATCGGTCATGCCTCCAAAAAATGCAAATAGCACAGAAACAAGCAGCAAACCTCCACTGACTCGGTCTATACTTTTCCAATGCCGCTCGTCTTTCCAAATGAAAAACAACAATATACCTAGCCCAAAGACAGGCAATTGATTCGGAAACCATAAATACAGATAGTGCCCCCATAAAGAGTGATCACTAATCCATGGATATTGAGCAAATACCGTATTTAGCCCAAAGCTTACCACAAGCGCCATCACAACAAACCAGACCGCATGGCGGACTGATCGGATCAGCTTAAATAATAGGGGGATAAACAGATAAAACATACATTCCACCGCAATGGACCATTCCACACCAATAATGCTGTTGATCCAGTACGGATTCAGACCATTCAAAAACAGGACATGAGCAGCGATATTGGCGGCAGTGACTCCCTCCTGATCTCCAAGCCAAAATCTTGGACCTGTCCCGTTCACAACCAAATAGATTCCTAACATCACGTAATACAAAGGAGCAATCCGAAAAAAACGACGCAACAGGTAAGCTGAAATTCTTTCCTTCTTGTCACCTGAACGTCTGCTCAAGGACAGAAATAGTGTAAAAGCGCTGGCCATATAAAATAAAGCGACTCCTTTAGCTCCTATACTCAAGCCTTTTTGCAACCATCCGTTTAATCCGTCTACATGCTGGCTGACATGCACAAGTAAAACTCCAATAATAGCCAGCGCCCTCAGCGTATCTACAAATTGCAGCTTGTCATCTTCCATTTTCCCCGTGGCTTCGGGCATCGTATCCCTCCATAACAGTCTCGAATGATACATTTTGTATCTATAATACACAAAATGTATCACTAAAGTAAATATCTCTGTTATGCAAAAAAAACATCCTCCGACCGCAAAGAAATGCGGCCAAAAGATGTTCATTTTGTCATTACTATCGTCAGCTCACGCAAATGAGTATGGGCCAATTGGCAGTGACTTTATTTGTTTAAATGAAAAGGAACGGTCGTTACGATCACGTCTTTATAATTAATCAAATAAGCTCTCATCAGTAAGCTGGTCTGATTGTGTAGAATATTTTCCCACCAGTGCTTGGTGATGAATTGTGGAATGAGAACAGTGATATGGTCCTCGTCTGCTTTTTTCCACTCTACTGTATCGATGAACTTGCGAAGCGGATTAATAATGCTGCGATAACGGGATTTCAGTACCACCAAACGTATACCGACATCCCACTCTTCCCATTTCTGTTCCATTTTGCGAATCGCTTCATCATCCACACCCACATATACGGCAACCACATTGTCCGACAAGGTTTTGGCATAGCTGATCGTATTCATAACGACTCGCGTAATACCTGCCACCGGAATAATAATCGTATTGCCTTTCACCATAGGTTTATCCTTGGTAATATCAATGCGCAGTTGTTCAGCCGTATTTTTGTAATGCCTATTGATCTTCATAAAGAAATACAGAACCAAGGGCAGGAAGATAAAGATTACCCACACCTGGCTAAACTTGGTGAAGATAAAGATAAGCGTAATCGACAGCGTGGTCAGCATCCCAACCGTATTAATAGCAAGTTTGACGATCCAGCCTGGCGGTTTGAGCTTGATCCAGCGAATCATCATACCAAGCTGTGAAAGGGTAAACGGAATAAATACCCCTACCGCATAAAGCGGAATCAGATTTTCTGTGTTGCCGCCAAATACGATGACCAGCAATGCCGAGAAGATACTAAGAAACAGGATACCGTTGGAATAACCAAGCCGATCTCCACGAACCATGAACATATGCGGCATGTATTTGTCCTTAGCGAGCATAAAAGCGAGTAGCGGAAAGGCCGAATAGGCTGTATTCGCCGCCAAAAACAAGATGAGCGCCGTTACGCCCTGAATGATGTAATACATCACACCGCGCCCGAAAGTGGCGTTCGCAATTTGCGAGATGACCGTTTCATGCGGATTAGGACGAACACCGTACCAATAAGCCAGCAAACTAATTCCGATAAACATACACCCGAGAATCAAACCCATCATCATTAGTGTAGTTGCTGCATTTTTGGCAGCAGGTTTGCGGAAGTTCGGAATGGCATTCGAGACAGCTTCTACCCCAGTTAACGCCGAGCAACCCGAGCTGAACGCCTTCAGTAATAGGAACAGACTGACGTTGGATACCGTAGCTCCAAATTGCGGTGCTGCAGCATGAGCTCCCCCTGCCACGTAATGAATGATACCGCTAATAATCAAAACAAAAATCGCAACAACAAATAAGTAAATCGGTACAGCCAGCACCGAGGCAGATTCTGTCACCCCGCGCAAGTTCATAATAGTCAAAAAGATAATCATAATCAGAGCAATGGCGATCCGATGATCATGTAACGACGGGAACGCCGATGTAATGGCATCTGTACCTGCTGATGAGCTAACTGCTACCGTCAGAATATAATCGACCAGCAAAGAACCACCTGCAATCAGACTCGGACTCTTTCCCAAATTGTCCTGTGCAACAATGTACGCTCCTCCGCCACCAGGATAGGAAAATATGGTCTGTCTATAGGACAGGATCAGAATGATCAGCAATCCTAATACCGCAATGGATATAGGAATGGAATACCATAGAGCAGCGAAGCCGGCTGTAATTAAAACCAGCAGAATTTGCTCCGTTCCGTAAGCTACAGAGGACAAGGCATCTGAGGACAGAATGGCCAGTGCCTTGAGCTTATTCAGTTTCTCATCTTCAAGGGCCGTCGACTTTCGCGGACGACCGATTAATAATCTTTTGACTTTACTCAGCATTTCGTTGACTCCTTCTTTGGATGAGGGTTTTGCAAAAGAACTATGGATCTTATGTTTATTATGTCACCTGAACATCAGATTGATGAAACAAATGAACTATTATTTTATACTCCCTCATCCTTAAAAAAACAATAAGGAATGCTCCCTAAAATGAGCATTCCCGAGTAAGAAAGAGTATTTCGATAAAATACCCTTATGTATACAGTAATTTGAACCTTTCAGGCGTAATTCCTTCAGCTCGGCGGAAAGTTGCCACAAAATGACTGGCATCTCGGAATCCTACTCGCTCCGAAATCTCCTTTACTGTTAATTGTGGATATTCCGTCATCATTTCCTTGGCCTTCCGCAGCCGAATTACAATCAGATAAGCATAAGAAGTCACACCAAACGCTTGCTTAAATAATGTATTTAAATGACGGGAGCTGACATTCATCATAACTGCCATATCACCTAGGCCCACATCTGGACTGGCATAATTTTGCTCCATAAAGGCCAGTACAGGGGTTAAACGTTCAACATTATGGGATAGGGAAGGCATCGAGCTATGTTGTCCATGTTTACGCAGTAGAGTCAGAAAACGATACATATTGGCCGAAGCATCTAATCCAGACAAATCACGTTCACTAACCATGGAATGGAGCATAGTTTCCCCAAAGCTGTGTAGCTCGCTATCCGGGTCCCAATGATACCCACGCGTATGCTTCAATCCCAGTGCAGTCAATACAGCAGCGGCGATGGGGCCGTCAAATGTAATGTATAACGTTCGCCATACCTTGGTCGCCCGTCTGTATGCATGCGATTCCCCGGGCAGCAGCAGAACCCCGGACTGCTCTCCCAGACGGAAACTCCCCCCTTTAAATGTAAACATCCCTTCACCAGACACCGTCTGAATCCAGTGAAAGCACGGATAACCCTCTGGACGGGACACATCTTCCTGCCTGCTGTTAAATCCGATACTTTCAATAAAAAGGGGTAAAGAATGCTCACGCGTAGTCAGGAAAAATCTTAAATGATGGGGAGTTAAAATCATAAAAAGCACCTCCGGCGTATGCGGGTATGTATTTCACATGTAGATCCATATTGTTATATACACGTTCATTTTATTATATTTAAAAGCAGTTATTTGTATTATAAGATAGGATTATTCTTATATACAGAGGTGATTGGCATGATAAGCAGTAAACTTCCTAAAGTATTTTACGGTGGAGATTATAATCCTGAGCAATGGGATGAGGCCACGCATCAGGAAGATTTACGGATGTTCAGGCAGGCAGGGATTGATATCGCCACGGTCAACGTATTCTCATGGGCCAAAATTCAATCCGACGAAATCACATATCATTTTGAATGGCTGGATCAATTGATTGACAGTCTTTATGAAAGCGATATCTTCGTTTGTTTAGCTACTAGCACGGCAGCGCATCCAGCCTGGATGGCAACGCGTTATCCCGACATTCTGCGGGTCGATGCTGACGGGCGTAAGCGGAAATTCGGCGGACGCCACAACTCTTGTCCGAATAGCCCAACGTACCGAAAATATGCGGAGCAGATGGCTGACCGACTTGCAGAACGATACAAAAACCATCCTGCAATCCTCGTGTGGCACGTGTCCAATGAGTACGGCGGGGATTGCTATTGTGATAACTGTGCGGCCGCATTTCGCGTGTGGCTCAAGCAAAAATACGGATCACTGGAAGAACTAAACCGGGTGTGGAATACTTCCTTCTGGGGTCACACCTTCTATGATTGGGATGAAATTGTACCGCCAAATAATCTGAGCGAGCATTGGGGAGAAAATCACTCGACCTTTCAGGGCATATCCCTCGATTATGCACGCTTTAATTCAGACAGTATGCTTGATTGTTATCTGCTGGAGTATAACGCGATTAAAAAACATGTTCCCGATGCCGTGATAACGACCAACCTGATGGGCTTTTTTAAACAACTGGACTATTTTAAATGGGCTAAGCACATGGATATTGTATCTTGGGACAGCTATCCCGGGGCCAATACTCCGATAAGCTATACGGCGATGGCGCACGATCTGATGCGCGGCTTGAAGGATGGGCACCCCTTTATGCTGATGGAGCAAACACCGAGCCAGCAGAACTGGCAGGCGTATAATTCGCTTAAACGGCCTGGCGTTATGCGGTTATGGAGTTATCAGGCAGTCGCGCATGGCGCCGACACGGTCATGTTCTTCCAGCTTCGCCGCTCGATCGGCGCTTGTGAGAAATTCCACGGGGCCGTCATTGAACATGCCGGGCATGAGAACACACGTGTATTTCGCGAGGTGGCACAGCTTGGCAGTGAGCTTGGCGCATTAGGCAACACGCTACTTGACGCGACCGTTAATGCCAAAGTAGCCATTTTATTCGATTGGGACAATTGGTGGGCTTTAGAAAAATCAAGCGGCCCTTCTGTCGCCTTGAAATATGTGGATCAGGTGCACAAGTATTATGCTCCCCTCTTCCGGCGGAATGTACAGGTAGATCTGGTTTCTGTTGATGCAGATTTCCAGAAATATGATCTCATTATCGCGCCTGTACTCTACATGGTCAAGCCGGGTACCGCCGAGAAGCTGGAACAATTCACAGAGCATGGCGGCACCTTCGTAACGACCTTTTTCAGTGGCATTGTAAATGAAAATGATCTGGTCACAACCGGAGGATATCCTGGTAAACTGCGTAACTTGCTTGGGATCTGGGTGGAAGAAATAGACGCGCTTCTGCCGGAATCACACAATCGCATTGTATTGAAAGAAAAGGTGGGCGTATTACAAGGTGAATATAAATGCGATCTGCTCTGCGACTTGTTGCATAGCGAAGGCGCTGAGGTGCTGGCCGAATACGGCGATGATTTCTATCAGGGCATGCCAGTGCTGACACGCAATCGTTTCGGTCAAGGTGAGGCATGGTACGTTGCTTCAGATCCTGAAGAGACTTTCCTTGATGGCCTGCTGGGCTACATTTGTGAGCAAAAAGGGATTCCATCCCTACTGCGCGCTCCTGCGGGTGTAGAAGCCACTGTACGGACCAAAGATGGAAAATCGTATCTATTCGTTCTGAATCATAACGCCCAGACGCAGCAATATCATCTGGATGATCAGAAAGGGAACGAGCTGATCAGCGGTAAATACCTGGAAGGAGATATTTCTATTGAAGGCTACGGCTTTCAAGTACTGGAGCTATCATAATCACTCAGATTTGACTCATGCAGTTCAGTTTGCCGCATGAGTCAAATCTAGGTATCAAAGGAGTTCATCATGAAACGACTGCTATGGATCGGCAGCTTGTCTTATTTTTTAATCGGCCTGGCACACGTGGTTGTAGGCTCCCTACTGCCTGTGTTGTTAGAGCATTACGGTAGAAACTATACGGACGGCGGAAGCCTAATCTTCGCTCAATTTTCCGGTTTTCTGGCTGGAGTCCTGCTGTCGCCGTGGCTTGCCCGGCGTTTCGGCAAACGCCGAAGTCTAGTATTCGCCCTGCTCCTGCTGTGCGCGGCTGAAGTGCTGTACTCATTGCTGCTGCCTTGGGGTTGGCTATATGCCGTCGGGGCAGCAGCCGGGTTTGGCTTCGGCATGGTAGAAACACTCATTGGCACTATTATTATCAGCGGTATTACTCAAGGAACGGGCGCGGCGATGAGCCGTCTGGAAGTCTTTTTTGGGATCGGCGCGTTGGCTATGCCCGCTATCGCCAGCCAGCTCATTGCTCTCGGTTGGTGGCGATTGGCCTTTCCCATCATTTCCATGTTTGCAGCCGTGACCGTCATAGCTTGGCTGCGTGGGTCCTTCGGCACGCTGGACGCTGTATTAGACCAACAGGAACACAGAGGTGACAACCATGCGCTCTCCACCAACTCACCCAAATCCCCCACGGTGGAGGCTTCTAAAGGTAGCCCTATAGGCAATTGGAAGCTACTTGCACTATTTATCGTCTTTTTCTTTATCTATGTAGGAACAGAGATGAGCCTGGCTAATTTCCTGCCCTCCATGTTCATCGAACGTTTGGGTCTCACGCAAGCCGAAGCAGCACTTAGTGTCACCTGCTTCTGGTTAGCAATGGCTACCGGCCGGTTATTCACAGGCTACATTGCCGATCGATACGGCTACGGTGTCTTTGTCGCCCTGAGCTCGCTGGCAGCGACCTTGCTGCTGTGCGTGTTCCCGCTGATCAAAGGCACTGCCGGCGCCTTTATCCTTATTGTACTGCTGGGGCTGGGCATGTCCGGGATCTTCTCCATCGCACTTGTTTTTGCCAGCAAAATGATGCCAGGCACCGAAGAATCCACCACCAGCCTGCTTATAGGCGCAGGTGGAGTTGGAGGAGCTCTGCTGCCTTTATGGCTCGGAAATAGCATGGATCGTGGTGGAGCAGTCTCATCGGCGTGGTTGCTGGCAGGCTTCGCCTGCATCCTGTGTCTGCTTGGGGGCATCTTGTACGCCCTATATGTGCGCAAAAAACGGCTTCAAACCGCTTCATCATGATACACGTCTCTACTGGCGCCTTTGTCTGTTCCTTGGTTGTCATCCAAGTGCACATTCAAAGGTGCTTTTTTACATACTAGACGAATGCACCTTGTACAGCAGCCTGTTTTTAGTCAAAATAGATCGTTTCCTATAGGTCACAGGACAGATATCCATGCCTCCTCTAGATGAATGGAGTAGTATACAACAAACCATATGGAGGTGTTTGTATTGGGTCATCCTGAATTAAAACGAAAAAAAGGCCGTAAAAAAAATGTTTTTGTCCGTGCCTGGTTTGATAAGTTAGAAAAAAAGTTTGAGGAAAAGCCCCAAAAAAGAAAAGGCCGCTCGAAACGGAAAGGGTTCGGGAAAGACATCATCGTCAAAAAGCAACTTGTAAGTGTGAATATTAATCATGGCGCTTTAGGGCCTGAAGGGGATTCTGGAACCATAGGTGATTTAGCGCAGTTCGGTTATATTTATAATGTGAAGCCCCAAGTTGTTCCGATTGAAGGGGATGTCATTTTGGATACAAACGGTATACTTACACCTGGAATTGCTCATGTTCCAGGAACTACACAGATTGCTATATCCGATGCTGGAAAATATGAAGTTCACTTTTCGGTGTCCGGTGTGGAACCTAACCAATTCGCCCTCTTTATTAATGGCGCACTGGCTGAGGGAACTGTATACGGCTCAGGAGCCGGGACACAACAGAACACAGGGCAAGCCATCCTCGCTCTGGCATGCGGTGACGTCCTTACTTTGCGAAACCATAGCTCTACTACTGCTGTTACCCTGCAAACACAAGCCAAAGGAACTCAAGCCAGCATAAACGCTTCTGTCCTCATTAGAAAATTGGGATAGGCTTGAACTCCCGCAAAGTCTCCGTGTACTAAAAAGGGTTTATCCATACAGCGAGGATAAACCCTGAATATTTTTAAAAGGCCATAATGATCCCTTTGTCATTGGCGTACATTGAACTAATCCCTCTGGTGGACACAATATGAATATCTTTAAATTGATAGCGTTTCTTCAGCGCATTCATTAATTTTTCCGCCAGCCCAGGATTATTGCAGTGAGTAATGACGATGCTTTCCCCTTCGGTAGCCCGGCCACTTTTTTCAATAGTATCTGCCAGCTTTTCGATAATTTGATTCTGACCGCGTGCTTGAGTAAAAAATGCGATATTACCGTCACCATCCGAGCCTAAAATAGGCCTGATATGCAAGAGTGAAAGTATCTTTCCAGTGATTTTATTCATCCGTCCGTTCTTAACCAAATTATCCAGATTTTCTAAAACAAAGTAGGTTTTCATCTTGCTAATAAAGCTCTCCAAGGAAGAAATAATTTCGCTTTTATGATATCCCTCGTCAATCAACTTGCGTAGTTTTAGAGCTAACAAGAGCTGTCCAGCCGAAGCGCTTTTCGAATCAAATACATGAACATCCGCCCCTTCTTCTTCCGCCATATCTTTTCCTACCAATGCACTGGAATACGAACTGGACAGGTTGCTGGATAATGTAATGGCAAAAGAAGTATGCGCACCTTGAAAGGCTTCCTTATACAGCATAGGTGACGGTGATGCGGATCCAATTTTGGTTGTACAGGCTTTCATTTCTTCCATAAACTGAGGCAAGTCCAATGTGTCATCATCTACAAAGCATTTATCTCCCAGCGTCATATTCAACGGAATCGTAGTAACTTGCATCTCTTCTCTAAGCTCTCTCGTTAAATCACAGCAGCTATCCGCTATTATTTTATATCTCACCCGGTACACCCTCACATTATGTTATTTTTCAATAGAACGCGCATTCATAATACTCAAAGAAAGCTCAATTAACCGTATAAATTCCTTCACATTCTTCTCACCCAAACCTACCACAAGCGCTTCAAAATAACCTTCAATTCCCTCTTGCTTCTGTTTGATCAAGGATTCACCATCTACTGTGAGCCTTACACACATTCGTCGTCTGTCATGCTCAGACATTTCCATAGTCACATAGCCTTTTTTTCTTAATCCCGTAAGCGCTGCCGTAATTCTTGATCTGGATACATGCAGATGATCGCTGAGCAAGGAAGGATTAATTTCATCATCCCGATGCTGAACTAAATATTGAAGCACATGGTTTTCCCCCTGAACAAGCTCCGTCAGGCTACTGAATAATTCCATGCCATAAATCCGGTTAACGGATTCTCTCAATTCGTCCCTTAGTTCATAATCTTTCATAGTGAACCTCCGCAACACACATAATACATACAGTTAACTATTAATACTATGTACTATAATGAATTGCCCACGATAATAACAATGAAATATTTGTGAATTTTAATACAAGGGTTAATGAGCTCAGCGTCGAATAAGAAAAAATACGCTTGATCACCTCTTGCCAGTTTACGGTAAAGGAGTTGTTACATAAGATGAAACGGTTTAGATGCTATTACAAATTCAAAGATCTATGGACCGGGATGTTGGAGAAATATAAGCATTTACAAGAAAAGGCCAACCACTAAATACGGGTTGACCTCATCATTTAAAGAATGTCTTACGTTTCTAAGAGAACATAAACTGACTTTACAGCACCGTTTTAACCGTGTCTTGGACTTGCTTCAGCAGTCCTTTATAGCCATCTTCATCAAGGTAACCAATACTTCCAAGCAGTAAGTGACCGACGGATTCAATTCCAACGAAATCAAAAATCCCCGTATCTGACGTGATCTTCAATCCTGCGGTCATACCGATTTCATCGTAGATCGCGTTAGGAGTACCATGTGTATTTACGATAAAACCTTTTTTACCTCTAAGCAGCTTATTAATCCCTTCTGCACCAGCCGTATATGCAAAGCCGTATGCAAATACACGGTCAACGTAACCTTTCAGGATAGCCGGAAGACCTGTCCACCAGATGGGAGAAATAAAAGTAATCGTATCCGATTGTGAGATGTATTCCTGCTCGACTTTGATATCAGCCGGGGTTTGCCCTGCTCTCATAGCGGCAGTATCCTCAGGTTTTAATACAGGTTGAAAATCAAGGGCATATAGATCGCGTACAACGACTTCGTCACCTTTTTCTTTCAAGGTATTTACAACCGTTTCGAGTATCGCATGATTAAAGCTTTCTGCGTTAGAGTGAGCATAGATGATAAGATGTTTCATTTTAATAACCTCCCGATGTTTTATTGTTATTTTGATATTAATATAGATATCTATACATTTACTCAAAAAATTTATAATCTGTTTTTGACATGCTCCAGCAGATATTCCAGCTGTTCTTTTTCTTCATCTTTGAGACCACCATAGATGGTTTCTTGTAATCTGTTGGAGATCATCTCAAATATAGGCTCTATCTCTCTTCCCTTATCGGTCAGAAATATCAGGGTAACTCGACTATCCTCCCTTTCTTTTTTTCTTTCGACATACCCCAACTTCACTAGCTTGTCGATCAAAACAGTGATAGTGGGTTGCTGACGAGAAATTTTTTGCGTCAATTCCTTAATGGAAAGCCCGTCCTTTTGATAAAGGAACATTAGAATTCCACCATGAGTAGGAACAATCCCTTCAATTCCATTCGCTTCAAGCTCAGACACAATCAATTTATTGATCGAGTCTCTAATGGTTCCTATCAGTGCAGCTGCATTATTTTTTAACATACAAGCATTATTACATAGACATCTATATATATCAAGTATTGATGTCAGTCTGATCTGGTTTTAGTATATGAATGATTTCAAAGAACTAGGATTAAGTCTGTTATAATGAGATCCAAATTAGATAGGAGCTTGTTAAATGGAGCAGTTTTAAAGAAAATATGACTTAATCTAAAATGGTTCATGATGGACTACTATCCAGACGCATAAAAAAACCAAAATACCAAAGTTCCTTACCTCACTTTGAGTATTTTGGCTTACAGTGTTTATTTATGAAATGAAGAGGTGTTCAAAGTATGATATGTTTTAGTTGAGCGTTTGAAGTAACTCAGGTGTAAAGGTTTGAAGATCATGAATTCGGCCTTCACGTATTTTCGTAGCCCAAGCAGGATCTCCCAGAAGCGCACGCCCAACAGCTACCAGATCAAATTCATTGTTGTCCAGCCGTTCCAGAAGTTCATTAATATCTTGGTGTCCTGCCCCTTTCCCTTCCGTATAACTTACAAAATCCTCATCCAGACCTACAGAGCCAACCGTAATCGTGGTTTTTCCAGTCAGCTTCTTCACCCATCCGGCAAAGCTCAAATCGGAGCCTTCAAATTCAGGTACCCAAAAGCGACGTGTCGAGCAATGGAAGATGTCCACGCCCGCTTGTACTAACACATTCAGGAGCTGCCCCAGTTTATCCGGTGTATCGAACGGCTTTGCGTTGTAATCATTCATTTTCCATTGGGATAGACGCATGGCAATAGGATAGTCAGGGCCAACCTCAGCACGAATAGCTTCCACAAGCTCAATGGCGAATTGAGCACGTTTTATGATATCACCACCATAGCGATCCGTACGTTGGTTCGTTCTCTCCCAAAAGAATTGATCAACCAGATAGCCGTGTGCTCCGTGAATTTCAACGCCGTCAAAGCCCAGTCGTTTTGCATTCGCCGCTGCATCGACATAGGCGCCAATGACCTTGGCGATTTCTTCTTCTGTCATCGGCTCGGTCACTTTATTGCCTTCCAGATCCAGCCCCGATGGACCAATCGATAGCGCTTCGGGATTCGGCTGAGATCCCAAAGGACGAGCCATCCCCATATGCCAAAGTTGTGGGAAAATTTTACTATCAGCTTCATGAACCTGTCTGACCACTTCAGCCCAACCGTTTAAAGCCGCTTCCCCATAAAAATTAGGTATCCTCGGCTCACTTGTTCCAGCCGGATGGTCAATCACTGCGCCTTCAGAAATAATAAGGCCTACATCATTCTCTGCGCGACGGCGATAATAAGCGGCTACATCCGGTCCTGGCACACCATTTGGTGAAAAAGCGCGGCCCATTGCCGGCATTACAATACGAGTCTGTAAGGTCAGATTATGAATGGTATAAGGTTGAAATAAAGATTCTGTTGAATGGACATTTTGCGGTTGATCACTCAAGGATTGTACCTCCTCATTTTCTTTTATCGCTTTTTAGCGATTTTATAAAAGGCTCGTGCACCATCAAACGGGGTGCAAGTGAAATGTTAGCAATGTTTAATTTATCATTCAACCGACAAAATGTTCATTCTGTTGCTTAACCAAAAGGGTTATAAAATTGTTGTATAACTAAACTCACTTGTTGACAAAACAACACATGTTTATAATGGGGGAATCATTTAATTTACCTGAAAGGAGTGTCTTGAGGATGCCTGGTGTAACCTCACCCAACCCAAACGATCCGCGCGTCATTCGAACACGTAGACTAATTCTCGACGCATTCACTGACCAATTAAATAAGAAAGACTTCTACACGATTACGATCAATGACATTACCCAAAAAGCCACCGTTAACCGTGCTACGTTCTATGCACATTTTCAAGATAAATATGCACTGCTTGAAACCCTTTTGTCAGAAGCATTTTTGGAGCATGTTATTAAGAGGATTGATGCTGAGGCGCGTTTGTCGGAGGGGACCATTCAGAAACTTATTCTTTCGTTATGCGACTATCATGACACTAGTAACCAATGCGTCCATAAATATAATTCAGTCGCACCCATCCTGGAAGAACATATTAAGAATCAATTAGAGCAATTCATACTTCAACTCATAACAAGAGGAACCAGTAATACAGACCCAAGAACGTTAGAACTTGCCGCGACTATTTTAAGCTGGTCCATTTATGGTGTAACCTTTCGCTGGAATGTGGAAGGAAAAAAAGAGTCCCCTACAGATTTAGCCGAGAGAGCTGTGCCATTAATATTCAATGGGGTTGTCTTATCTCTAGTTTCACAAATTTCTTAGTAGAAAATGCAAATAAAAAGGGCCGTTCCCAGTATTCTTCGATCATTTCCTGGGACAGCCCTTATAGTATTTAGTAAAATAATTGCATCTTTTATTTAAAGAATTTTCTTAAACATCTCGATAACTTGTTCTTTGCTAGGTATGAACGGATTGCCCGGAGCGCAAGCATCCTTCATTGAGTTCTCGGCAAGCAGATCCAAATCCACTTCATTTACACCCAGTTCAGAAAGTTTGGAAGGAATCCCTACTTCCTTCGACAGGTCTTTGATTCTTTGGATTACATAGTCTGCGCATTCCTTATCCGTTTTCCCCTTATCTTCAAAACCGATGACCTTAGCGATGGCACGAAATTTCTCTGGTACATGCTTGGCGTTCTCCTCCTCCACAATCGGCAGCAGCATGGCATTGCAAACACCATGAGGCAAATCGTATACGCCGCCAAGCTGATGCGCCATCGCATGAACGTAACCCAATCCAGCATTATTAAATGCAAGTCCTCCCAAGAAAATAGCGTATACCATTTGCTCTCGTGCTTCTATATCATGACCGTTGCTCACCGTACGAGCCAAATGATTAAAAATAATCTCTACTGCTGCCAACGCAGTCGCATCCGTTACAGGATAGGAGCCTGGCGTAACCAAAGCTTCAATAGCGTGGGTCAAAGCATCTAGTCCTGTAGCTGCCGTTAATGCGGCGGGTTTATCTACCATCAGTTCAGGGTCGTTGACCGAAATTGTAGCAACACTATTCTTATCAACCATAACCATCTTGACCTTGCGCTCTTCGTCCGTAATGACATAATTAATCGTGATTTCAGCCGATGTTCCTGCTGTGGTATTAATAGCCACAATAGGAAGCGATTTATGCGTGGATTTATGAACGCCCTCATACTCGGTTATATGTCCCCCATTGGTAGCAATAATGCCGATTCCCTTAGCCGTATCCTGTGGTGATCCTCCGCCAATCGAAATTAAAAAGTCACATCCGTTTTCTTGCAGAAACTGAACACCATCATGTACATTTTTACAGGTCGGATTTGGTTTTACTTCATCGTATACCGCATAGTTCAATCCAATATCATCCAGCAAAGATGTAACCTTGCCTGCAACGCCACTCTTCATCAAAAATTTATCCGTAACGACTAGAGCTTTGTTTAAATTCAGTTCTTTTATATACGGTCCAACTTCATGCAAACATCCTGTTCCCATAAGATTGATAGATGGTACAAAAAATACATGTGCACTCATAAAAAATCGGCCTCCTAAGAATTCACTTCTTAATGCCTCGCTAAATACGGAATCAATCTCTAAAGTGAAATATTTCACACAGATAATTTTATCTTTACTTTGTTTTGATGTCAATAATAAAACACAGATATTATTTTGTTTTATGTTTGTTTGTTTTGTTTTATTAAATGAACCCAATATTTAGTACACAACTAATCGGATGCAGTCTCGTACAACTTAGATGAACACATTCACAATGAGGTGATAACAGCATGACAATCAACAAGAAAGTATTGCTGGCTCTGCTGGCGGTATCACTGCTCCAAGCTCCCCCCTCTTATGCAAAGTCGGTACGGACGACTCCGGTGACAACCGTTTATGTAGATGACCGCCCGCTTCAGCTTGCCGTCCAGCCGCTGCTGCTAGACGGGACAACGCTCATCCCCATGCGCCAGTTGTTTGAGGCGCAAGGAGCCAGGCTTTCCTGGGATGGATCCGGCAAAACCGTAACGGCAACCAAAAACGACACGGTGCTGACCTATCGCATCGGGGAACTCGCTGCCACCTTAAACGGCGGTACGCTGTCCCTGAATGTTCCAGGACAGATTGTTGAGGGCAACACGATGATTCCACTGCGTTTTGTAAGCGAAGCACTTGGGAGCACAGTAAAGTGGGAGGCCTTGACCCGGACCATCCGAATTGCCTCTAGGGACGATTTTTTCACAACGGTTCTTTTCGGGGTCAACCTGCGCAGCAAACCGGATTCATCGATAGCTTCCTCTTCCCTACGGCTTATTCCAGCCGACGAAAAGGTTCATGTCATTCGCGAGGTCAATGCTCTCTGGCTGGAAGTGCGCACTAAAGACAACCTGACCGGATATATATCGGCTAAACCAAAATACAGCGATTATACCAGCCCATCCCTGGTGGAACGACAAGGAGATGAACTGATCGCCTACGGAGAGAAATTCCTTGGTACTCCTTATGAATTCGGAGCAGCAAGCGGCCAGACATCGACCTTTGATTGTTCTTCTTTTGTGGAGGAAGTGTTCCGGCATACGCTCTCTATCGACCTCCCTCGTGTCTCTTACGATCAGGCTAAAGAAGGCCGGAAAGTCGGGCTGAACGAGCTGCGCAAAGGCGATCTGCTGTTCTTCAGCGCACGCGGCCTGGAGATCGGCCATGTGGCTATCTATGCAGGGAACAACAAGTTGCTGCATACCTTCTCCAAAGAACGCGGCGTTCATTTTGACACGTTTGACGATAAATGGCAGAAACGTTTCGTAACAGCGCGCAGGCTGTTTTAGGACGAACCAGATAGCCAATAACAGGAGGATTCCAGTACCACACTCATTATCTTCTGATTGCCTTTTGCCGGACGCCTCCCTTGCGGTTTGCGTTCAGGCGGCAAAAGGTCTGGGTTCATTGTTAAATGGAGGTCTAACGTTTAAAGGCTACGAACGCATAAAAGATTGGATTGAGATGTTAATCGTTTTAAAATACTAAGTAGAGTCTGTTGATTATAGACAGGAGGAATCGTTATGCAATTTGAGACAAATCGGCTCATCATTCGTGATATTGGCAGATCCGATTGGGAAAGTATACATACGTACACGTCATTGCCTGAAGTTACTAGATATACGGCCTGGGGACCGAATACAGAAGAAGATACAAAGGCATATATAGAACAAGTTCTAGCTTCACAGCAGGAACAACCACGACAAGACTATGAACTAGCCGTTTGTCTGAAAAACAACGGAACCCTGATCGGCGGTGTTGGTATTCATGTCAAAGATACTAATGCAGAAATGGGTTATGTTTTGAACCCAGATTATCAAGGGAAGGGTTATGCAGCAGAGGCAGCACGAGCGATACTAGACTTTGGATTTAGCACACTTGCTGTCCACCGTATTTATGCAACATGTCGTCCAGAAAATAAGGCTTCTGAGAAGGTCATGCAACAGATCGGAATGCAACGTGAAGGTTTGATGCGTGAACACTGGTACTACAAAGGCGAGTTTCATGATTCATATTTGTACTCTATTCTTGCTGAGGAATATAACAGGACATAAAAGGTATTTTTTTATATCTAAATATATTTTTATATTTTTCAACAGACAATTACTCCTTAAGAAACATGTTGCTGCGATAAAATGATAGTTAAACCATTTTGACTATCTAGTTTGAAAATATATATAGTTGGAAATAGGTGTTGTTAAGAATCTGTCTGAGCCATTCTGGGAGGAGTTTTAACGACAAATAGGTTTGAGGAACTTTTCTGAACGATATAATTTTTAATTTAAGGAGGGAACAACATGGAAGCTTTTGCAGAATATTTAGCGCATATTGATAACCCCCAACATCGGGCTCGAACGCAAGAGGTTTTGGCTTGGGTAACCAAGAAGTTTCCAAATTTAATGGCAAAAATTGCGTGGAGTCAGCCTATGTTTACGGATCACGGCACATTTATTATTGGCTTTAGCGTAGCCAAACATCATTTGGCCGTTGCCCCTGAAAAGGCAGGGATTAATCATTTTTCTGAGTTAATTATGCAGGCTGGCTATGATCACACCAAGCAGTTGGTACGTATCCAGTGGGATAGTCCCGTTGATTTCTCATTACTTGAGAAAATGATCGAGTTTAATATTTTGGATAAGGCAGACTGTTCAACCTTTTGGCGGGGATAAAAAAAGGTTCCTTTTCTCGTAAAACTATACATCGAGCATCACAAATAAGTATGTTTCTTCTCCCCCCTCTACCATCCTTCCAAATCTCATCATGCTAATGACCCTTAAAGTAACACTATGTTATAATGTGGAAAGTATGGATTGTTACATGCACAGGAGGATTGGAGCAAAATGATTGGGAAATTTTTAATTTTCTCTCTACTATGGAGTTTGCTCGGCAACCCGTTTTTGGCAATGCTCGTACTCCTAATCGCGATCTATATATTGGATCGCAGCTTTGTCGGTGTATTGCCCAGCATCAGCAAGCCCTGGAAAAGAAGACGCAACGCAGCACGGCTGCGTCAGCAGATTGCGCTAAACACCAACGATGTGGCTGCCAAGTTCGATTTGGCTCGTATCTGGATCGAAAGCAAGAAATATCCTCAAGCTTTGGATCTGTTATTGGAAATTCAATCCCGTTATGAAGAATCAGCAGACTATTGGAACGCACGGGGAACGGCTGAAGTACACACAAACCATCTGGAGGTTGGAGAACAGGATTTACTGAAAGCACTGGATATTAACCCGCGGGTGCAATACGGTGAGCCTTATTTGCATTTAGCCGCTGCTTTCAAGGAACGTGACGTCAATAAGTCGCTTCATTATCTGCAGCAGTTTCAGGAGATTCAGTCTTCTTCCAGTGAGGGCTATTATCTGACAGGCTTGATGTACCGTATGCTGGGACGCAAGGATGAGGCCATTGTAGCCTTTAACCAGTCCATTGCCGTCTATCGCTCTCTGCCCAAATACCGTAAACGAAGTGAGCGCAAGTGGGCTGTACGTAGCTTATTCCGTAAATTAATCGGCTAAACAGCTATATTTATTTTCTTAACGACCTTTCTCTTCTTTTGAGAAAGGTCGTTTTTACGTTTGTCTACCATGTACTTCCACGGACCTGAATCGGCTCCCTTTCGCATCCTGAATTTGAGGCATTTTTTTGTAATCAGTCGTTGACATGCCACAAATCAGGTCATATAATCCGTTTATGAACTGATGAGTTTATACATAAACTTTAAAGTACAAAAAGACAGAAAGGATGATCATCTTGTTAAAGCCCAGTCTCTACATATCTGCTATATTCATTCTTCTGTTCACCTCAGCTTGCTCATCTACAGGATCGAGTAATAATGAAGCAGCAGAACAACAAAAGCAAAAGGTGGAAGCGATGGTTGTTAAAAAAGAACCGCTGTCTGCTTCTTTTGACCTTTCAGGCACACTACAGCCCTATGAGGATACCTCCGTATCTTTTGAGTTATCCGGACTGATTCGCGACACAGTAGTCAATGTTGGAGACTCCGTATCCCAGGGGCAGATCTTGACGATGCTTGATTCATCCAGCTACCAGCTACAACTGGAGCAGGCTAGTACAGCTATCCTTGAAGCACAGGCAGGTATCAAAAATGCTACAGCTGCCATTTCAAGTGCAGATGCCTCCATTCAATCCGCCGACGCGCAAAAGGCAGCAGCTCAAGCTGGAGTTAACAAAGTGAACAAGGGTGCCCGTGTGCAGGAAAGGGCACAGGTCCGTACCAAAGTGCAAAGAGCACAGTCCGCTTTGACTAAAGCACAAGCCACCGCTGAACGCACTAAGCTTTTATATGACCAGGGAGCTGCGACCAAAAACGATTATGAAAATGCACAGCTCGCTTTAACCAACGCCTCCAAGGACCTGGAGGATACACAAGAAGCCCTCTCCTTAATCCAGGAGGGAGCCACATTAGAAGATCGGCAATCGGCAGAATCCAGCTTGCGGCAAGCCCAAGCCGGGAAAGAAGCTGCTATCGCTGCGAAGGAACAGGCAGAAGCCTCCCGAGATAACTCAACTGCGGCATATCAACAGGCGGTCATTGCCAAAAAGCAAGCCGAACTTTCCCTCTCCAAGACAGCTTTAAAAGCCCCCATTTCCGGCGTTATTCTGGAGAAAAAGGCAACGGTGGGACAATTGGCGAGCACTGGACAGCCGATATATCGTATCGGACAAATCGACAAGCTCAAGGTGCTGCTCCCTGTTCCCGATCATGAAATCACGAACTGGAAGCAAGGTCAGACAGTCCAACTTCAACTGTACGATGAGAACAGAGAAGGAACGGTCAGCAAAATTTATCCGGCCACCAACACCAATACGGGCAGTATCAACGTAGAAGTGATTGTTCCTAACCCCCAGCATGATTGGGCCCCGGGACAAGTCATAAAGGCAGGCCGCCAACTGACTCAGAGTGAGCAAATTTTGCTCCCAGCCAAAGCTGTCATTAATAACGGTACAGATACTTTTGTCTATAAAGTGGTGAACAACAAAGCGGTCAAGACGGTCGTGAATGTCGGTCAGATGTCCAACAATAAGCTCGAAATTACCAAGGGACTGAATGTCGGGGATCGTATCGTTACCACCGGAGTAAACCTGATCTACGATGGGCTGCTCGTTCAGATCATGGGGGGAACGAGCAAATGATTGCATATTTTATCAAAAAGAAAAAACTGACCCTCTTTATTTTTATCATGGCGATTGTTGCCGGGCTATATAGTGTCTCTCAACTTCCCCGGCAGGAAACGCCGGATATTATCAAGAAAACCGCTGTGGTCACGACCCTCTACCCTGGAGCTACACCCCAAAAGGTAGAACAAACGGTCACGAAGCCTCTGGAACAAAAAATGAAAGAAATCAATCATATTAAAAAGATTTCTTCTACATCCGAAAATGGACTTTCGACGATTATCATTGAGACAGAAGGCAACGCCAATGCCGCAGAAGTCTGGGATACATTACGCAAAAAAATGAACGATGCCCAATCTTTTCTGCCCACAGATGCTCAAAAGCCTGTCGTTAACGATGATTTGAATAAAGTATTTATCCATTCCTACGCCATCACGGGGGACTCTGTGGAGCAATTATATCAACTAAATGATATGGTGATATCATGGAAGGATCAATTAAAAACCATTCCCGGTGTATCGGAAGTAACAATCAAGGGATTACCGGATCAAGAGGTTCAGATTGAGATTGATGCTCAAAAGCTCCAGCAGTACCATATCAGTTGGGAACAGCTCATGAGTGCAGTGCAGAAGGAAAATGAGCAATATCCGATAGGCAATCTGGATTACAATGAACGTACCTATCGCTTGAATGTAAAGCAGTCCAAGGATGCTCAGGATTTGAGTAAAGTCATTATTTCCAGAACAGACAGCGGCGCTCCTGTGTATCTCAGTGATGTGGGCACCGTATTGCTTACACATAACACCAGCAGCTATATGGCCTTTTTTAACGGTAAACCAGCTATTACGCTGACGATTAACGGTAATACCGGCTCTGACGTAGACACGATTTATAGCAAAGTAAATAAAGAAATGCAGTTGTTAAAACCAGATCTGCCTAATACGTTTCAACTGAATACGTTATTTTCACAGACCGAGCGGATTGATCATATTTTTCATGGCTTGACCCGTGAATTGCTGTTTGCCATTGCGGCGGTTGTGATCGTATGTACATTGGGCTTGAATCTGATTACATCCTCTTTTGTGGCACTGGCTATTCCTATTTCAATCGCCATAGGTCTCATTATTCTCCCTATGCTCGGAATAACATTGAATCAGGTTACGGTCATTGGCTTAATTATTGTAATGGGGATTCTAGTCGATGATGCTGTGGTGGTTAATGATAATATTGAACGCAGAATGATGACCTTGGGCGAGAGTCCCAAGATAGCAGCATTAAATGGAACGAAAGAAGTTTCCATTTCCATTTTGACCGCAACCCTGGCAACTGTAGCCTCCTTTGCCCCGCTGTTCTTTTTATCAGGCGATGCAGGCTCCCTTATCAAACCATTACCGTTTGCTGTTATCTTTACGTTATTGGCTTCCATGCTCATGTCCTTTACCGTCATCCCAATCTTTAGAGAATGGTATGGACAACGAAATCAAAAAACGCCCAACTCCACCATGAAGCCGTCGGGACTGCTGGGAAAACAAATTGATGCTCTTCGTAACATATATACCAGCAAGCTGATTCCGAGAGTCATTAAGCAACCTGGATTATATGCTGCATTAGGATTATTGATCAGTACCACGCTGTACGGCATACTTGCTCTGATTCCGATCGACCTGTTCCCCAGAACCAACGATCCAGAATTAAGCATTAATGTGCGTATGCCTACAGGTACTTCTATAGAAGAAACCAAGCGGGTCACCGAGGATATTGCCAAATGGGTGAAGCAGCAACCTCATGTGGAAACGATCAGTTATGCGGCTGGCGGCGACGCTCCCCGGTTGTTTCAAGATATGACCGCTGACGCCAAAACAGGCACAACCGTGGGTCAAATTGCTATTATTGGGGAAGAAGGTGCATTTGATCCCGATGAAATGGCAGACAAATGGCCCTCCATCTTAAAGGATCGTTATCCGGGTCAATCTATTTCCTTGAAAATAGCCAAAGTAGGGGTGCCTCTCGGTAAGCCGATCTCCATTCGGATTTTAGGCAATGATGTAGATCAGTTGCGTTCGTTGTCACAGCAGTTAAAAGAAGGCATTATGGCTACCAGAGGAACACAGGACATACAAGATAATATGGAAAATGAAGGATATACGTTAGATTTCCAAATCAACAAACAAGCGATGGATCAATATCAGGTAAGCAATAATGATCTGACACGTACACTCTTGTTAATGGGTAATGGCGTGAGCTTTAGCCGATTTGATACGGGGAAAGATTTGATCAATATTAAGCTGAAGCTAAGCCAAACCGATCAAAATCCTGAAATTTTGTTTCAGCAATTGAATGTGACCAATGCCAATGGTATTCAAATCCCTTTATCTCAATTGGCTGAGTTGAAACCATCCTTTGCAACACAAAAAATTAACCATTATAATTTAAAACGTTCGATTACTGTTGAAGCTGAAGTTCACGGGCGTACAGCTTCCGAAGTCATGAAGGATGTCAAGCTTAAATTGCAGAACATTAAATTTCCTCCAGGCTACACTTGGGAAATTGGCGGCGAGATTTCAGGACAAGATGACATTTTATCAGAAATAGGATGGTTATATGTTGTCGTCATACTATTAATCTTCATGCTGATCTTTTTGCAATTTTATTCTTTCTCGACTCCACTCATCATATTGACTACCGTGTATATGGCAGCAGCAGGCGGATTTCTTGGCTTGTTCATTCTAAATACGCCGGTTAGTTTTATGGGCGTGTTGGGCTTAATGACCTTGGCAGGTATTGTCGTACGTAACGGCATTGTGCTGATTGAGTTTATTGAGGATGCAAGACGTGAAGGGATCGAACTGAAGGAGGCCGTTGTTGCAGCGACCAAAGCGCGTTTCCGCCCCATATTGCTTACTTCACTGACAGCCATTGTCGGTCTGATTCCGATTGCGCTTATTGGGGAACTTATGTTTAGACCTCTGGCGTATACCATTATGTTTGGATTGATGTACTCGACCATTCTTACGATGTTTGTGGTTCCGTCCCTGTATATGGTTATTGCCCGCTGGAAATTAAAGAGACAGAGCAAAAAATTGGGGGTACAATGAAAAAAATAACGAGTGAAGATATTATCTATGCCGCCCTTTCCCTGTTTTCTGAAAAAGGGTACGATGCCACCTCGGTGGATGAAATTGCCCGCGAAAGCGGGATGGTGAAGGCTTCCTTTTATAAATACTTTCAAAGTAAAGAAGAGTTGCTGCTGGGGACAATCGTCCTGATTGAAAAGCTTCTTGATGCAGATATTAAAGAACTTTATTTGAAGCACCAGCTACCTTCCCGTGAAAAGTTGAGACAACTGTATTTGATTGCGCTGGGCCGGATTTATAAGAATAAAGTTCATTTGCTGGTATACTCCGTCCCTTTAATCGGTTCTAAGGAAGAAAAAATCGCACAAGCCATTGATCGTGTTGAACTTTATTTGTCTAACGTGATGGTTGATTTCTTAATTGATGCTTATGGACAATCCATAAAAAACTATGCGTATGATATTGAGTTTGTCGTCAAAAGCATGATTGTCAATTCCCTCCGATTGAGCGATTCAGAGCTGTCCTGGACGGAGCAGCAAACACTGGCTGAATTTATGCTCAGCATTACGGATATGCTGGCACAAGGAATGCTGAGCCCTGATGTTCAACATCAAATCATGTGGGGCCGCGATTCCGTATTCCATGAAGATTCTGATCAAATCTGGACCAAGGGAAAACAAATCTCCTATGCACTGCAACGTATGGATACGGTTCTGAAACAAACTAAATTAAATGAAGCTCCCCGGAATGAATATGTGCAAATCCTAAGCAGATTAAAGGGTGAACTCTCGGAAGAAAACGTGGAAATAGCTCACGTGAAAGCCCTCCTTCTATTTTTGGGTCAGCTGCCCGAGTTACTGGAAGACTGCACCAAGCTGAAGGCTATATTGGAAGTTTAGCACGCCGAAATGCAGAAAAAGAGGTTCATGATGGTCAGTTGCTACTGCCATCATGAACCTCTTTCTTTAATATACTTTGTCCGATCCAAAGCATCCTCTCACGCTCACCGTAACGGCGCATAACCAAGCCGATTCAGCTCTTCCGCAATCACGCGATAACCACGACTGTTCGGATGCACCCGATCTAACGAAAGCAGTGCCCGTTCATAGCCCTCAAATGCGGGATAAATGTTCGCCACCCGGTAATTTGGTCCGCCCAATGTATAGAGAAACGAGTTATACTGGCGCACATATACTCCCGCCTCCCTCACCCCTGGAAAAGGATTATATAATCCCACCATTCGGATGATAAATGGCTCACGCTGACCGGACTTTATCTGATACAGGACATGTACAATTTGGCGCACATGTTCTTTTGTGTGATTCAACGCTTGCGGAATGGAAGAACCCGACAAGCCGGAACCTCCAGCAAGGGCGCTGATGTATGGGCGCAGATCATTTCCGCCGATCGTTACGGTTATAAGTTCAGCCCGGCTGAGCGCCGACCGAAAAAGCGGATTGTTGCGGACCATTGACAGCAACTCCTGCGATGTCAGCCCATTGATTCCCAGATTCTCGTAACTGACTGGCGTACGGAGATGTCTTTCTGTCATTCGCCGATAGATAGGTACAAATCCGCCGCTCAGCAACGTCCCTGCACCTGTTGTTAAAGAATCTCCAATCGCTGTGTAGTGGTACGCCAATGAAACCCACCTCCCTTTTTCTACATAATATATCTTATGTAGAAAGAGGGACGCGGGACCCGGAGATTCGCTTATTCTTCGTCTATTTCATATACACAATGGAATTGCCCACCCTCTGGCAAATCCTCTGATCCATAGACGGCAAAGCCCACGTTGCGGAAGAAATCTGCCCCCTCCGCATCCGTGTCCACAGTAAGCCGTTTCGGATTACGCTCCTGAATGAGCGTAAGCAGCATACCTCTGGCATATCCTCTATGACGGTTTTCAGGCAACACGGCCAGATGACGAATTACGGTTGTCCCATCCTCCTGCTCCTCAAAGCCGACAATACCTACAATAAGTCCTTCATCTTCTACACCGAACAGCTTCCAGTCATCCGAGGCTTGATAGGTACGTAAAGCTGCTTCTCCGCGTTCAGGGTGATCCAGCACAGCGTAGGTTAACAGCTCCAGAACCTCCTCACGATCTGAATCTGTTTTTATATTTTTAAACATTGTTTGTCGTCTCTCCTTAATATCCTGAAATTAGGATTACACTCTAATTCTCCATAATAAGCAACGGCCAGTTATCAAGCCATTGCTTCTCAAATACACGCTGACGAAAAGCCGTTGTGTGACGAAACAAAGGGCTTTGCCGTACCCGCATATCCAGTAAATCTTCCAATCCATGCGGACAAATGACCTCTATTTGATCCTTGTCATTCAATCTAACCGCCACAGCCGTTGCCGTCTCTGGCCAGCGGCTCATCGCATACTCTACCGAGGAATACGGAGCCTCACCGTTGCGAATATGCATCCGAGCCTGATTTTTGACAGACCAGTTACGTCCGGCCTGCTTACGGTTCAAGGACAATTCTAGATACTCATCTCGTTCCTCTATCGTATTTTTCGGGTCAAAATAAATAACATCAATATCGTTTAAAGGTGTAGCAGTTGTATAGCCATGGAGCTTGTCCCAAACCCGGTTACGTACATAGCCTGCGGCAATACATCCTTGTGGCAACTTCAGCTCTCGCACATAGCGCAAGTCTTGCAGTACCTGCGGATCATTCATATATTGTATGATTCGTAGCGCATTTTCTTCCGACTTCATCCTGCACTCAACTCCCTTTTTATGATGACAGTTGCTGCACCGATTCTCCTCCTTGAGCCGCGATCCGTGCTGTACGCTGCACCAGACGGCGGCGTGCGACCAGAAGGAATGGAATACCAATCACAACCGACAGGGCAACCGGAACAAAAACGGCAAGCGGCGCCGTTTGACCATAGATATCCAGCAACCAGCCACCAAATAAAGGAGCCAGCACGCTTCCCAAATTATTAAAGCCGATTGTACCGAAGTAGGTCCCTTTATATTGAGCATCTGCAATTTGGTCAATCAATACGTCCAGCATCGTGAACAATAACACTTCACCAACCGTAAACAGCACCATATCCAGTATAAACATCCAGCCTGAGTTTAGCATACCGCACAGCAACAGGCTTACCGCAATACATATATTCCCTGCAATCAAGGAATTTACCGGGGAAAATCGGCTTGCCAGTCGCACCAGCGGATATTGAAATGCCAATACACAAACCGCGTTGACCGTCAGCATGTATGTAAACCATCGGGTTCCTTCTGCGAAGGATAAGGACAAGAATTGAGGCATTGTGGAATTGGAATGCGCATAGCCCATCACACAAAATACCGTTCCCAGCAAAATTGGCATAAACACCGGATCACGGCTGGCTGTACGGAATGCCTCACCCATTCGCAGTGGAGCTCCCGCCGTTGTACCTATATGCAGATCCGATGCATACCGGGCAAATTGGATCAACAACAGTACCCCGTACAATGCGTACACACCAGCAGCTACCATAAACGGCGTACCCGTGGATGCAGATCCTAGCATTAAACCAAGCAACGGCCCTGCCACCACCCCAACATTAATGGCCGCATATCTCATATTGTAGATAAGCAGTCTTTTCTCCTTCGGGGTTACATCTGATAACAGCGCCCGTGAGGTTGGCTCGAACAAGGATCTGCACAGTCCATTCAGAGCATTAATGACAAAAAAGGCCCAGGCCGCTTCCGCCAACGCAAAAGCAACGAATACAAGCGCCCAGCTCGCAATGGACACCAGCATCACCTTACGCCGTCCGATTCGATCTGAAATATATCCACCGTAAAAGCTGGCAAAAATGCCGACCAACGAGCTGACCGATACGATCACCCCTGTATGAAAGGGGGACACCCCTAAACGGGTGGTAAGGTAAATAGACAAAAACGGGATACTCATGGATGTCGCCATCCGCCCAAAAATAGTACCGACAATAATCGTCCAGGCCAGCGGGTGAATAGAACGCAACTGTTCTTTCATATATGTCTCTTACGTCCTCCTTCCGTATGCAAGTCTAACAAGGGGGAAACCTGTCTAGCACTGGTGAATATAGCGTTCCAGTTCTAAACACGTTGCTTGATAGACAGATTGGAGCGCAGACAACTTCGCTTTCGCATTCTCGAGTCGGTTCTCCCTTGCAAGCTGTTCAATATCGGACAGCAACGAGGACAAACGTCCAACACCCAGACTCACGCTGCCTGATTTCAACTCATGAGCAGCCTCTACTACTTTTGTGGCTTCGCCCGCAGCAGCCAGTTCATTTAACTTATTGATTTTGGCAGGTGTATCACTTGTATACATTTCGACCAATGACTCCAGTAGTCCCGTGCTGCCATCCTCGTCCAGCAGCATAATTTCACGTATAACTTCCTCATCCAAAATCGGCTCGGTTTCCGGCTTTGGAAGCCATTTTACAAGCTTTTCAGAGAGCTTTTCAATCGTTACTGGCTTCATCAAGTAATCGTTCACTCCAACCTCCTGGCCCCGTGCCTGATCCTCCTCGGACACATTTCCGGTCAAAGAAATGATCGGTACAGGTGGTTGCTGGTTTTCTGCTTCCCGCTGGCGGATCGCTTTCGCCGCATCATGACCATTCAGCAGAGGCATATGATGATCCATTAGAATACAAGCGTAGGATCGTTCGGAGGCCGCTCTTACAGCAGCTTGTCCATCCTCAGCAAAATCAATATGCTGGAATCCCAAGTGGTTAAGCTGTAATTGCACCACCTGCCGATTCACCCGATTATCCTCAGCCACCAAAATAGTTTGAGAATGACTATGCTCACGCAGCAACTCGCTAAATGCCTTCAAATCACCATTTTCATGCTTCTCCATTTCGTCTGCCTGCTCCGATCCTTTCATGAGGGGAATTTCAAACCAGAACGTGGAGCCTTGGCCTTCTTTACTGACGACCCCAATTTCTCCCTGCATGAGTTCCACAAATGAACTGCATATCCATAGCCCTAGACCCGTTCCTCCATATTGGGAGGCGCTGCCTTCACCGGCTTGTACATAAGGCTGAAACAGCTTATTCTGATCCTCCGGTGAAATACCAATACCCGAATCCTGCACCTCAAACCGAACACGTTGGGAATCTTTTGTTTCCTCCACCAATTTTGTTCGAATGATGAGCAATCCTTCACTGGTAAATTTATTCGCATTGTTCAACAGATTGAGCAAGATCTGCATGATCCTTGCCGAATCTCCTTCCAGATGCTCTGCCACACCGGAATCGGTCTCTATACTCAAACGGTTACCCATCTGATAGATTTGTGGCTCCAACAACTGAGCAACGTGGCTCATAATCGCCTGCACTCTGACGTTTCCGATCTCCAGTTCCATCTGTCCTGCTTCCACTTTAGATATATCGAGCAGATTATTAATCATGTTCAACAACAGAGAGGCTGACTCACGTATGACACCGATGGCCTGCCGTTGATCTGGGGAAAGTTTGGATGAACCTAACATTTCAATCATTCCAAGTATTCCGTTCATTGGCGTTCTGAATTCATGACTAACCACAGCCAGAAAAGTGCTCTTTAGGTCATTAGCCCGTACCGCTTCTTCCTTCGTCCGTGTTAATTCCGCATTGTTTTTGGCAAGCTGACGCTGCAGATTGACCAGCTCGTTGTTCATTGATGAAAATTCATTCAGCAACTTTTCTTCCTCAGCCTTGCTTTTCACAATCTCATCCGTTAATTGTTCGACCGTTTTCCGCAGGACAGCCATTTCTGCTGTCGGTTCCTTCATATTAAAAGGCCCCCTTTACAAAATGACTACAGGTTCACATAACTAACCTTATTTCCTGAGCGAAAGTAAGTCCCCTACAACCTCCAGCGCTTCCTCCGCACCTGGTGCGTATCCGTCCGCCCCTACTTCCTGCCACAAGTGGGAATCGAGATTAAAAGGCAAGCCTCCGACCATAATTTTCACATGGCTAGTCGTTGGGTCTTGCCGAATGAGAGCAATCAACTCTTTCACTAGATGGACATGGTAAGCCATGGTAGCTGAGATAGCCACCACATCCGCCTTGTAACTCACAATGGCCTGAAGTAGACTCCGGTTAGGTACATTGGCGCCTAAATAATACGTATCCCAACCATCCATTTCAAATATATCAGCCAGCATACGCAGACCAATTTCATGCTGCTCGCTGCCTACACACGCCGCCACGAGGTAGCGCTCCTTATTTCCATTCCCCATCCATTGGGGGTACAGGCTGGAAATAATAAATTGAGTCACAGCAGTGCAAAAATGCTCTTGACCGACGGTGATTTTGCCTTCATGCCATAGACGACCTATTTCATATTGCGAAATTTGAAAAATATATTTATACGTATGTTGAATAGAGATACCCTCATCCAGCAAACGGACGATCCAATCCAAAGCCTGTCTGCGATTACCTGAGAGTAAATATTCCAAATATTGAGCCACGTCAGCAGCATAGGGATTATCATTTGTAATAAAAGAGGCATACTCCTCTTTCTTCCCTATTTGCTGTATCCCCAAATCCAGATGCTCCAGCACCATAGCTTTATCTGTATGATCGAAATGCTCTACCAACATCTCCTGGATTAATCTGAAATTGATGCTCAAATCTTCTTGGGTTATGCCGAAACCCTCCAGAAGCTTTTTTAACCAAGAAACATACTGTGTAAATAAAATAGGGCTGTTCATGATTACACTTTCAGCTAAATAGTTCAAACTATATATAGAATCCTGTTTTGTCTTTATTTTACCGTTATCCCCAAAACGCTGCAAAAGATCGGGCTGTAATTCGTATTGCTTATGGGTAACTAATTCAGCCAAAGCTCCTGCTTGCATCAATAGCGATTCACCTGCGGTATATTGCTGTATACTCATGTACAGCTCCTTCCCCGACAAGGTATTGTATTCGAAACAGATACTGGGGATTTGTTCCAGACGTGACTATTAGACAATTATACCTGATTTGCGTCTCTACATTAACCCTACTCCCCAAAATACGACAAAAAAATAAAATACCGAGAAGTCGGTATTTTATCTAAAAGCAGTTTTAACCTGCATACGCACAATTTATGATCCGTTACTCTTCTGCCCCTCAGCCGTGAGTCCAAGCTTTTTTAACAGATGAATAGCCTGCTCTTTCTCTTCCACAGATAAGCCATCTACGGTCTCCATAATGACACGATGATGCTGCGGGAATATTTGCTCAAAGAAATGGCGTCCATCATCAGTCAATTCTGCATAAATCACACGCCGATCATCTTGTGATGCACGACGGGTAAGCAAGTTTTTTTTCTGAAGTTTATCTACCACATACGTAATATTCCCACTAGAGATTAGTACCTTTTCTCCAATCTTCTGCAAAGGCTGTGGTCCCCGATAATACAGCAGATCAAGCACACCAAATTCTGTTGTATTTAAACCATGACTATGAATGTCCCGATTCGTACGGGACGTGACCGAATTATAAGCACGAGCCAGAACAACGAACAAATTAAGCGCTAAGTCCTGATCATCTGGTTTTACAGACATATTAACAGCCTCCGTTACTCATATCTTTATTCCAAGATATCTTAATTGTGCACTTTTGTCAAGTTTAAGCGTTCACTTCCCCTGCTCCTACGGCCTATAAATGGAGGACTTACCGTCTATTATGTGAAGGTTACAGTTCATTATGTAAAAAAAGCCCGCTCTCAGTCAGTCTTAATGCACTGATCCAGAGAGCAGGACGATTATGTTGTAATCCCTAACTTCTTACGTAAAAATACGTAGGCAACACGGCCGCATAATACTCCCAGAACGTTCAATATGATGTCATCTACATCCATTGTACCTGCGCCCAGCAGCATTTGGGACACCTCAAGAATGACCAGTGCGATCACTATCGTTAACAACAGACTGCCTATACTTCGCATGGACACCCAAATGATAGGCACAAGAATACCGAAGGGAATGAATACGCCAATATTGCCGAGCAAATTAACACCCCATACCCGAAAAGGAAACGACTCCATTGCCCGCCAGTATTGCCTGATCGTATCAAACGGAACAATATTATACGAATACGGGGGGCCCGGCCGTAATGTACGACCAAAACCGAGAAACATCCAATATAATAGAAGTCCTGTATATAAAATCAATAACATCAACGCCACATGATGAAGCAGGCGGGTCCTAAACATTACTTGTTACGGACGTCGATCTGTCCATTGGCCCGTGCGATAATAACCTGGTCCGCCATATTAATGAACAGTCCGTTATCGACTACACCCGGAATTTGATTCAAGCGGATTTCCAACTCCTGCGGATTCTCAATCGTACCATAGCGACAATCAGCAATATAATTACCGTTATCCGTAAGGAAGCGCTCGCCGTCTTTCATACGCCACTCCGCCTTACAGCCTGTCTGCCGCAAAGCCTCCAACGTCCATTCACTGGCAAAGGGTACGACCTCAACGGGTAAAGGAAATGTACCCAGTACCTTCACATCCTTGGACTCATCGACAATAATAATTAATCGGTCGCTATTGCTTTCCACAATTTTCTCTCTCAGCAGGGCTCCGCCTCCACCTTTTACCAGCACCAGCTGCTCGTTCACCTCGTCTGCACCGTCGATGGTAACGTCAAGCCTTCCAATCTGATCAAACGGAATGATGGGAATTCCCAGCTCCCTGGCCTGATCCTCCGAAGCTTGGGATGTAGCTACAGCCTGTATATGTAATCCTTGCGCTACACGCTCACCAATTTTTTGAATAGCCCAAAAGGCTGTCGAGCCTGTACCAAGTCCTACTTTCATGCCGTCCTGAATCGCCTCAACTGCTTTTTCGGCCGCTTTTTGCTTCAAATTCATTATCATCTCTCCCGCTATATAGGCTAGTATTGATCATCATCCATTTTATAAGAGAACGCTTTATAATAACAGAGACAGCTTTTTACCATAACAAAGGCTGTTTTCATCGTGTTCATACTCCCCAAACCGTTCAATAGGTTCATATCCCCGCTTGGTATAGAGAGCAATCGCTTCAGGTTGAGCCGCTCCGGTCTCCAGTTTAATCCTTACAACTCCCCGTTTGCTGGCTTCCTCTTCCAAAAAAGATAATAGGCTCACCGCAATTCCTTGTCTGCGATAAGAGGAATCGACATAAAATCTTTTGAGCTCCATTTCTTCCGCATCTATAGGCCTAAGCCCTCCACAAGCCACCGGTTTTTCGTCCACATACACAACAGCGAAAACCATTTCTTTAACTTTCGGATTGGAAAAATCAACCAAGTAAATTTCGTTGGCAGGATACCTTTCCAGCAAGTCCTCATCCAGCCTTTGAATCAACTCATGCAGATCCTCGTGATGACTCTCAACCTTTAAAATCGTAAGCTTGGACATTCTTCTTATCCCTCTTCTCTTTGCATGGATATAAGGACTCATTTCGCAAACAATTCACAAAAACCGCGATAAATCAAGCATTTCCAACGTTAAATATGAAAAATGTCCCAAATTGATAAGTGCATTTGACTCTATTATAAAGTATGATGGTTTCTGTTGAATAGTTGCTTATGGACTGTAATAAATTCGAATTTCAAGTAGAAGTATAAATTGGAATATACTGAAACACAGATAGCGTTTACCTATTAAAAATTAATTTTTTATTGTGTAAGGTATTCATTTCAAGAGCTTTTCGTACGACATATATATAGGGATATCATACTTGTCTTTAAAAGGACTTAAGACCTATTACATAAAATTCAAGGGTCTATTATCTCGATTATTATGTTTGTAAGGGGGACTTGATTATCTCATTCGATAAGCGGTTCAACACCATATACAAAAATACAACCAGGGAGTGGAACATTTTGAAAAAGTGGAGTAGCTTATCATTCTTCACCAAAAACTTATTATTATCCTTCTTCAACATCGTATTGATTGGGCTAGTCCTTATTGTGTCCAGCTATTTGATCCAACGTACGATTTTGATAGACCAATTGCATGGACAAGTGGAAAAAATCACATTGAAGTGGGCTCAGGGCATTAATTCCGATGAAGTAACCCAAGCGGTTCAAGAGAAAAACTATGATGGACCCGTTCAAACCAAACTCCGCACGTACCTAGATAACATCATGGCGACCAATCCGAATATCTCTCATGCCTATATATTCGGGACGGAGCTCGAAAACGGCAATCTAACATCTATTGTGGCGATGCCAACGGATCTCAGAGAAGCATTTGAAAAAGATAAGCTGCTCGTTGGCTCTATGTACGAGCAACCCAATGTCGTGGCAGTCGGCGTAACCGGTATGCTGGACAGTGGCAAACCAACATTCACTAGCTTCTACGATGATTCTTTTGGTACATGGACGACTTTGATGACTCCGATTAAAGATTCAAGTGGCAAAATCTTTGCATATTTTGCAGTCGATGCAGATGCTGGTGCCGTACCTGCCGGCTTAACCAAGCTGCTCATTAGCGGCGCTACCATTTTAGTGATTTTCCTACTGATCTGCCTGGCGCTTCAATATTGGGTTGTGAAACGCACGCTGTCCCCGATTAAGCAACTGATGTACGGTATCAGCGAAGTAAGCAGAGGAAATCTGGATGTCCAAATTCATGCAGGTCATGATGATTTGGGGCTCGTAAATCAGAATTTCAACGATATGGTAAGTCATATTAACAGCATTATGACCAAAGTGAAGCAGACAACTGATGAAGTTAATGAATCTGCCAAGGAACTACTCGCAATCTGCGAACAAAACGGAATCAACTCCAACATCATCAATCAAAACATCAGTGAAATCACGGAGAATATCCGTTCGCAGGAAAAAGCAACAGGCGATAGTGCACGTGCCATGGCTGAAATGGCTTCGGTAATTCAAAATATTGCCACGAGTTCTTCCAATGTTGCGGAAGAAGCCAATTCGGTAGAGAAACGTTCTAACGAAGGCAATGAGATTGTAAGCAAGGTATCATCCCAAATGCACTTGATTACCGATACAGTCACCAATACTTCCCGTATCATCAAGTTGCTGGACAGTCGTTCGCAGGAAATTGGCAATATCATCAGTACCATTTCAGGCATCTCCAGTCAAACCAACCTGCTCGCTTTGAACGCTTCTATTGAAGCTGCGCGCGTTGGTGAAGAAGGTAAAGGCTTTGCCGTTGTTGCCAGTGAAGTACGTAAGCTGGCAGAACAATCTGCGGATGCAACCAAACAAATCACGTCCCTGATTGAAGAAATTCAAAGTGAAATCGGACAAGCTGTGAAGTCGATGGAGCAAGGAAACGTTGAAGTTCAAAACGGAATCGTCGTTGCCGGACAAGCAGGCGTGCTGTTCAATGATATTCTTCAAGCAACTAAAAATGTAGCATGGCAAATCCAAGAAGTTTCCAGCGCTACTGAGCAAATATCTGCGGGTACACAGGAAATGACCGCGACAGCAGACGATCTTTCTTCCACTGTAACCAAAACAGCCAATAACAGTGTTCACATTGTGCAAACGGTGGAGGAGCAAAAAGCTTCTTTGGATTCGATTATTGATTCATCCCATAAATTGACGTCCATGTCTGAAGAGCTTCAAGAAATTACATCTTATTTCAAAATTGCAGACACCAACCGTACCAAATCATAATAACCATTTATCAGATCCAACATTTATAAGTAAATCATTCGGTAATGCCTCCCTCCTGTTCATGCATTTGAAGGGATCGGAGGCATTTACTGAGTTTACCATTTATATTAAGACATCATACATTCAGGAGGTTAGCGTAATGGCTTCATTACTACAAAACAGCACACAGACAACCCCATCCCCATTCCTAGTTCCCTTGGATTGTGCACGTATACAACGCAAGCATACATCCTCTACTTATCAAGTAGAGTTAGAAGCGTCCATCTCGGAACAATTAAATCAGCAAAAAACTGCGGAAGACAAACAAACGTTGCTTTTATCAGCATATACTGCATGGGTATATCGCCTATCCGCAGAAGAAGAAGTTTCTTTTTCTACATTTGTGCCACAAACCGGTCTGCTTACAGCTTCGCTGACAGTCGAAAAGGAAACGACTTTTCATGAACTAGCAGACTTATTTCAGGAGATGCTCCGTGAGCCTAATGCATACCTAGCGGAACCACAAGCCGATACTTCATTTTCGGCAAATCTGCCTACGGACAGCGGAGCAGAATCCCGTATTATGGACTGGGCTGTTAGTGAACACAATGGCACTTATCAAATACAGATCCGATATGATCAATCACTCTTGCTGGAAACAACGGTTGTCCGATACGCAGAATACTTTGAAACTCTTTTGCGCGGCGCGCTAACCAACAGCCATGCACTTGTGAACTCCATTGATATATTATCAGATGCAGATCGAGCTGCTCACGAAGCTTTAAATAATACAGTCGTGAAATATCCTGAGCATCAAACTATTCATGGAATGTTTGAGGAGGCTGCTTCACAATACCCTGATCGTCCGGCTATTGCTTCCCACACTGGAGAGTACACGTACCGTGAGTTGAACGAACGTGCTAACCAAGTCGCACGTGTCTTGTTATCTAAAGGTCTTACCAAAGGTGAATTCGTGACTATCTTCATGGAACGAAGCTTGGAGACCGTTATTTCCCTTCTGGGTATCCTGAAAGCCGGGGGCGTGTATGTGCCTGTTGATCCCGCCCACCCCGCCGACCGGAGCAGCTACATTGTCGAAGACACGCGTTCTCCTTTTGTCTTAACAACTTCCGCACTCATGAAACAAGCGACTGAACTGTGCGGTTCCATTGAGACGGTAAAAGAAATTTTAGCAATTAACGGACCACTGGCAGGCTATGCTGCAAGCAATCCAAACGTTAATGTAAGTCCGGATGATCTAGCTTATGTCATCTATACATCCGGCTCTACAGGCAAACCGAAAGGTGCCCTGATCGCTCACCGCGGTGTCGTTAACCTAGGAGCTGTCGTGCAACGCGATTGCGACATTACACCTCAGGATGTATTGACCCAATTTGCAACCTACAGCTTCGATGCATCCGTTTGGGATACAATTGGAGCCTTGTTTTACGGTGCAAAATTGTACTTGCTGTCTGCCGAAGAACGTGTATCTGTTGAAGAATTCGCTGAAGCCATTGCACGTACAGGCACGACGATTATTACCATTTTGCCGACTGTATTCTTTAATCAGCTATCTACGTACTTGTCAGACGAAGGCTATCGCAAACTCGCTAAGGTACGGATCGTTACCGTGGCAGGCGAAGCGCTGTACGGCTCACAAGTTCGAGCGTTCCAAAGCAAATTCGGTACAGATACCGACATCGTAAACGTATACGGACCGACCGAATGCACCGTAGCGACGACGACCCATCGAGTCCGTGGTGCCGTGCCTGAGCATGTCGTCAATATTCCGATCGGCAAGCCGATTTACAATTACAAAGTGTATATCGTTAACGATGATAACAAGCTTTGCCCTGTCAATATTCCGGGTGAAGTATGCATTGCTACGCCTGCGTTGGCCCATGGCTATCTCCATCAGCCAGAACGTACAGCTCAATCGTTTGTGGACAACCCTTTTGTTCCGGGTGAAAAAATGTACCGTTCGGGTGATATCGCCAAGCTGCTGCCAGACGGTACGATTGAATACGTAAGTCGCAAGGATTCACAGCTCAAAATTCGGGGGAATCGGATTGAAATTGGAGAAATTGAAGACCATTTTTCCAAACATCCAGGTGTTCAGGACGTCGCTGTAGTAGCCGTCAAAGATCACACAGATCAGAACATGTTAGTTGGCTATTTTACCACTTCGGATGGACAATCCATTCCACAAGACGTTATTCAGTCTTATATTGGGGGCAAGCTGCCTTCTTATTTTGTACCAAGCCATGTCGTTCATCTGGAAGCCATGCCAATTTCACCAACTGGCAAGATCGATCGCAAAAAGCTGGCCCTGCGACCACTTCCCGAAGCGTCTGATCTTTCATTTGGCGGGGAACCTCTCCGAGAAGGAACCGAAACACTCATTGCCGAAGCATGGACTCAAGTGCTTGGTAAAAATAACATTGGCGCTACCGATGATTTCTTCCTGATCGGGGGCGATTCGCTTCGTGTCATTCATGTGCTGGCTATTCTAAAGCCGCGTTATGGCGCGCTGCGCATCGGAGATTTTTTCCGCTACAAAACCGTTCGCGAGCTTGCTGAATACGTGGAACAATTAGGTACGGAACAAACGCCGCAACGCAAGCCACTCGCGATTTCTCAAGAAAAAATGGACTTGAATGAGCATCCTATTGAGTTGTCTGGTGCTTCTGACTTAGCTGAAGTCCGCGACTTGCACGTGATTTTGTTAACCGGTGCTACAGGCTATCTGGGCTCGCACATTCTGTATGACCTACTTCAACGGACAGAAGCCAAAGTATACGCGATGGTACGCCCTTCTCAGGACGGTCCATCCGGTATCGAGCGTATTCAGTCCGTATTGACGGGATATTTTGGACAAGATATCTCCAGCTTGATTGAAGGACGGGTAAAAGCTGTCTATGGGGATCTGGAGCAAGCTGATCTGGGTCTCTCTTCCGTCGACCGCCATATGCTGGAGCACCAAATCGACGGCATCATTCACAGCGCCGCTGACGTTCGCCATTTTGGTGATTCGGCAGCCTTCGATCGCACGAATGTAACCGGAACACTGGAACTGCTGAAAATCGCTCAAGCCAAGCCAGGAGTATCCTTCCATCATGTCTCTACTATGGGAATACCGGAGGATCTTGCTAACGAAGGAAAATGGGAGTCGGCATTGGAGCTTTCTTCCTTCCCAGAAGAACTGAACGTGGACAACCTGTACACGAACAGTAAACTCGCGGCGGAGAAACTGTTGTTCCAAGCAGCTCAAACGGGTACGCCTGTCTCGATCTATCGCGCAGGCAATTTGACAGCCCATTCGGCCAACGGACGCTTCCAGCGAAATATCGACAGCAATGCTTATTATCGTATGATGAAAGCGATGCTGGTGCTGGGCAAAGCGCCACAAGCCGATTGGCATACGGACTTCACACCGATTGATTACGCCAGCCGTGCTATCGTAGAGCTGTCCGTTCATCAAAAAAGCGCAAACCGCATTTTCCATATCTGCAATCCGAACCCACTGCCATATGATGAACTGATCGCTATGGTAAACCAACTCGGTTACGCAGTAGAAACCCTGCCTTTTGACGATTACAGCGCTTGGCTGCTGAATCCGTCTTCCGGCATTCAGGAGGATGCCCTTCACCTTGCTATGGGACAACTGGAAGGTGACGGAGCCAAGGATTCAGCTTACCGTTACGGATGCTCTGTAACCGCAGCTCTGCTGGAACAAGCTGGCGTTCAATGCCCGGCAACCGACCTGAACTTTATTCGGAATATGATCCAGCATGCCGTCGAGATTGGTTACTTCCCGACCTCTTCAACGGTATCTGTAAAAGCAACACAGAGGTAACAAAGTTGTGATATTTCCCCCGCATGTTTTCGGTATGATAGACTAGATTTTGCTAGTTTCATATTTAGTATAAACCTCTATACTTTCAGAATTTTTTTGCATGCGGGGGATGTCATTCAATGAAACACACTTTTTTTAAAAGAACGTTGCTAATCATAAGTTTGTTCGCTATTTTAGGGATTTTGGTGTATGAAGCACGTAGCATATACCACACACCTACAGTTAAAGGGACTCATCGTACACGTACAGCTCATGCAGATCGACTGGTACGTCATTTATTCTCACTGACGCCTACACCAGATAAAGTATATTACCAAAACAAAGTAATTGTCCTGATGTATCATGAGGTGACCAAGACTCCACCTGATCCCGGCGCTCTCAAGCTTAGTAATTTAACGAGGCAGTTGGACGAAATGAAAGCTAACGGCTTCCACTGGATCACGATGAAAGAGTATACGGACTTTATTTTACATAAAGCCAAGGTTCCTGATAATGCAGTACTTATGACATTCGACGACGGCTATGAGTCCTTTTATACGGACACTTTTCCTGTGTTGAAAAAGTACCAGGTACCGGCAACCAATTTTCTCATCACGTCCACGATCAGCAATCCCAAACATATTGGAATTCCTAAGCTGACATGGGATCAAATTCATCAGATGCATGCCGAGGGTATTGATTTTTACAACCATACCAATGACCAGCATGCTTACGGATACTCCAACACAGCGCGCACCCAACAAAAGCCACTTCTGATGGGTCCGGTGTATTCGAAAAAGCTGGGGCGAATGGAAACCGAGAATGAGTTCAAACAGCGGGTTTATACCGACTTGGGCATGGCTGACAAGAAGCTGTTCAAGCATATACACAATGATCAGAATGTACTTGCCTTCCCTTATGGTGGGTATACCAAGGAGACGCTGGAAATTTGCCGTTCCTTGGGAATTGACGTTACGTTCACGGTGAAACGGGGGATTAACTCGCCAGGGCAAACGAACGGCTATCGCGTCAATGCAGGTGGAATACACAATATTCCAGAAGTATTGGTGCAATACATGAAGGAAGGCGCTCCCCTTCGCCCACTTCCTTTTGCCCAAGGTCCCAACAAGGTATCCTAAACATTGGCTAGCTTAATAAAGGAAAACGAAAGAACCTTTAAAACCATTTATGTCGTGGTTTTAAAGGTTCTTTTGCTGTATGAGATGTAGATTAGGGCCAGATACGAATTGCAGCGATAACAGCCAGATGTACCGGGTAAAAGCTACGCCACAACCAGCGCGGTACCCTATTATAAAATCCGCTTTCTCCAGTTGCAAAACATACGATCAGAATGCTGGACAGCAGACTAAAGTGTTGGAGATTCGCGTGATGCACCATATCATACACTACGTTCAAAACAAAATGGGATGCAATCATCATATATGAACGGGTGTATCGATAAATGAGAACCAACAGCAGTCCATAGGCTCCGTAATCCATCTGGCTGAGCTCCATAACCAGAGCTGAAAGGACGTACAGACCCGTTACAGCTGTCCAATGCTTCAAGCGGGATGCAGCAGCCAGCGTGAGCAACGAGGCCAATAGCGTCCAGATTACGTTCGGTCTAAGCACATCAAATGCCAGCATATAGGGCACCTGAGAAATCAGAGCCAGTCCGAGTAGACGGAGCATGTAGCTCCGTATGTCTCGGGTATGAGTATATCCCAAATACAGCGCGTACGCGTAGATTGGAAAAGCAAGCCTGCCGGCAATTCTCCAAGCCGGATCCGTCGGAAAAAACACAAGTCCGACATGGTCAATCAGCATCGTCAGCATGGCCAACCAGTACATACAAGGCCCCCTTATTCAATGTTTTACGTTTTTTCTTCTGTCAAGCTCAGAATGGCGTTCATGATATCCGTTTTCGTAACCCGTCCTACCAACCCCCGAATTGGAGTTGAGGAGCTATATTGCTCGTCCAAAACGGGAAGACAATTGACCTGATGCCGAATCAGTCTCGATATCGCTTCCAGTAAAGTGTCTTCTGGAGCAAGCGTCATCATTTGGGCCCGGCGCGTCATTGCCATGGTCACCGGGACGGTGTGAAGATCGGTATGCCCCAGCATGACCTTCAGCAAATCCTTGCGGGTAACAATCCCAATGAACTCCTGCTCCTCCCCTGTGACCATCAGCGTGCCTGTATTTTGCTGAAACAACATCAGCACTGCATCATAGGCGGTCGTGTCACCGGAAATCAATATCGGATCGCTAAGTATATCTGCCACAGTCAGCTTTTTGAGCATGTTGCCGATATGACTATCATATTTGGGGTAACGTCCTGGCAGGTAGCCAACCTTCGGCTTGGCATCCACCAGCCCGAGCATAACGAGCAGAGCAAGGTCAGAACGGAGAGTCGGACGCGTCAGTCCCAGTGTTTCAGCAATTTTATCCCCCGTAATAGGTGCCAGACGCCGGACAATTTCAACAATTTCCCGCTGTCTTTCAGACAGTTGAATAGTGATTACCTCCTTATGGAGTGGGGTAGTATACATTATAGACGAGCATAGATCGGTAAATTTCAGCTTCTTCCGACAATTCATCAAATTTTAATCATACACAGCTTGTTTTCGAATTTAAAATGTGTCACAATTAAGAATGTAATACATACTAATTATAAGTTTAACGTGTGCAATATGCTACATTTAAATGAACTATTGTACATCGCATGTGATATGTATTATGTATTATATAAACCTGAGGAGGAAATCAAATGAAATTTTTCTTGGATACTGGTAACATTGAAGAAATCAAACGTATTGAACGTTTGGGTCTGGTTGATGGTGTAACAACGAACCCTTCACTGATCGCTAAAGAAGGTCGAGTGTTCAAGGAAGTCATTCAGGAGATTTGCAGTATCGTTGAAGGTCCCGTAAGTGCTGAGGTTATTGGTCTGAAGGCTGAAGAAATGCTCAAAGAAGCTTATGATATCGCCAAGTGGGCACCGAACGTGGTTATCAAGCTTCCGATGACCGAAGACGGCTTGTACGCTTGTAACGAGCTGACCAAGAACGGAATCAAAACGAATGTAACACTGATTTTCTCCGCGGCTCAAGGTTTGATGGCAGCCAAAGCTGGCGCTACTTTTATCAGTCCATTCGTAGGACGTCTGGATGATATTGCTGTTGATGGTATGAAGCTGATTCGTGAGCTGAGACAAATTTTGGACATTCATGGTCTGAAATCCGAAATCATCGCCGCATCCATCCGTAATATTAAGCATGTAGAAGATGCTGCTCTGTCTGGTGCACATATTGCCACCATTCCAGGTTCCTTGCTCCCTTCTCTGTGGAAACACCCGCTGACAGACAGCGGTATCGAACGCTTCCTGAAGGACTGGGAAACTGTACCAAAAGCTTAATTCGCCAGTCATGGCAAACGATACTATATCAACCCAAACAGCCCGTATTTTACGGGCTGTTTTTTATTTTGGCTTTAGTGATGGCAGAACCCAAAACACTGAACAACTTTTTTTGACAAAATAACTTGTTGTTCATATAATTGTTATAACAACTAATTAATTTCAAAGTAATTTATGTACGGGAAACAGAAAGGAGTATCTATGAATAACTTGCCTCCCGATTGTTCCATTGGGATGTTGCTCGGGATTACTCACCGCAAAATGAGTCAGCAGCTCTTGCAGCGCCTCAAACCTTATGATATTTCCCCAGAGCAATGGTCGGTTCTGTACCAAATCTATCAGGCTGAGGGTTTAAATCAGAAAGAAATTGCAGCTAAGGCCGTGAAGGACCAGCCTACCACGACTCGAATTATTGATTTGTTGGACAAGAAGGGCTGGGTACGGCGTGTCAGTAGCCCACAGGATCGTCGGGCCTATCTGCTTCATTTGACTGAAGCAGGCCGACAGCTTGTGGAGGAGACTCTTCCTGTCGAACGTGATGCCAATCACGATTTTGTAAAAGGAATTTCCTCGGCCGATCTGAAGCAATTCCGCCGGACTCTTTTACAAATTCACGCCAACATGACTGAATCAGAAAAACAAGGAGAGAACGATTAATATGCAACAAGGCAAGCAACCTCTTTGGACCAAGGAATTTATCGTTCTTACGGTTTCCAATCTATTTTTATTTCTGGAATTACAAATGATCGTTTCTTCTATCCCTTCCTATGTGAAAAATGCATTCCACGCCAGTTCCGTTCAGGTCAGTCTCGTTACAACCTTATTCGCTTTAAGTGCGATTGCAGCACGACTCTTTTCAGCCCGTATGCTGGAAAAAGGACATCGCAGCACCCTGATCTTCATCGGACTGCTGTTTGCATTAGCAGGAACACTGGGATACAGCGTTTCACCGACGATTACAGTGCTCCTGCTCATGCGGATGTTGTTTGGAATCGGCTTCGGTATGAGTAGTACGGCCTTTCCAACGATGGCCTCTGACGTCATCCCGCCCAAACGTCTCGGTGAAGGAATGGGTTTTTTTGGTCTTTCCACCAGTTTAGCAATGTCAATTGGGCCAACCATCGGCATTTCGATGCTGCAATACGGGAGTTTCAACCTGCTTGCCTATACGACAGCAGCTGTAATTGTTGTGATATTCCCGTTGGCTTACTGGCTGATTCGTACACTACCTAAGGGGCACATCGAACCACCTATGGTTCCTTTGGAAGAAGGGCGAAAACCGGCATTTAACCGTAAATTGTGGATTCCCGCCTTGTTGAACATGCTGATGTCTATCACATATGGTGGGTTACTCGGCTTTATGGCGCTTTACGGGGATGAAGCAAATCTGGCGCATCCTGCCTACTTTTTCCTGTTTAATGCGGTATCCGTGCTGATCGTGCGTCCCTTCTCAGGCCGTATTTATGACAAAAAGGGGGCAAAAGCACTGCTCATCCCCGGCTCCCTGTTTTTAATTGGCGGTCTGATCCTGCTTTCCTATGCGCACAGTGATGTCTTCATGTATATGTCTGCTCTTTGCTACGGTATCGGGTTTGGTGTTATGCAGCCGACCCTGCAAACCTGGATGATTCAGGTCGTGTCTCCTAAACAGAGGGGTATGGCAAACGGAATGTTTCTCAATTCCCTCGATTTTGGGGTTGCAGCCGGAGCGCTTATACTTGGTATTATCGCCAAAGCAAGTGATTATGCGTGGATGTACCGTCTCTCCTCGCTGTTTATTGTACTGTTCTTGCTGATCTATGTCATACAAATCGTAGCAAGCCGTAAGCCTAAGACGCATGTCCCTCTAGAAGGGTAAGACTATGATTTACAAATGAATATTAGTTTATACTTGCTCAGTTTTCAAAAACACCCGTTGCCATAATTTCATGGACAACGGGTGTTATTTCTTATTTCACAGGGGCTTTACGTCTTAGCTTGGGAGAAAGAGGCTTTTCTCGGGACACATCTGTTAGCCCCTTATCCACATTCATAGGGTCAGTGGATTTGTCATCTGTGGGTTCATCCTGCTTGGGTCTGACCGCAAATAGCATCAGCATAGCTGCAATGCCTCCCACTGCGGCCATCACGCCAAAAAGCAGACCATGTCCACTGCGACCCAGCAGCAATGAAACAATCGGAGGGCCTAACGATACCCCGACAAAGCGCATGCTGCTATACAACGAAGTAATGGTTCCGCGCTCCTCTTTTTCAATTCCCTTCGTAATGAGGGAATCCAAACAAGGCAGTGCCAGCCCAATCCCGCCGCCCCCTAACGTAAACAATCCGATCACCGCATAAATATTTTGGAAAAATCCGAGAATGGCAAAGCTGATCGTCAATACGGCCAAACCACTGAAACCGATCCACTTCATGCGCTTTTTGTGCTTGCCGATGATCTTGCCTCCTACATAAGAGCACAGACAGAGGGAAATCAGCGGAATGGCTAACACAAAACCTTTCCACACTCCATGGAGGTTGTAACGACTTTCCAGTATGTCAGATAAGTAAAACAGGACGCCAAAAATGACAAACATACAAATACCGCCCATTGCAAAAATAGCATAGAGCCAGCGTCCTTTTTCGGCAAGCACTTGCTTCACATTTCCCACAAATTCTCGAAACATAATCGGTTGGTTCTTACGCTTGGGCACATGAATCAGCCAAAGCACTAAAATGAGCGAAATCAGACAGAGGCCCGGAATCACCGCCAATGGCAAAAACCATAGAACAGCTCCCAACGCAGCACCGAGTATCGGACTTAGCACTTTACCAAATGTGTTGTAGGTCTCAACTACCCCTAGGTTTTTGCTGGCCTCATCCTCATTTTCGTACAGATCGCCCACAAGCGGAATGACTATAGGAAAAGCCCCTGCCGCTCCCGCACCCTGGAGTAGACGGCCTGCAATAATGGTCCAGTAAGCTGCCAAATCGTGAAGCAGCCATGCCCCCACCGCAGAAATCCCCCCTCCAATCACAGTCAGAATCAGACAGGGAACAATCACCGCCTTACGGCCAAATCGGTCGGAAAGATAGCCCGCAATCGGTATCAGTAAAATGGCCACCACCGCATATACTGTAATCAACATACTAATCCGAAAAGAGCTTACATGTAGCTTACGTCCGATTTCCGGTAAAACTGGAATCAGCATGGAATTACCCAGCGTCATCATCAGCGGGATGGAACCTAACGCAAGCAGATTCCCTTTATTTTGTTGCATCCCGTTACCACCTTTGCAAAAGTAATAACACAGCTGTTCTGATTCGTTCAACAGATGTTATTGTGTTTACATTGGTGGGAATTTATGCGGCTACACTTTAAATCCACCGACCCTTGCATTCAGAAGTTGCGACATATCCGCCAGTGTATGAATGGAAGACGCAATTTCCTCCATGGAAGCCAGTTGCTCTTCAGCCGCCGCACTGACACTCTGGGTTCCCCCTGCCGACTGCTCTGCTACTTCACGAATACGTTCTACTGCTTCCACCATTCGCTCGGATCCACCGGACATTTGTTCTACGGACCGATTTACACTGTGAATCTGTTCGCTGACCTGTTGAATGGAACTCCCAATCTGACGAAATGCGGTTTCTGCGGATTGCATGACCTTTACGCCAGACTGCACTTCAACCGTGCCTGTCTGCATACTGGAAGCGACATTTCCAACATGCTCCTGAATATTTTGCACAAATTGTGTAATTTCTGCTGCTGAAACGGATACCTGCTCGGCCAATCTTCTTACCTCCGAGGCTACAACAGCAAATCCTTTCCCCTGCTCTCCGGCTCTTGCCGCTTCAATCGACGCGTTGAGCGCTAGCATTCCTGTCTGTTTGGCTATTCCGGTAATGACAGCTCCAATCATGCCAATCTGTTCGGCCTGTTCACTAAGTGAACGCACAGCACGTGCAGAGCTGTCTACACTTTCGCTTACCTTTTCCATCTGACGCATAGCCTGACCTATAGATTGTTCTCCTGCTTCTGCATCTTTAGCGGCTGTATCAGATAACTCGTACACCTGCTGGCTCGTAGCTGCAATATGCTCCAGTTCGTGGGCTAGCTCTTTCACGGTATCTGTAGTTTGTGTAATATCATCGACCTGATGCTCCATACCAGCCGCTAGCTCTTCCATTACACCGGAAGTATGACGATTGGCCTGATTCATTTCCTCCGTACTTACGCTAACCCGCTCTGCGGTCACGGTTAATGTACGCGCCGTATCCTGCGCATCCACTATAATACTGCGGAATCCCTCAATAAGCTTGTTGTAGGAGCTTGCAATCATACCGATTTCGTCTTTGGACGTAATATCAAGTCGGCTACGCAAATCTCCCCCACCTTCAGACATTTCCAACAGCTGCTCATTCATATGGTGTAATGGACGAATGGAACGAATCAGCACGATGGATTGAAAAATACTGTAAATGATAACTAGAAGTCCTACAACACTCGTAATCAAGGATGTATTCGTCATCGTTTGGTGCGCTTGCTGTACTTTCACCGTCACCATATCTTCTTGAGCTTTGACAAAGGCTACTACCTTGGTATCCAGTTGCTTGCGCAACACCCGTTCGTTTTCAAAATCATCGAGCAAATCAGAAAATGGCGGGAAAGCATCATCTCTTGTACTCTGATACCCCGCTGTAGTCAGTAAACGATGAACTTGATTCATATAGGTATTAATTCCCGTCTTGAGATCAGTCATCTTTTTCTTAGAATCCTCATTACCTGCACTAAGCAGAGCTTCTGTCTCCTGTAGCAACTTTGCAACTTCACTCTGCTTGTTTCCGATCTCTCGCCCGTACTGTTCGTCACGAGTTAGCAAATATGCCCGCTCATCATTAGATATGCCGTTTAACAAAAATTGAAGAGACTTCGAGTTATACGCAATAGCCTCTTCACGATTCATAATATCCTTGTACTCATTCTCACTATGTACGCTTAAAATGTAATTGGTCAGCAGCATGGCTGCAATCACACTCGGGATCAGTATCGCGCTAAGAATCATTTTGGCCTTAATGGTTAAATTCATGAATCGGTCCCCCAGTTATTTCTGAATAAAATGTCCAACTTACTATATATCGTTTTATTTGACTGTTTTTTTGAATGAAACAGAAAAAGTGTATAGATTTTTAAATATATTTGTGTCTATTCAGTGAACATATATATCTTTTTTAATATCAAAAAACAAATAAATTCAAAATTAGGTAAATGAACTGTTTTCAGTTTGTACCCTTCGAATTCCAGTCTATTAAAATGATATACTATGTATTGGTATGTCATAAGCCTCAAGGAGGATCTGCATGAAAAGTCTGGAACTCAATCCACTTATTCACGTGCTTAACGAGTTGGAAACCCGCAGCTGCCTTATTGAGCAGCAGGGTAACATGATCATGAATTATTATCGTGAACCTCAAATTGCTAACGAACTCTATAAAATAAATTCCTGTACCAAAAGCGTGATTTCTGCATTAGTTAGTATCGCTATGGACCAGCAACGGGGACCGAAACCGGAGACGCCAATCCTCGAATTCTTTCCCCAGTTGGCCACAGATAGTGATTCTCGAAAGCGTGATATTACGATTGAACATCTGCTGACGATGTCTGCAGGCTTTAACTGGACGGAATTTGGCGGGCAAAATTCTTTTCCTACCATGAGCAAAACGTCAGACTGGGTGCAATTTGTGCTTTCACAGCCATTATCGGATGTGCCAGGGACGCGAATGGAATACAGTTCTGGCTGTTCTCAACTTTTGGCCACCATACTACGTAATGTTTCTGGACAAACAGTTGCTGAATTTGCCGAGCAGCAATTATTCCAACCGCTCGGTATCGAAAGCTACCATTGGGAGACCGATCCTCAGGGCACGCATACGGGTGGATTCGGACTGCATCTCAGGCCGATGGACATGCTCAAATTCGGGCGGCTTTATCTGAACGAAGGAGGCTGGGAAGGACGGCAGATCATCCAAACAGAGACAGTCCGATATTCAACCCGTCCGTTTCTTCCTGCTGCCAAACCACAAAAAGCATTTTACGGCTGGCACTGGTGGACTTCTTCCTTTTCAGATGAAACAGAGACAGGAAATGAAAGAGAATATTTTTACGCTCTCGGCTTCGGTGGGCAATACATTGTTGTCGTCCCGTCGTATGACATGGTTGTTGTCGTTACCGCTGATAAATTCAAAAAGAAACGGGCTCCTGTGGATATTTTCCGGCAGTATATTGTACCGCTGCTACTCCAGCAGAATGGTAGGAATAGATACAGAAGCTAAAAGTTGCAACTGGTCTCTAACAAAAATCTGCATCAAAAAGGGCTTGCCTGTTGGATCAGGCAAGCCCTTTTTTTGCATATAATCGCTACATTATGACATACTTCATCCACTATCTAGAGCCTTACCTAGCCCAAGTGAATCGTAAGCTCTTGCTGTCCGCTGGAAGCTGGTGTAATGATTACACCCTGTTCTCCCGACTGGCTGCTGCCTTCCTCCACTTGAACAGCCTCATGGATACCGCGCAGGACTATCGACCATGGTTTAACAGCACCTTCAGCCTTCACCGTAATAACAGAATCCTTGCGGCTGGCAGTAACCGTTAGCTCTTCTTCACCTGACGTATTCACGATTACCGTTCGAGCTTGTTGCCCCTCTCCAAGCTCAAACAAATGAAGCGCCACTTGATCAGCATAATCATAATCCGGACGACTGTCCTCATGACCGATTGCCAACAGTGTGTTCGGCTTCACGAGCACAGGCAAAGTTGCAAAATCATGATGCTCGTTAACCCAACGACCACCTGACACTCTCTCATTCGTAAGTAAATTCGTCCACTGACCCTCTGGTACATAATACTGTACACTGCCTTCTTTATTAAAGATCGGAGCTACCAAAATGGAATCTCCTAGCATGTATTGTCGATCGAGCGTTGCACAGGTTGGGTCCTGCGGGAATTCCAACACCATAGCCCGCATCATCGGCAGTCCCTTCACCGAGGATTCCACAGCAGAAGCATACAGGTGTGGCATCAGCGAGCATTTGAGTTTGGTAAAGCTGCGTACCACGTCGACTGACTCTTCGTCAAACAGCCAAGGAACACGGTACGACACGTTTCCGTGTAGTCGGCTATGGGAGGATAAAAGTCCAAACTGCACCCACCGTTTGTATAAGTCCGGCGCAGCCGTTAGTTCAAAGCCGCTAATATCATGGCTCCAAAAGCCAAACCCACTCAAGCCAAGTGATAATCCGCCCCGCAATGATTCTGCCATCGACTCATACGTCGACGAGCAGTCTCCGCCCCAGTGAACCGGGAACTGTTGCCCCCCAGCCGTAGCAGAACGTGCAAATAACGCTGCTTCATTTTTACCCAGCTTTTCCTCCAGCACTTCAAACACTGCCTTGTTATACAAATGCGTATAATAATTATGCATTTTCATTGGGTCAGAGCCATCATGATAAACTACATGTGTTGGAATACGCTCACCAAAGTCGGTTTTGAAACAGTCCACGCCCTGATCGATCAGCACCTTCAGCTTATCCTGATACCATGCGACAGCAGCCGGATTTGTGAAGTCAACCAGCCCCATTCCTGCCTGCCACAGGTCCCATTGCCAAACGCTGCCATCAGCTGTTTTGACCAGGTAGCCATTCTCCATGCCTTCATCGAACAAAATGGACTTTTCTGCAATATACGGGTTGATCCATGCGCAGATTTTGAGGCCCTTAGCCTTCAATCTCCGCAGCATGCCTTCTGGATCTGGGAACATATCTTGATCCCACTGGAAATCACACCATTGGTATTCCTTCATCCAGAAGCAGTCAAAATGGAATACCGAGAGTGGTAGATCCCGCTCAGCCATCCCGTCCACAAAATGGTTCACGGTCGCTTCATCATAATCTGTTGTGAACGAAGTGGTCAGCCACAAACCAAAGGTCCAGGCTGGTGGTAATGCAGGCTTACCCGTCAGCTTGGTGTAATTGTCCAGTACCTCTTTAGGGTTAGCTCCACCAATAATAAAATACTCTAACGATTCGCCGGAGACGCTAAACTGAACCTTTGATACATTTTCCGATGCAATCTCATAGGATACCTTTTCCGGATGGTTGACGAACACACCATACCCTTTATTCGATAGATAAAATGGAATGTTTTTATAGGCCTGCTCACTGCTAGTCCCGCCATCTTCATTCCAGATATCGACCACTTGGCCATTTTTTACGAACGGGGTGAAACGCTCTCCGAGTCCATATACGTACTCACCGATGCCCAGCTCCAGCTGTTCTCGGAAAAAAGGCTGATCCTGCGGGTCTGTAATATAGCCTGGTCCCCGATGTCCGCTGCCTGTGACTTTACGATCCTCGACATAAAAGCCTACATCCCAGCTCTTCCCACGACCGACTCGCACACTCAGATCGCCGCTTTTCAGTACCGCTGCGTCCTCATCCACTGTTATATCTACCTCTGTTGGCAAGGTGTGAATCTCAAAATTCGGCCCCTGATGCACCCGTCCCTTATGGTGGTTCAGACGCACCTGAATGACATTCGGCATAGGCGAGCTGTAGGTCGCTTTCAGCAACGCTCCGTTCAGTGTATCTCCTTTGTGCTCGATCCGGTGGGTCGCTGCATATACCGTCATGGAAGCATCGTCCGTCACAATATCACGGATATCAGCAGGATTTTGTATTTCATAGCCCTTGCGAACCATCCAATAGCCATCAGTAAATTTCATCTGTTACTTCCTCCGCTTCAATCTCTATTTTCTTGATCCCAAATCGCTTGTTGGATTTTTTCGAAATCCTTACTATAATAATATTGATTTATGTAAGGGTTTACTTCGTTTATTTTGACGTATTGTATCAATATTTTGATGTTTTCTATATAAATCAGTTTGCAGAAGAGGAGTCGTTGAAATGCAAAGGGAAATGTTGCGGGAAAACCGCATTCACGGCAATCCCATGTACCCAGTCAGCGTATATCCGAGCGTAGAGCAGTTGAACGGAAATAGTATACTGGAGTCTCATTGGCATGAAGAGATGGAGTTTATCGTAGTGGAGCAGGGAAGCGCCATTTTTCAGACGGATATGTTCTATACGGAGGTTAACGAAGGTGAAGCCCTTTTTGTCAACAGCGGCGAGCTTCACGCCGGTTATTTACAAAAAAGCCCTCGCTGCATATTTTCTGCGGTGGTGTTTCATCCAGACATGCTGCACAGCCGCACGCAGGATACGGTGCAGACGCAGTTTATTGACCCATTTATCAGTAAAAAGCTTGTCCCTCCCCCTCACATTCGAGGCGTGCAGCCCTGGGAGCAAGAGGTGCTGGTTGCGTTGCGACACATTATCACCAGCCATGAGCAGAATGCGCCTGCCCATGAATTGGCGACCAAGGCGCAGCTCTATAGCATGATTGCCTGCCTGTTTCCACACATGACCCCTGCTAACGGAGAGGATGTGATTATGGCGGGTCAACGCAACAAAGTTGAACGGATCAAAAAAGCGCTGGCGTATATCAACAGTCATGCTCATGAACCTATACGTTTACGGGAGATCGCAGATGAGATTGGAATGAGTGAGGGGCATTTTTGCCGTTTTTTTAAGCAGATGGTTCAGAAAAGCCCGGTAGAATATATCAACTATAATCGGATTCAGAAGGCTTGCAGGTTGCTGGAGCAAAGTGATCGCAAAGTGGTTGATATTGCGCTGGATGTTGGTTTTGACAATTTAAGCTATTTTATTGCGACCTTTAAAAAATGGAACGGCCTGACCCCTTCGCAGTACCGTAAGCAGCACGAAGCAGATCAGGCGCTTGCTGTCCCTTATATAACAGACTAATATGCCATAGGATAAATCATTTATTTTTTTTGGGCTTCATAAGTACTAAAATTATTTTTCTTCCTCTTAACTTAGTAAATATGTAGCCAGCTACACCTCCTAAAACAGAGGGAATTAACCACCCTAACCCTACATTATATAATGGAAGAAGATGATTGAAAAAGTCATTAATTACATTAATTTTTATTCCAGCAGCATTCAAGCCATCAAATAAACTAACGATAAAGGTTAATATCAAACTGCCTTGATATACTTCTGACTTTCCTTTAAATACGGGATGTAAAAAAGTTAAAAATATAAGAGAAATAGCAATAGGATATATTGCCATTAATACTGGCGTTGAAACCTTAATAAGCTGTGTTAAACCTATGTTGGCTACAAGAGCACTAAATATAGATAACATGAGAGCAACTCTTTTGTATGAGACTTTCGGAAATAATCCATGAAAAAAAGAAGAGCAGGAAGTAATAAGCCCCACACTTGTCGTTAAACACGCTACTGTAATCATTAAGCCTAATAGAATAGAACCATAAGATCCAAAATAATAGGAGGAAACCTTAGCTAGCACCTCAGCGCCATTTCCCAAAACACCCAATTTTTCAACGCTAGAAGCTCCCATGTATGAAAGAGACGTATAGATAAAAGCTAAGAGTATAACCGCAATTGCTATCGCTTTGGCACAAATGATCATCAACTCTTTTTTTGTAGTGACTCCTCTATCCTTAATTGCATTCACAATGATAATTCCAAAAATAAAGGCTACAAGAGCGTCCAATGTTAAATAACCCTCTTGAAAGCCTTTGAAAAAGACATTCGATGTATAACCTTCCGCAGGTTCTTGGAATTTTCCTATTGGGTGAATAATAGCTACAATCACAAGTAATCCAATGAATGTCAATTTAATGGGTGTTAAGAACTTTCCGATAACATCAATAATTTTTGTAGGATTAAGTGATAACAAGCATGCAACTCCAAAAAAAAGGATAGTAAATACAACAAGTGCGACAGGATGATCTGCATTGTTAGAAAAAAAAGGTTTTACTCCAATTTCAAATGACACACTACCGGTTCTAGGAATTGCATATAAAGGCCCGATGGCCAGATAAAGAATTGTTGTAAAGACTAGACCGAATACAGGATGTACACGACTCGCTAAAGTTTGCAAATTGCTTTTGCCTGAAAAAACAAAGGCTGTGACGGCTAGTAATGGTAAGCCAACTCCGGTAACCAAGAAACCCGCATTGGCTACCCATACATTCTTTCCAGCCATTTGCCCAAGCATAGGTGGAAAGATTAGATTCCCTGCACCAAAAAATAAGGCAAATAGCATTGAGCCTATAATGATAATAAAGGACGAAGAAACACTTTTCGACATAATAAATCCTCCAACTACGAACTCACAACATTTTGTTTTTATTCGTTTTCTTTTTAATTTGTATAATATATGTTAATAGAGCATAGTGATAACCCACGCCTTTAGGATGAGTGGGTTTCGTCTTAACTCATCGTTACACAATACTCTATATACGATCAGTATTTCAAGTAACTTTGTACTTGCAGAATGAACTTAGTGAGCTTAATGAACTATAAGAGAATTTTACACTTAGGACTTATTTCTTACAAGATGTAGATATAGTACTATTCTTCTTCAACATATTTAAAATAGTTTGAGCCCCCATTTAATCCATATCAGGATCTGCTGTTTTATCCGAATTCTCAACTGATTGAAATAAGCACAGGAAATCTTGGGAAAATGCCCTATGGAAGCGAGTGAATAATCCTTACAATTAATAGTACAAGACAATACATATTGACGTTGGCAACACATTGAGCGGCTACAATTTGAAGGGGTGCTTAAACATGATGAATTTGGCAAAACGCAACTATTGGTCTCTGAGTATTTTTAACTTCGCTTATCTGTTTACATGGTCTGCTGCCATGTCTTTTTTTGTCATTTGGCTGGGACAAAGCTTGGGAATTTCAGAAACCTACACGGGATTTCTATATGCGGCTAACTCAATCGTGGCCTTGATCATGCAGCCCCTGTTCGGTTACTTATCCGATAAGCTGGGTCTGAGAAAACATCTGCTGTACATACTCTTTACGATTCTTTTGCTCGTCGGACCCTTTTTTATTTATGTGTACGGTCCATTACTACAAACGCAGTTCGTCATTGGTGCCATTGTTGGTGCGCTATTTATCGGCCTGGTATTTAATGCAGGTAACGGTGTCGTCGATTCGTATATGGACAAAGTTTCGCGTAAATACGGCTTTGAATACGGACGGGTTCGTATGTGGGGTTCACTTGGGTGGGCGGCGGCTACTTTTGTTGCAGGACGGGTCATCAATATCAATGTAAACCTGACCTTCTGGATTGCCTCGGTATCTGCCGTTGTTGCCATGATCTGCATCTTTCTGACCAAAGTCGAAATTTCCGGACAGGAGCAGCAGAAAACAGAATCGTTGAAGCTAATCGATGTGCTGCATCTCGTGCGTACCAAAAAGTTCTGGTTTCTTATGCTATTCATGGTTGGCGTGACCCAAATCTATGAGGTATATGACCAGCAGTTTGCCACATACTTCGTATCGCAGTTCAGTTCCAAAGCGGAAGGAAATCAATTCCTCGGTGATTTAAGCGCTGTGCAGGTTTTTCTGGAATTTGTGTTCCTTTTCGTTACCCCTTGGTTTGTGAACAAAACGACCGCCAAATGGGCATTAATTATTGCCGGGTCGATTATGTCTCTGCGTATTATCGGCTCTTCGTTGCCATTCGGTTCCATATGGGTAGCTGCAATGAAGATGATTCACTCCCTGGAGAAACCGCTTATTCTGGTTGCCATCTTCAAATACATTACCGTTAACTTTGACCAGCGCTTGTCCTCCACCATGTACCTGCTGTATTTGTTTATGGGCTCCCTGGTGGTTTCCATTTTCTCGCCCATTGTGGGGCATATGTATGAAGTATTGAATTTCCCGATAACTTATGTAATTCTGGGTTTCATTGCAGGCCTGTTCACCATCATATCCTGCTTTACACTGACAGCAGACAAGAAGAATGGGGAGCGGTATCTGGAGGAACGTCGTAAACAGGATCTGAAAAGAGCAGCCAAAAAAGCAGAAGCCGTTCATTCGTAATCTAATGGTTTGAGCTTAACAAAACAGCGGCAGTCTAGGACTTTTTTCTCGTCCAAGGCTGCCGCTCTTAACTCCAGTTGGTTTGAAGCTTATTTTAAATCTTGAATACCGACACCGTTTGATTCATCTCTTCCGCTCTCTTGGCAAGCATGTTAGCACCTGCAGACACTTCCTGCATGGATGCGGTAGTTTCCTCGACTACGCTTGCGACTGTTTGAGTAGAATCTGCTGCACGTTCGGAGATTTCAGCAATTTTCTTCATCGATTCCACCATAGAAACGGTTCCTTCATTTACGGATCTTGCTTCTAAAGCCGCCGTGTCCACCTCACCGCTCACTTCTTCAACGGCACCTACAATCTCAGAAAAAACGTTACCTACACCTTCGACAAGCATCATGCCTTCATTCAGAGATTGAACACCTTCATTCATTGAAATCACAACTTCATCTGTTCTTAAGGTAATTTCGTTGACAAGCGAAGAGATCTTGCCTGTTGCTTCACTTGCTTGTGCCGACAGATTGCGTACTTCATAAGCGACAACCGCAAACCCTTTTCCCTGCTCTCCCGCTCTTGCAGCTTCTATACTCGCATTTAGTGAAAGCAAGTTGGTTCGGGCTGCTATATCACTGATCATAGCTGTGATCTGTTTAATCTCCGCAGACTTTTCTCCTAGAATATTTACCACTTCAGCGGATTGAGTTACCTTGGTATGCACATCTCTTATTTGGAAGACAGTCGAAGACATTTGGGTTTTCCCGTTGTTTGCTTTTTCTTGTGCTTGGGTTGTGAGATTAGCCACATGAACAAAGCGATTGGTTATGTTGTCTACACTTTTAGAAACGTCCACCGTGTAATTCAGCGTTTCAGCTATATCTGCAAGCTGTGTCTGAGATCCCTCTGCGACTTGAGTGGCACTTATAGCTATCTGCTCGGTAGCGATGCTTGTCTGTTCCGCACTGGCCGTTAACTGTTCAGCCGTAGAGGCAACCAGTAAGGAATTATCCACAACTTCCTTTAAAAGGTTGCGCAGTGAATCGCACATTTCATTAAAATCGGACGCCAGTTCCCCGACCTCATCTTTTGATCTGACCCTGAGGGGTTCCACTTGCAGATTCCCCCTGGTTACCAGCTTCATCTGTTCCGCTATCTTTAATATGGGCTTAGTGAACGATTGAGCCAGTAAAAAAGAACCGATAATGCCAAGGATCGTACATATGATAGTCAGAGAAATCATCAAAATTCTACCTGAATGGTAAGATTGACTCGATTGATTAGCCGCATCCGTTGCGTATTGCTCATTAAGTAGCTTCAGTTTATTTACATCTTCTAATGCTGCCTTATAAATAGAAGAATTTCCATGAATGATCATGTAGGCCATCACTTTGTCGTTTTCTTCCATGGCAGCGGAAACCACTTTTAGATGGCGAAGATACATTGCCCACTGACCATAAAAGTTAGTGAACAGTTCTTTTTCCTCTGCCGTAGAGGCTAAACTTTGATATTCATTTACACTCTTATCCATTGAAGCTGTAGCTTTGGTTAGTTCTTCTTGATAAGTACTGCGAACAGCCGCATCCTCTTCAAGTATCAATCGAACGGTGAGTCTATCAATTTCTGTAATCTGCTTATCCATACCTTGAAGAAGAATAACCGCGGGTAAAGACCTGTTATTTACCTTGTTAGAAGCCTCACCCATTTCCGACATCTTAATGACGCCTATAACACTTGAAAGGGACAGTACGATAACCAGTATGAGCGCTGCACTAATTATTTTTTTCTTTAACGTTAATTTAAACATCTTTATCTTCCTCCCGTAACTGGTCTCGTATCATCACTGCTGAGCTTTCCAGTATATGCGTATTTGGCGCAACAGCTCAGTCTTATCTATCTTTCCACTGATATAGCTTTGGATAGATGCTCCTGTGATACCCCCATGATCAGGTGGAAGGGTTGCCATAAACGGCAGTGTCTTTCCGGTCGAGATATACGACTTGATTGATCGTCCCAAAGGATCGGCAGGCTCTAAATCAATATTTTTGAACGCAGGTACCATATTAGCCTTGTTTACCAGAAAATCTTGTCCGGACTTGTCGTATACCATCCAGTTCAGAAATTTCTTTGCTTCCTCTTGCTCCTGAGGTGTGGTAGCTGTGGAGTCAATGAAAATATACTTTGTTACACCGACTGTAATCTTAGCATTGTTAGGGTCATCCGTATTATCGCTTAACGGAAGGGGCAAAAAACCGTATTCCTCATTTGCTGTATCATTGCTCTTAATCCCAGCCCAAGCCCAGTTGCCCATAAACCAAAGCCCCACTTTTCCCTCTCCTAATGCTTTGACTCCATCGTCATACGTGCTGTCCAAAGGTGAATTCTTATTGATGCTGTTATTCTTGAGCAGATCTAAAGTTTGTACCCATCCAGACATTACATTATTTTGGGACATGTCTATGGAGTTATCCTGCATACCTTTAACAAACTCTGGAAAACCCACAGGTTGAACAGAATAAGACAGAGCTAAAAGATGAGAGCCGAGAGACCAGTCCATTGGTGAAAGCATGACCGGTGCTACTCCCGTCTTCTGAATCTTAGCCATTAATGAGTTCAGGTTGCTTCTACTTTTCACCGAAGAAGGATCAAAAGAACCCCCAGTTGCCTTGTCCAATACTTTCTTGTTATAGATTAATCCGTAGCCTTCTACTGCAAATGGGAATCCCAGCACAGCATCGTTTTTCTTAACTGCATCAAGTCCATTTTCTATCGTATCGGCTACCCACTTCTCTTTACTTAAATCAACGGCTTTATCCAGGAATGTCTGCGTGTCGCCCGGGTCAAGCATCGACATAGTTGCTGGACTTCCTGAGCCGTACATCGACATCAGTTTTTGATATGCTGACGTTCCCTCTGGAGCGGTTATAATCTCCAAAGATACTTCAGGGTGCTCTTGATTGTATTGTTTTGCTACTTCTTCTAATTGGGTTTTTATTTCAGATTTGGAATTCAAAAGTGTAATCTTGGTCGTCTGCTGTGATACTGGTGAAGCTGAACAACCTATAAACATCATTAAACATACTAGAGAAATCGCAACTTTTAGCTGTTTTCTCATTAACTTTCCCCCTAAGGATTTACTTTGATAAATTTTATGAATAATATTCAATGTTATCGACATAATTCTCCAGGAAGATTAGCAATTTTTAGTTGGTAAATATCGGAAGGTAATTAAATAGTACAAACTGGTTGTTACGTTAAGTTAACGGACAGGACAGCGCAACGTTTTTTTATCCAGTTGCGTCTTAATATGGGGGAAAGTTACTGCGCAACAAATTTAACCGAAAAAGGAGCAATCATTTATGAAAAAAGCATTCTTTGCGGCTTTTCTTGCAATTTTTTTATTTATTTCATCGTCCACTACTTATGCAGCACAAAATCAGATCAAAGTTGACGGTGTGACTATTACATCCGATGTAAAGCCCGAAATGAAGAATAAACGCACTATGGTACCTCTACGTGTTATAAGCGAAAGTTTGGGGGCTAGTGTCGAATGGTCCGATTCCGAGGTTATTCTCGCTAAAAGCGAGATGAAAGTAAAATTAGCAGTAAACAGAAGCATAGCGGAGAAAAATGGTAAAAAGATGCTCTTGATGTAAAACTATATACGAAAAATAATCGCATATATGTTCCACTTCGTTTTATTGCAGAGGCGTTTGGCTGCAATGTTAATTACAGCAACTTTGCAGTGACTGTTGATACTAAACCATTGTTCATAAACGGTGTACAAGTAAAAGCACTTCAACAGGAATACCATATGTTTATGGGCGGCGTAGTTCAGCAAGTTAATGGCAATGCATATAATGAAACCATTTATAATATTTTCGCAAAAAACATAGGTAAAAAGGTCGAAGCACCTGCAAACTACTCTTGGAGCTTCACTATTGACACACCTGGATCTTATTATAAAAGCACAATATGATTTTTTAGGCCAAAAAGGGAAAAGCTTAGCTCGTTTTGATATTTATTCTTTAATTAGTCCTGTTCCATCTGAACTTTCAACAGAATATCCAGAGATTTTGATTCATGACGTATCGAAAGATGAGTGGTATTTGTTTAACGATACCGCAAGAAAATCCATTAATCAGTTAATGGATACCGCTGGAAAGAACGGTTTTCTGAAGATTATAAGTAACACAGTTGTATAATGTGATTTTTTCTTATTACACTTTTTCGTCTCCAAAAGATAAAAGGCGAATTCCCAGCTGAACATAAGCAGCACAGGAATTCGCCTTTTTTAACCGTATATAAGATGAACTCTTCATTTTACATAGAAAGCGGAATGACGGTTATTTTTCCATCTGTAGCATTTCTGACTCATAGGACTGAAATGCATTTTCCATACCCATCACTACATCTTTAATCTTCATGTATCCTTTGGTATACGGCTCCGAATCGCGAATTTCTTCCCACATATAGTGATATTGCTTCATGTCCTCCGTTTCGCATACGACGAAATCGGTGTAGTCCTTTCCAGGCAGTGCTTCTGCATCAAAAAAACGAACCTGAACATGTTCGCTATATTTTTGAATGGTAGCCTGCAAGGCCCCCGCATGTTTTCGACGTTCCTCCCGAGGTAGAGCCAACCAGGAAGGGTAGAACTCCAATAATACAATCATCATATAACGCATATGCCTTATCTCCTTTTTTGGTGAAGCTTGAATGATGTATCGTTATTGTACGCTGATTGTCTACAACGTCGCATTAACATAGGTTAATGCGGATCACTACGCAGCAAACGACTAAGTGATACAGGGGAGACGCCTATGTACGAAGCTATATGATATTGGGCAACTCGTTTGTCCAATCCGGGGTATTTGAGAAGAAAAGCATGATAACGCTCCTTAGCGGAAAGATACAATAATTCGCGCTCCCGTTCCTCTTTTCGAATATAAAGTCTTTCTACACTTTTACGGACGAATCTTTCCCACATATGGCTTGTATCCATAAGCTCCTTCAATACGTGATATGGAATTTCAATGACAACCGAATCTTCCATGGCCTCAATCGAAAAAGTGGATAGTCCTCCTTGGATCATAGCCCCATAAGAGGTTACGTAATCATCTTCTGGCGAAAAACCAACATTATATTCTCTGCCATCTGCTAATGTATAAAATAAACGAAATAATCCCTCTGAACAAAAATAGGCATGTTTCACAGGCTCATCCGTTTCAATGAGAACCGTTCCCTGCTGAATATGCTTCACACAGGTTTGCTCTACAAATCTGTTCCAATCCTGCTCTATAATCGAGGCATGATGAGCCATTTTTTCTAATGAACGATAATAGGGATGCATCTGCTCACCGCTCCTTGACTTTTATAAAGGAATCGAAGATATTTTTTTGACTCGTGTATGAAAAACAGGGGTTATCCCTCAGGTCTGGGCAGACCTGCAGGACAACCCCCAGCGTCGTGTTCTATCAGACTTCCGCAGCATCCTCTTCCACAAAAAGAGATACCTTGCGGATGCCATCCGCTCCGATCACGACAAGCCCCTGATCCGACAGACGGATTTCAGGGATAACGACCAGTGCGAGCAGTGACAGTGTCATCAGCGCGTTGTTCAGCATGCAGCCGGACTGCTGAAGCGCCCGACTGATACTTTCGGACTGCGCAGCTACCTCTGCAAACGGAGCTGGGGACATCAGCCCGGCGATAGGTAGCGGGAAGCGCGTCTCACCCGAGGCGGATACGACCACCACGCCGCCACGCAGGGCAACAGCCTGCTTCGCCGCCTGGGTCATGAGCTCGTCATCATTACCAATGACGAGCAGGTTGTGGCTATCATGCGCGACGGTCATGGCAATCGCAGCCGGCTCGGTGAAGCCGACACCTGTCACAAGTGCAACCGCGTGACTGCCACTGGCATGATGGCGCTCGAAAACGGCTATTTTGCACAAATCCTGTGCAGGATCTGCCGTGATTTCTCCATTACGGATCGGAACGATCATTCGCACTTCCTTCGTGTCCACGTGGTTTTCCGTAACACGAATCACCCGTACAGGTACATTCCCCTCCTGTACTGGAGCCGCAATGCGAAAATCTGCAGCACTCAGTTCTCGTCCCAGATGGACCGTGTCCATCACTTCAGCAGGATAAACGAAGCCTTCCCAATCGGCGACCATTTGACCGTGCTCGGCCACCAGCTGGCCCGCTGCGATGGTAGCCGTCACATTCACTTCGGCCAATCGGCCATCAAGCAAAATAATGTCGGCAATCGCACCCGGAATGATCGATCCGATGTCCCGTGCCACGCCGAAGCGCTCTGCCGTATTCAGCGTGGCCATCTGAAACGCGGTTACGGGCTTGACGCCCTGTGCAATCGCATGACGCACGACGAAGTCCATCTGCCCTTCATGGAGCAAGGATTCTGCGCTGCGGTCATCCGTTACCAGCATCATGCGGCGCGTGTCGAGACCCATTTCCGTGCTGGCTCGGATCGTCTCGGCCACATCATGCCATGCGGAGCCTTGCCGCATCTTGGCATACATGCCGAGCCGGATACGCTCGGCTACATCCTCGGGTGTGACACACTCGTGGTCGCCCGTAATTCCCGCGGCTGCATAGACCGGCAGCCGCCAATCATCGGAGGCCCATGTAAAATGGCCATCCGCCACCTTGCCCGCGCGCAGCGTGGCCTGAATTTCCCCGATCATCACATCGTCTCCATAGACGACACCAGGGAAATTCATGACTTCGCCCAGCCCGATCATATCCGGGCCCCAGCTTAACGCCTCTGCGACTTCCGCCGGGCCGAAGGAGGCACCCGTCGTTTCCAGCTCCGGACCTGTGGACGGGACGCAAGAAGCCACCTGCATGTAAGCAGCCAGCGGTGTCGTACGTGCTTCGTCCAGCATCAGACGAAGCCCTTTTAGACCCAGTACATTGGAAATTTCATGCGGGTCAAAAAAACCACCCGTCACTCCCAGTGGCAGTACAGCCTTAGCGAACTCCGTTACGGTCAGCTGCGTGCTTTCGATGTGACAATGTCCGTCCAGTAACCCCGGTGCCATATAGCAGCCTTCCGCTTCAATGATTATGGTGTCTTCTCCAATCGTATGACTGACGTCCCTACCGACGTAAGCGATACGAGCACCTTGCACAGCAATAGACATGCCCGGCAGCAACTCGCCCGATACCACATTGACCAGTGTTCCTCCGCGGATCACCAGCGATGCCTTGCGCTCTCCTCTAGCTGTAGCTACCAACTCGGGTACACAGTCCGCTAGCGGCGGGCGTTGAAATACACTCTTCATGTCCATTACGTTTGTAACCTCCGTTTATGCTTCTTACCTGTTTTGCTTATTTGCTTATGTTACTGGAATACGCTCCATAATGCCAGCCAGCTCTACATCTATTCAAGTATCGCATGGGTTCCTAAGGCATTGGTCCCCGGCTGATTGCCAATGTCCTCTCTATAGAACACGATCACTTTCTTCCATTTTAAGGGTATACGTATCCGAATCCCGTAAACTCACGAATGGCGTAATCTCCCCTATGCTATAAATATGCAGCAGATGCATCGCTCGCGTACAGGCGGTGTAGAACAGCTTACGCTCACTCTCACGCTGGTATTGTTTCGCTGATCCGTCATAAATCAGAACCGCATCGAATTCCACGCCTTTTGCCAGGTAGGCCGGAATGATATGAATCCCCTTTTCAAAAGCAGGAGTTGTTTTCTTAATTAGTTTTGGCTTCACTGACAGCTGTCCTTCCAGCGCTTCGTAGGCTGCCGCGCTTTCGTCGGCATTTTTACAGATCACCGCGATGGATTCATAGCCTTCTGCCAACAATTCTGTGACATTCCCAACTATCAATTGATGCAACTTTTCAAACGAACGCACCTCAGTAACAAGAGGCTTCTCACCTTTACGGTTAAACGGTACAATGTGCTCTCCCCCAGCGACCATCCCCCGGGTAAATTCCACAATCTCCTGTGTTGAGCGATAGCTGCGTGTCAGGGAAATCATCTCGGTCTGATCTGCACCATACAAGTCATACAATGGTTCTGCATCCTGAAGCACCGAGGCATGGGCATAGATCGCCTGATTAAAATCACCCAGTGCCGTCATTTTAGCCTGTGGAAATAAACGCTTGAAGAACGCCAGCTGGAATGGGGAATAGTCCTGTGCCTCATCAATAAACACGTGACGGATGTTGCTATTGGAACGAAAGCCCAGCATCAGCTCACGCAAATATAAAAAGGGTGTCACATCCTCATACGCTAACTCCCCAGCCCGAATTCGTTCCAGAGTTTGTCGACTAATTTCACCCCAGCTGACGGGCAGCTCTGCATGATTCGCCAGTTGGCTCAACAATGCCTCATTCATAAACAGCTCGCTGTAGAGTCGGGTCGTATCTACGAAGCGAAGCGCCTTAATCCATTTGCGCAGGGGCTTTAAGCGGCCACTGACCACCATACGCGCCAATATTTCTCTTTCACGCGTAAAATCGTCGAAGGTATCGCCCTTATTCTTGGATTTACGGCGCATACGGTTATAGGCACGCTGATAATCCTCCGGCTCCATCAGATCCATCTGTTGATCCACCCATGGGGCGGAGCATTCTTCCTTACCAAAGCGGGCCAGCTCTTTGAGCATCCAATCCCGTAGCAGTTCCAATCGATTCGCCAGCCGCACCGTAGAGTCGAATTCATAAAACTTGCGTGCCATTTGCTCTACTGAAACCACCTCACGTCCCTGAAAACGGATGGGTTTAAAACGCATTCCCTCCTGTTCCAAATACGTCTTGTAGCTTGTAATCACATGTAAGAACGTCTTGGACGACTTAAAGCGGATACCCTCCATCCTAGCTTCATACCCAGGCTGTAACGATGCTGAAAGCACATATTCCAGCTGTTCAAATGGATCTTCTAACTGAAACTCCCGGCCCAAACGCCGCTCCAAATATTCCTGAAACGTGGCCTGAAGCATATTTTCCTCACCTAATTCAGGCAATACTGTCGATACATAACTGTTAAACATCGGGTTAGGCGAAAATAGCACGACCTGATCCGCTCGTAAGCGATCCCGGTACTTATACAGCAAATACGCTACTCTCTGAAGCGCAGCAGAGGTTTTGCCACTTCCTGCCGCCCCCTGAACAATGAGCATCCGGCTTCGATCATCACGGATGATGCGATTCTGCTCCCTTTGGATGGTAGCGACAATACTTTTCATTTGAGCATCCGAGCTGCGGCTCAATACTGCTTGAAGAAGTTCGTCTCCAATCGTCACCCCTGTATCGAACATAAAACGGATCTGTCCATCACGGATCGAGAATTGGCGCTTAAGCGTGAGTTCCCCTTCCATCTCCCCGGCCGGGGTCTTATATGAGGCAGGCCCCGGCATGTTATCGTAATAAAGATTGGAAATAGGCGCGCGCCAATCGTAGATCAGAAATTCCTCATCTTGATTATCCAGTAGGGAGGCAATCCCCAGATAAACACGTTCCGCAGTCTGTCCTTCCTCAGCAAAATCAATTCGTGCAAAATACGGTGAATCAAGCAACTTTTTCAAACGACCTAACGCCTCTGTGGAATGCTTGTGTCTTCGTTCCCGCTCAGACAAAATCTCAGACTGCTGACGCAAACTGGTGGACGTCTCGCCCACATCATCCGCCTCACTGAAATTGATCGTTACCTCATCCCAGAAGTCTTTACGCATATCGACGACATCTCCGCGCACAGAACCAACCTCTGTCTCTAGCTTCCGAATACGCCCGCTAATCACTGCGGTCACATCTTCTACTCTTCGTTGTTCTTCATTCCATTGCTGTTCAGTAGTCACTGGCATCGCTCCTGTTCCGTTTCCTCCTGCTCCATGCAGGGCTCCCTTGCGTACAAACTATGCTCTATTATGGACCCGGGCATACTCGCGGCATCCCCCTGATCCGGGAAAATTGACTAATCCTTTGAAGCATGCTATAATGTAACAAGAAGTGTAGTTCACAACTTACGCTTATGGTTTCACCATAAAACAGAGCATTCTCTATTGTAGCAAGTTCAGTCCCTGTTCGCAACCAGCGGGCTTTTTTTGTGCGTTCTGGCAACCATCTATTAACCTGTTCTTACATACTTGAATTCATTACATAAAAAAGCGACCGTCCATCTGATTGATGAATGCGGTCGCTTTTCTTTAGGAAATTCGCCTATCTGCTCTCTTCTACAGGATGAATATGATCGGCCAGTCTGCTCAACCTCTCCAGCTGATGACCATAGTCGTACATCGCCGCAGCCACAATGGACAGCCGCAGCATTCCTTCCTGACAATGGTCAAAACGTGTAATCGCATGCTTCATAAATTCGCCGTTGGCTTGCTGAAACAATTCACTTTCGTCCTCATTCGGCTTTAGCTTATCTTCGAATTTCAGTAGAGCATGCTCGTGAAAACGAATCAGCAGCTCCAGATGACTGTCAAAAAAAGCATCCGTTCCTTTTGGCCGTAAAGACTGGAAGTAGTGTCTTTCCACTGCATCCAGTACCTCATATCCTTTGTGTAAACTTCCGAGCATTTGTTTGTATACTACCATTTGTCTCGTTTGACTAAACTTGGAGCGCTTGAGCTTCTTCTGCTCTTCCTCGAACAAATGATATTTGTCCGACAGCGATTTAATGGCTCCCTCCAGATTTCCTTTTTCCTCTTTAAAGACAGACTCCTTAATCTCATCGGAAATGGCAGTACGCAGCAGCAAGGACATGCTGTTAAATACATTTTGAATCTGATTAATAAACTGCCTTTTCGGTTTCGGGGGAAAAACACTAACATTGATGACAAAAGCAGACACAATCCCAATCAAAGTGAGCGCAAAGCGGGTCACCGCAAATTTCCAGTCCCCTGAGGCTTCCATTACAGAAACAACGGTCACGAGTGTCAATCCAACCGTATCAGCCATATTTATTTTCAGACATATCATAAGTACCAATACACACACCAGTCCAACTGCAATCGGCTCATTCGAAAATACCATTCCGCCCAGCAACGCCATGATTGCACCGAGTGTGCTTGTTTGGAGTTGATCCAGAAAATAACGCCACGACCTATATATCGACGGTTGCATGGCAAAAATAGCGGCTATCGCTGCCCCCACAGGCGAATGGGTGTTCAAAAGCGTGCTCAGAAAAAGGGCGAGCGTCACTGCGATTCCCGTTTTTAACACCCGTGCTCCAAAAGCCAAAGCCATCCCCCCTGCTTACCTTTCAAATTTATTCATACCGAATTACTATAATGAAAATTCAATGTAAAGTCCATGCTTTATTATTACCCAAAACAATCGGAGATCAGGAATATTTATGAAATGTACAGTTCCTGCTAGAATACATATCAACAGTATTAACTTATTTGCAACACGTCACAGGAGGAACTCATCGTGCCATGGATTAGCAAAATGTTAGAAGAGCCCCGAAAGTGGCCGCGTAATATCCGATTGTTTTTTATGGCCAATCTGTTGTACCAGATGGGCACGGGAATGTTTTCTGTACTGTATAACCTGTATATCCAAGGGCTTGGCTTTGATGATGATATGAACGGCCGGGTGGTCAGCATGCAGGCGCTGGCGACGGCGTTGCTGTTCATTCCGGTCGGATTTTTGGGGGATCGGACGAGCCGCAAAAATATGCTGGTCATCGGCGCATTATTCAGCGGCCTGGCCTTTCTCGCCCGTACCTTTACAGATACCAGCGGAAGCATGTTGGTATTTGCCGTAATCTCAGGTGTATTCGCCGCCTTTATTCAGGTGCTGGCTGTGCCTTTTTTAGCGGAAAGCATTAGTAAATCCCAGCGCTTAAAAATATTCAGCTATTACTCAGCTCTTGTACTGGCAGCTCAAGTCCTGGGCAGCTTCGGGGGTGGCGTACTCGCAGATGGGCTGCAGACGTGGGGAATCACACCGCTATCCAGTCTGCGGGTTGCTCTGTTCCTTGGAGGAATGGCAACATTGACTGCTTTTATTCCTCTATTGTTCATCACAAAAACTACGGCAACCTTAGAAGCACCAGCTCCTGCCGAATCTTCACCTCAAACAGAACAAGTACATACACCGCACAGTACATCCGATATCCCTGCCTTGGAGACGCCTGCTGCTGCTTCTGATCGCCGGGTTATTGGACAATTTGTTCTTGCCCAGTTTTTTCTTGGGTTAGGTTCAGGTCTGGTCATCCCGTATCTTAATTTGTATTTTACGAACCGCTTCTCCGTATCGCTCAGCGCAATGAGTTTACTGATTGCACTCGGCCAGCTTATGACCATCCTCTCCATGTTGATCGGGCCTACCCTCGGCAGCCGGATTGGACTGGTCAGAGCTGTAGTTGGCTTCCAACTGCTTTCGCTACCCTTCCTTCTCATTACAGGCTTTACGAACGTGCTATGGATCGCTTCCATCAGCTTTCTATTCAGGCAAGCGCTAATGAATGCAGCCAATCCGCTGCAAACCGCCATTCTCGTCGAACGTGTGTCAGATAAAAATCGCGGCATTGCCAACTCCATTCTCCAGACGACCTGGATGCTAGGCACCGCAGGTATGGGACCTGTACAAGCCTATTTGGTTACAACTTATGGTAACTACTGGGGCTATGCCATCACATTTAGCATGACAGGTGTTTTCTATATTTTGTCCTCCCTCGTCTATTACAGAATGTTCCGAGAAAAGCGCCCGTCCGCGGGCCAGCTTTTACAAAACCCGGCAAGCCCGTAAACAAAATCATGACACAATAAAAGCCGGAGCCTCCAAGCGGACTCCCCTGGAACGTCATAGGATAAATGAGAATGGCGGAGGAGGAATGAAGGCATGCTTCGAGTTGCATTATTTACGGACACGTATACGCCTGACGTGAATGGCGCTGCTCTGACCCTGGAACGATGGATTGGCTATCTGGAGACACATGGAGTATCTACGCTCGTCTTCGCACCGGAGGCAGACCATCATCTGCCCTCTGGGCCGGGTGTAGAGCGATTTCGGAGTATTCCCTTTTTATTGTACCGGGAATGCAGACTTGCGATCCCCAACGCCAAACAGATCAACGAGCGTCTGTCAGCCTTTTCCCCGCATCTAATTCATGTCGCTACTCCATTTAACCTTGGCCTGTATGGAACAAGCTACGCAGCCAAACACCATATTCCACTCGTCGCCTCATATCACACCCACTTTGATAAATACCTCGAATATTACAAGCTTCGCTGGCTTGAACCTGCGTTATGGAAATACATGCTCTGGTTTCACAGACTTTGCGAAAGGGTATATGTCCCTTCTCAATCAACCATGGAATTGTTGCACAATAAAGGAATGGGACAGCTCGAAATCTGGAGTAGAGGCATTGATACTGACCGATTCCAACCAAAGGTGGACCGTAATGCAGTATGGAAGAAATGGGGCGTTCATGCAGATGCATTTGTTATTTTGTATGTAGGCAGGCTTGCACCGGAAAAGGGGATAGACACGTTACTGGATTCCTATCTCCAGTTACCCGATGACGTCCGCGCAGCCTCTGTGCTGGTCATTGCAGGAGATGGTCCATTGTATAAGGTCAAAACTGCAGCGGATCTAGGGGTGCCGGAGCATGCAGTCCACTGGCTTGGTTTTGTGAAAGGGCAGGAATTAGCTGAACTCTACGCCGCAGCCGACGTATTTCTCTTCCCTTCCACCACGGAAACCTTCGGCAATGTTGTACTGGAGGCTATGGCGAGCGGTACACCTGTGGTCGGTGCCAATGAAGGCGGGGTAAAAGATAATCTAATCCATGGAAATACAGGGCTATTGTGTCCTGCTGGGGACTCCGCTGCCTTTGCCAAAGCTGTACAGCTGTTGTACGAGGATGCCTCACTTCGCGATGCTATGTCCAGAGCTGGTAGAGCCTACAGCCTGGAGCAGACATGGGACCGTATTTTTGAACGGCTACTGGACAGCTACATGGACGCAGCAACCCTACACCTCGACAGCCGTCCCATGACGCGAATGTAGCCTTCAAAAACAGGCAATTTCAGATAGCATGATAATGGCGGGTTAAATAAATTCTGCTAATACCTTAATTGCTTCAGTAGCTTGTTATGTACCCCACTCAACAAAATCACTGCGGTCAAGGCGCCGATGAACGCAAGAAGCATATCCCACTGGGTATCCCATACATCTCCCTGTGTGCCCAAAAAGGCTTCTGCTGCCGTTCCGGTTGCCTTGGCTACAGCAAACTCAATCAGCTCGTACACAGCGCTGATCGCAAGACACACACTAACCGTGAGGAAAGTAAGCCAGCTCCCGCTTCCCAAGGCCGTTTTACGCAACAGCACTTCCCTGACAATGAGTGCAGGTACAAAACCTTGTACAAAATGCCCAAGTCGATCATAATAATTGCGCTCCAGTCCGAACGTATCCCGAATCCAGTTGAACAGTGGCATTTCGGCATAGGTATAATGTCCACCGACAATCAGGATCAATGCGTGCAGCCAGATTAGGGTGTATACCAGATTGGTAAACCGAAATCTACGGTACAAAGCCGCCAGCAGCACAGCTCCCAAAACTGCCGGGAGAACTTCCAGTACCCATGTAAAGTAATCCGCCGGGCGAATTAAAGACCAAATGAGGGCAAGCGCCAGCAATACAAGTAAAACAAGCGGGTAGCGATCATTTTTAGACCATGCCGTTGCCTGATTCATCTTCATTCCTCCTCACCCAAAGCTCTAGCCTTCGTTCGTTACGATATGTTTGACACGCCCAACCTGTCCGTCTGCCAAACGCACTTTGATTCCATGCGGATGACGCGGGGAATTGGTCAAAATATCTTTCACCGTTCCTCGCGTCAACTTACCAGTAGACTGATCCTTTTTAAGCACAATATCCACCTGAAGACCAGCGCGGATATCGGATCGATTCTGTCCGTTCATTGTAGCTACTCCTCCTTTGATTTTACATTTTTTGATGATATTCAGCCACTCAGCTGCAATCAAATCACCAGCGACGCCATTCGTCCTGGCGGTTGTTCCCCATCCAGACTACGCACATCGTGGATACATAGCTGACGAGCAAAATGACGAATAGCATCCCACTAAACTCCACAAAATGAGTACGTTGCAAGGAGTCTGCCCATATGGAAGATACCTGTGCATACAGTTGAGAGGGCGCAGAAACAATATCCCATGTGTTCCCTCGAAAGAAACGTCCAATGTAAATACCCAGGCTGCTCAACAAGAGTACCGCCAGCATAAACAGCCAACTAACAAGCCCACCACGTGCACGTTGTACCAACTGTCGTACGGATTCGAGCGATACAAAACCCATTGCCAGGCCAAGTACGGCTACCAGCAGCATTCCCAGTACATGATTCCAAAAGTACGGATTGCCCCAGAAACGTTGCTCCCCGAGAAATGGATATCTGGCGAATACATGCAGCAAATCTGTGATCAAATAGGGTGTATTGGGATAAAAGAAAAGCCATGCCGCCCCCGTAACCCAGAGTAAAAATGTCCTCGTTCCCCGCCTCCACGAGCTGTACATTACATCAAGCAGTAACGTCAACAGCATAGGAATCCAGGCCAACATCATATTCCACCAAATAAAAAGATAAGGGCGGCCCCCTGAGGGCAGTCGCACGTTAATGATCCACAATGTACTGATTACGGAGCATAAGGCCAGTGCTAAAAAAACATAGAGTTTTAGTGGATAATTTAACGATCTTAAACGGGCATACATATGTGTCTTTCCCTCCTTGTAACCGTCCTGCCTTCCTGACGTTCCAATTTACACCTGTTCTGGACAGTGTACACCACAATGGCTTCAAGCTCAATGGAAGCGCTCTATCTCTGCATCAATGAACACAAAAAAGCATCTGTTCTCCAGGAATGTACTTCATCCCCGAAAAATAGATGCTTACTGTGTTTTAGACTTCACTCACAGGTAAAGGCGTAGCTCCGGTAGTTTTAATATTCGGGCAGTATGAATTAGCGTAATATCGCTAACGGCATTATAAATTTCGTCACTAACCCCGTCCATTCGCCATCCGGCGTCCGGGATGCACAATTACCGCTTTTGCCCATAATGATGCGCATATTCCACAGATTGCACCAGTAGCTCTATTACACGTTGTCGCTTGCTTTCATCGTCAAACCCGAGCAGAACGGAATTCGTGCCGTAATCCGGATCTGGTGTATGAGGAAATGTATTGTGCACACTCGATATGCCATTGTTCCCCGCTCAATCATAGGTTCAATCGTCGTTAGCATTTCCCGGGTAATGTTATAGTTCAGCTCCACCCTGCTAAAGCCCAACTGACGGATTTCCTCTACAAGTTCTCGGCCGACCGTATGCTTTTTTTATATTCCAACAGTTAGAGGCTAAATAAATAGATTTCTTACAAATGATCTGTTATCACTTAACTCCCAAGTTCTCTTTTGTTATGTATATTAACATTATGAAGACGCTCTACATATCATAAAATAAATTTATATTATAAAAAAAGCTTATCCATCATCTACTTAAAGACGGATAAGCTTTTACTGTTGTCTAACCTTGTATCCAATTGACCAACGAATGTACTGTCAATGTACCCGGCGCAGCTGTCACAAATGCTGATGAACCGTTGCGCATGACCAAGAATTCCACTGTCTTCGGAATACCAGGAGCCAGATCCAGATGATTGTCGCTGAAAATACCTTCCTGCTCTGCCGATAGCCACACGTGTCTAGCAAGTACATCCGAACACAGCATGAATCTGCTGCCCCCGCTTCCCTGAATCTCTGTCACTTCAATTTTTGCCTGCGATAAATCCATCTCTTTCGTGTCTGCAAAATAAATTTCACCAGAGGCCACCTGTTCACCATTCTGCATTAGACGCGCGACCAGCATATGCTCCGCACGGTTCAGGCCACTCAGCCATTTGTCGATAGGCAGTATATGTACAATTCCTGCACCGCCTGCTGGTTGCTTTACCTTAACGTTCTCTTCATGAATAGCCTGGCTGCTACGGATATGCAAAAGAGTCAGCCGCAGCGTACCTGATATCGGCTCTAGTGTATCGTTGACCAGATGCAGGGCCTTATTCCCCTGTTCTGTATCGGTTGCACTCAACAGCACATCAGCAAAGCTACGCTTAGCCGTATATTGGAGCGCCTTCCAACGACCAAAATAGTCCATACTCGACCAGGAGGCAACGGGCCAGCAGTCATTCATTTGCCAGTATAATGTTCCCATGCAATAGGGCTTGTGACGACGATGCGCCTCTATAGCTGCTTTCATTGCTTCTGCCTGTAAAATTTGGCTCATGTGAAGAAAACATGTAAAATCCTTTGGCTCTCGCATGTATCGCTCCATATATTCTTTAATCAGACGATTGCCCGCATCGTTCTTCTGATGTGCCAGCATCACCTCAGATTCCAGCTCCAAATCCTTCTCTTCCGCATAAGTATGAACAGACTTGTATTCAGGAAAGGACTGAAAACCATATTCACTCATAAAACGACCCACATGTACATGATAATTCTCAAACGGCTCAGACGCGTGCCATACACCCCAATAATGAATATCACCTGCAGTTGAAGACCGATGGGCATGCTGGTTCCGATCTCTGGTCAGGTCAATCAGCGGGGAGGAGGGCCAATAGGCTGTCTGCGCAGACCAGGTGTGTACCGCCTCCGGTAGAATCCGATGAAAGAGTGTTTCATAATCATTCCATAGGCGTTCCCGTTGCTCAGGTGTGTAGTCCTTTTTCCAGCCCCAGCCTCCATTCTCTTCATAATGCGCCCATGCAGAATCGATCTCATTGTTGCCGCACCATAAGGCAATGCAGGGATGATGACGCAGCCGCTTAATATTGTCCTTGGCTTCCTGTGCCACATTGTCCATAAAATCCTCATCCCCCGGGTACATACTGCAGGCGAACATAAAATCTTGCCACACGAGCAAACCGTATTCATCACAAAGCTCATAAAATATGTCTTGTTCATAAATACCGCCACCCCACACCCGCAGCATATTCATATTCGAGGCGGCTGCACTGGCAATTTCATACCGATATCGTTCCATCGTAACTTCAGTGACAAAGCTGTCATTCGGAATATGGTTAGCCCCTTTTGCAAACACAGGAATTCCGTTCAGCTCAAAATAAAAGCTCTCTCCTGCTGCATCCCGTTCACGTACAAGACGGATGGAACGCAGTCCCGTTTTTACTGATTTTTCCGCGATTACAGTTCCTTGTCCTTGCTCCACCAATTCGGCCACAAACGTATATAAATGCGGCTCCCCCAGTCCACGGCACCACCACAGCTTCGGCTTCTTCATCTCCAGCTCCAGCTCGACCGTCTGCTTCCCCTTCAGCAGTCGTACCGGCTTGGACCACACCTTCCCGTCAGCGGAAATACGCAACTCGGCATCTCTAATCTCATCTGCATTTTCGATCTCTACCACTGCCATGAGTTTAGCCCCTACCGAATTCACCTCGTCCTGTCGAATAAACAAGTCTCTCACGATCAGACCGGACCACGCCTCGATCCGGACCTCCCTCCAGATACCGCTCGTCACCAGCCTCGGTCCCCAGTCCCAACCGTAGTGGTAGGGAGCCTTACGCGCGAAAACGCTTACCTTTTTGTCGGACAAACCACCGATCTCAGACTGATCATTGGGTGCAGGGAGTCCATAACCCAAGCTTTCAAGCTTGGGTACATCTTCAGCGATCGGAGAACGAAAACTGATTTCTAGCCGATTTTCCCCTTGCTGAACAAATGCCTTCACATCCTGTCTCCATACCCGAAACATATTATTGGCTGACAAGACAGATTGACCATTCACTTTTACATCCGCGTATGTGTCCAGACCTTCCAACACCAACTCTACACATTGACATTGAAGCTGATCTGCATTTATCTCAAAATGGGCTTCATATATCCAATCCTGCTTATCAATCCACTGTACCTCCATCTCGTTCATACCGATAAACGGATCAGGAATTTTGCCATGTCGTAAAAGATCAGTATGCACACAACCCGGCACTTTCGCGCTGAGCCACTCATCACTTTGTGCTTTCCTAAACCTCCAGCCATCCAACCCTATCACATTAACCATCGTCACAAGCCTCCTATAAGCATGATTGGGAACATCTGGATTCGTTAGTAACATAACAAAAATAACATCAAGCTAACAAAATAGTCAATTGTTTTTTAAAACAAATGACAAAATACAAAATAAAAGTCGCCCTCTGCCCCTAAACAGGCTAAAAGCGACCTCCTTCGTCTTCACGGTGTATGGTGTCATAACACGTATCTCGACATTAACTATATGTGATTGTGCTGATGGGACGCTCACGGTCATCATTTTCCCGACTGATCCGGGGTGCATGAACTTCCCGTACGAATAGCTCAGCATGTAGCAACTTTTTCTCGACAGGCGAGTTCAGGTTCGTTATGCGCCATAACAACTGGTCCACTGCACGCATTCCCAGCAATTCCTTATCCACTCTCACCGTGGCATAAATCGGCATTTGTTCATTCGTATCGTCAAACCCGGTCACTCCGCAACGCCTCGGAACGTCAATCCCCTTTTCTTTCAGCACATCCACGACTTGCGCAGCAGTCACATCATTAGCACATACAAAAACCTCAGGCAGTTCGTCCTCGGACAACTTTTCCATTTCCTCAGCAAGCGCTTGCGCTCCCCTGTGAAGAAGAGCTTTAATCTGCCGCAATTCTACTCCGCTCATTTCCAGTGTGGAACGACATGCTTCCCAGCGTTCGTAGAAACTGTGAGCGTCATCAATATGACCCACAAACTGAAAGCGGGTATAGCCCCTACACAGCAAGTCCTTCATTAATTCACTCATGCATGTGCGATTATCTGTAAACACCGTATCACTTAAAAATGCAGAATCCCAATGATCTACCATGACGACCGGAATACCCATCCGATAAATGTTCAGCAACAATGAAGTTGAAATCGTCCCTACCGTGATAATTCCTTTAATCGACTCTGGATTCAGTAAAGAAAACATGTCTTCAGTCGAGGGCTCCGTTAACGTGATCATATCCATACCCTTACGGTTCAGACGCTCGGAAATCCCTTCAAATACAGGCCCCCAGTATCTGGATTCCCTGTTCTGGTACCTAATATTCGGAAATAACACTAGCACGGTACCCGACCATTCTCTGGTATCTGTGTCCCGAGGCTCTACCCCTGTGATTTTGGGATGACTGCGAAAATAGCCCATCTGGGCGGCAAGCTTGACCAGAACCGCCCTTGTCTCTTCACTTACACCGGGTTTGCCTGACAGTGCACGCGAAACAGCGAACTTTGAAACGCCCGCCGCATCCGCAATTTCTTGCAACGTTACTTTTCCACGCATCTTCTCACCCAACCCTATTCGGAATCTTTTTCTACCTTAATCTTTCTAATACACGGGTGTACCTATAAACTGGTACCATCGTAGCATACTTTGTTTTAGATCATCAAATGATTGATTTGTACAAATCCACACCCTGCACCAAAATATGTTTGCTTAATAAAAAAACAAACCGCATAACAAGCAATTATAAATTACTTGACGTGAGGTTCTTTATTTCCTACAATTTACTATTGAAAGCACTTACATTGTGTAAATCATACTTATTAAGGGGGATTTGCAAATGTTCATGAACAGGTCGGTACGACAGAGCTCCATTCTACTCCTGTCTTTGCTGCTGCTCGTTACAACGGGCTGCGCGAATGGAACAGGCGGTAAGGCAGAAAAGGAAGATCCTAATGACACCAGTCCCATTACATTTACTTTCTTTGGCGGTGATTCCAGCTCTAACTGGAACAACATGAAGGATGCTGTCGGGCAGGAAATTATCAAGAAAACGGGTGTTACGCTAAATGCCGAACATGCTGTCAATGGCCGAGGCGAGGAAAAGTTTGCTTTAATGGCAGCGAGCGGAGAGTATCCAGATCTCGTGTACCCCAAATCAGACATTGGCAAGTTGGTCGATGCCGGAGCACTCATTGACTTAACAGATCTCATTGATAAATACGGCCCTAACATTAAGAAAGTGTATGGAGACTATTTTAATCGTATTAAATATAGTAGTGAAGATCCAGCCATTTACACGATCCCGACCAATTTGGGTGTGGATCACATCGCGTTTGATGCACAAGCTGGCTTCGAAATCCAGCATCAGGCACTTAAGAAGCTTGGATACCCTAAAATCCGCATCGTTCAAGATTTTGAAAAAGCACTTAAAGATTATGTCGCCAAATATCCTACCACCAATGGCCAGCCTACCATCCCCCTATCACTCGATGCCGAAGACTGGAAAATTCAAATTACGGTGACAAACCCGGCTGTTACTGCTACAGGTGGACCCGACGATGGCGAATATTATATTGATCCTAAAACACACAAAGCCATTCTTCACTACAAGCGCCCAGAGGAACGTGAATATTTCCGTTGGTTGAACCATATGTACAATGAAGGACTGTTGGATAAGGATACATTTGTGCAAAAAAGTGATCAGTACAAGTCCAAAATCGCCGCAGGCCGTGTCATCGGACTCATTGATCAGGAATGGAACTATCAAGATGCCGAAAATGCGCTCAAGGCAGCAGGTAAGGATGAATTCACTTACGCCCATTTTCCTGTCACTTTAAATGAGAAATACGAAGACCATTCCCTCCAGCCCATTGGCTTCGATACTGCATCCGGGATCGGAATTACAACCTCATGCGAAAATCCGGTGCGGGCTATCAAGTTTCTGGATTTTCTGGCCTCCGACGAAGGACAAATTTTACGTAATTGGGGAATTGAAGGCCAGCATTACAACGTAGAGAACGGCAAACGAGTCATTCCGGCGGATGTGCAACAACGTAAAAACACCGATAACGCTTCTTTTAGCAGAGAGTCAGGAATCGGTTTGTACTGGATATGGGGGCCACATTATGGCGATAGCGTGAAGGACCCTTCTGGCAACTATTACACAACCAATTATCCAGAGATGATTACCGAAAATTATAGTCAAGCCGAAAAAGAGTCCCTTCAGGCATACAAAGCCCAGACGTGGAAAGACCTGTTTCCGAACGAAAAGGATTTTCCGGTAAAAGAGTGGGGTGCTGCCTACAACATGCCTGTTCCGACCGATACGAATTACAATGTTATTTATCAAAAGTCGCAGGACATTGTACGCAAACGGATTCCTGAGGCTGTACTCGCCAAGCCAGATCAGTTCGACGCTGTGTATGACCGCATGCTCCAAGAGCTGGATCAGGCAGGTGTGCCAAAGGCTGAAGAAATCTATACTGGCCTAATCCAAAATCGGCTGAAACTGTGGTACGGTGAAAAATAAGGTTTGCTTTTTAATGAAATATTATAGGGCTGACAGACCATGCTGTTCAGCCCTTCTACATTAACTTTTACATTAAATATTCTGTTTGGTTTCTTTTTCTTTCCAAGAATTACTTTTCCCTGAAACACGATGTACGTAAAACAATAAAATGATTGGAATCAACGCAATCCCGCCACACATCACCCAAGATATTTGAATAGGTGTTTGATCGGAAGACAAATCCGTAAAATTACGACTGATGATCCCTGTCACGATTAAACCTACGCACATGCCTAATTGTGAAATCGCAGAATCCAGAGATAGTAGTGTAGAACGATACTCATTAGAGATTCTTTTGTTCAGAAAAATTTGTTTGGCAACCGGGTACATGCCGCGTCCAATTTCATAGATCAAAAAGGTAAGCAGTACAGGATAAAATGTGTTGAACGCACCAGCTAAAATGAGCCAGACCCCTATCATGCCGCAAGCATACACGAGTATATGTACATCACTGTATCGTGCGCCTAGCTTTCGAACTAGATAACTTCCCAAAGTCATACATAGTGAATAGCCTGCCTTGATAAACCCCATAATCCAAATCCCTTGTTCGGAAAGGCCAACCAGACGTGGCTGTTGAAATGTATTCCCCGCCGAGTTCGAAAAGCTGATAAATAAACCAATCATAAACACAATCCAGATGGACTTATTTTCAAAACCGATACGGACGCTTTCTCCGATAATCGTTTTAATGCGAGTAGTAGACGTCTTTCGATGAGCAACATTCTCCTCATCCATATAAAAGGAACATAGAAAAATGCATACAATAATAGATAAAATACTGACTGCCCATGGAAGTGAATAGTTATAGGTTGCGAGAAAGGCCCCCAACAGACCACAAATAAATCCCGAAATGTACTGTATACTGTTAGAGGTTGTAAAAAGAACTTCCATGGGCTTATCACTGTTTTCCACAACCCAGGATTCTAACGAACCTGATTGTAAACATATAGCCAGACCCCCAAAAACTTGCGCGAACACAAGCACCCCGATATGATCTGTCCAAACGAACAACACACTGTAGACTAAAAAACAGCAAAGTCCCAAAATAACAGAAATTTTTCTGCCATACTTGTCTGCAATCGCCCCTGTGGGTATCTCAAACAAAAAAATACTTACAAAAAATACAACCAGTAAGAAGTTCGCACTTTGCAGAGAAAGTCCTTTAGCTAATAGAAATAGGATGAGCGTAGTCCCCGTGATTTCACTCATAAAAAATTGAAGAAAGCTGACGGAGTAAAATAGCTTATGAGGTTGCACTCTCAGGACTCCGTCGCTTGCTCTGCAGCCTTATATTCACTTCGCAAAATCCCCATCTGAATAATGTCATAGTATTGCCCTTCCCTGAATAGCTTTTCCCGTAGCCGACCTTCTTCCTTGAAGCCGCAGGCCAGATAGCAACGGTGTGCACGTTCATTAAACGCATAGACCTCCAACTCCAGCCGATGCAGGTTCAGTGTATGAAATGCGAATTTTTGTAATAGTCGGATCGCTTCCCGTCCGTAACCTTTGCCCAGATCACCGTCACGCCCGATCACAACACCAAGGGTGGCGTGCCGATTCACCCAGTTGATTTTGAATAAGTCCAGTTGTCCGATATAGTCCAGTGTGTCTTTATGCGCAATGACAAAACCTTTGATCTCGGGGTTGCCGTCAATCATCATCTGCACAAAGGATTCGCTATTCACCTGTGAATGCGGGTAGATAAACACGTCGCTTAAACCACGTGTGATTTCCGGGTCATTGACCCATTTTCGGATAGCTGGTATATCTTCTTGACGGTATTCTCTCAATACTATTCGTTTTCCAATGATATGCGGCATCGTAATCTTCCCTCCAATTATGTATTTGTTTTGGCAATACTAACTCGCCGCCAACACCTTTACGCTTCCATTACTCTCACAAACTCCAGAAAACGTGTACCTTTATAATGAAGCTCCCCACGATCCCCGATCACAATCATACCAAAGTCTGTATCCTTCACCTCCAGCTCCATACGCTCACCCCCGTCAAACTCAAAGGTGATATAATAATATGTCGAAGCTGAAAAATCGCCTGATCCCCCACGCACTCTCGTCCGTTTATCCACAACCTTACATGAACGTTGTACCCGTTCGGCTGCTTGATTGGACAGGCCCGCTCCTATCGTTTTGACAATTCCCATAATCATTACAAAAGCAATGAGTCCAAATACGATAAAAAAGATTGTATTAAACGATTGAAATTCCATAAAATCACTTCCCATTCGCTTCATCCTTTCTACAGTAAAATGTAAATTTTCCATTCTATTGCCCATTGACAAATCGTACATCTTCACCCTCAAAAACTCCAATACTTTTTTAACATACTTACGAAAAAAAAGTTCTTTCGCTCTTTTCCGCACCCCGCTTGGACTTATACCCGATCTGGGTCCTCTGATCCCCTCTAGACCGATTGACAAAACTATATATAGATATAAAATAGAGAATGTACTCTAAATATAGTGTAAAAAACGTATTTATGCCCGATATCTTGAAGATACAGGTATGAAAATACATGTAAATATAGAGTCAAAATCTTAAATGGCGCAGCCAGCAAGGGATTCCATCTATAATAGATCCCAGGCAATGCGTTTTCTTTTTTCGTTAATTGTTTAAGGAGGTTGCATACCATGCTGATTGCATATGATTCGAAGACCGGCAATGTAAAAAGATTTATAAACAAGCTCAAGCTTCCAGCGGTTCAGATCGAGGAGCAAATGACTATAGAAGAACCTTACGTACTTATTACATATACAACTGGGTTTGGGCAGATACCTGAGAGGGTATCTTCCTTTTTGAAAAAGAATGCTCAAAACCTTGTTGGTGTAGCTGCAAGCGGCAACCGTAACTGGGGTGAGAAATTTGCCAAAAGTGCGGATTTGATTGCCGATCATTATAATGTCCCCGTGATTAGTAAATTTGAATTATCTGGAACGTTCGGAGATGTAGAGCGTTTTAAACAGGAGGTGAGCCGAGTTGCGGCATATTGAATTGAACAACATGTTGATGAAACGCGATACAGACGGCTTTTTCCAATTGGAAAAAGACCAAGAGGCTGTAGCAGAGTTTATGAAGGAAGTTCAGGAACGGAGTTTGAAGTTTGCTGACACAGCCGCTCAAGTGCTGTATATGATTGAGAATGATTATTACGAAAATTTCTATAACAGCTACACGGCTGACGAAATTAATGATATTTTCCATATCACTCATAGCTATAATTTTAAATTTCCTTCCTATATGGCAGCATCCAAGTTTTACACCGACTATGCAATGAAGAGTAACGACCGGAAAGTCTATCTGGAACATTACCCTGACCGGGTTGCTGCTGTCGCGCTGCATTTAGGACGCGGTAACGCCGATACGGCACGCCTGTTGTCCCGCTCGATGATGGAGCAACGCCTCCAGCCAGCAACACCAACCTTCCTGAATGCAGGCAAAAGCCGCCGTGGGGAATTGGTATCCTGCTTCCTGCTCGAAATGGACGACTCCCTGAACTCAATCAACTATGTGCTGAACACCTGCATGCAGTTGTCCAAAATCGGGGGCGGTGTTGCGGTCAACCTGTCGAAACTGCGGGCACGCGGCGAAGCGATTAAAGGCGTAGAAGGCGCAGCAAAAGGCATTATGCCTGTGCTGAAGCTGATGGAAGACGGTTTCTCCTATGCAGATCAAATGGGGCAACGTAAAGGCTCTGGGGCAGCCTATTACAACATTTTCGGATGGGACGTGCTTGAGTTCCTGGATAGCAAAAAGATCAATGCTGACGAAAGAGTACGTCTCAAGACACTTTCTATTGGATTGCTGGTGCCAAACCGCTTTTACAAGCTGGCTCAAGATAATGAACCGCTGCATGTATTTGCTCCTTACAGTGTGTTCAAAGCCTATGGAACGCATTTGGACGACATGGATTTGGATGAAATGTACGACACGTTGCTCGCTGACGATCGGGTGAAGAAAAAAATAGCGATGAGTGCACGTGACATGCTGACGAAAATTGCCATGATTCAGTTGGAGTCTGGTTATCCATATATCATGAACAAAAGTAACGCGAACCAGGCACATGCTCTTAAAAACGTGGGTCAAGTCAAGATGTCGAACCTATGCACGGAAATCTTCCAGTTGCAGGAAACTTCCGAAATTACAGATTACGGCCAACAGGATACCATCCGCCGGGACGTTAGCTGTAATCTAGCTTCTCTGAACATTGTAAATGTGATGGAACATGGCAAAATCCGCGAATCCGTTCACGAGGGTATGATTGCTCTCACCTCGGTCAGCGATATGACCCAAGTAGCTAATGCACCGGGTGTTGCGAAAGCAAACCGTGAAATGCACTCCGTCGGACTGGGTGTTATGAATCTGCACGGCTATCTTGCCAAGAACAAAATTGCGTATGAAAGCAATGAAGCGAAGGACTTTGTCCGCACCTTCTTCATGACGATGAACTATCATTCCATCGAAAAAAGTATGGAAATCGCGAAAGCAGCTGGACAAAGCTTTTATGGATTTGAGGAATCGGATTATGCGACAGGCGTATATTTTGACCGATACCTGAACACAGATTATCGTCCAACAACTGCACGTGTACAAGAGTTGTTCAAAGACATCTATGTTCCGACTTCAGCGGACTGGGACAAATTAAAAGCAGATGTAATGAAAAATGGTCTGTACCACGCCTATCGTATGGCGATTGCGCCGACTGCTAGCATTTCGTACATTCAAAATGCAACATCCAGCGTCATGCCAATTGTTGAGCAGATTGAAACCCGTACCTATGCCAATTCGACGACCTACTATCCAATGCCTTATTTGCAAAAGGATAACGTGTTCTTCTATAAATCTGCTTATCAAATGGACCAGTTCAAAGTGCTTGATCTGATTGCAGAAATCCAGCCGCACGTGGACCAAGGAATTTCGACCGTGCTTCATGTGAACAGTGACGTGACTACGCGTCAGTTAGCACGTTGCTATCTGTACGCTGCACACAAAGGACTTAAATCGTTATACTACACACGCACCAAAAAGCTGTCTGTGGAAGAGTGCCTCACCTGCTCCATCTAAAGTATAAGGTAACAAGCTGTAGTATAAAAATTAGATTTTGAATAGATATAGATGCTTTGCATTAGAAGCTGTATCCAGCGTGTGGTTCAGACCTTTACGGGACTGGACAGACCCTCGCGGATACAGCTTCCGTATGTCAAGCATACGATGATTCGCCTGCACTATTTCAATGTGTGTTTCCAGGGAATCTCGCAAGCTGAAGGGAGAATGCTAACAATGACAGGTATACAAGCTGTAAACTGGAATCGCTCGGACGATGATTTCACACTGATGTTCTGGAACCAGAACATTATGCAATTTTGGACGGATGATGAAATCCCGTTGTCTGACGATAAAATGTCCTGGGTAACCCTCAGTGATATCGAAAAAGAAGCCTACATGAAGGTGCTGGGCGGATTGACGCTACTGGATACCATTCAAGGCGGCGTGGGTATGCCGCAAATTATGGAGCATGTGGACGGACTGCAACGCAAAGCCGTACTAAGCTTTATGGCGATGATGGAACAAATTCATGCCAAGTCGTACAGTAGCATCTTTACAACGCTAGCTTCCACGGAAGAAATTGACGGTGTATTCCGCTGGGTGGAAGAAAATCCACATCTCCAAACCAAGGCAGAAACCATTCGTCAGTATTATATGAATATCCACACACCGAAAGACCTGTATCTCGCGATGGCAGCGTCGGTGCTGTTAGAAAGCTATTTATTTTATAGCGGCTTCTTCTACCCTCTTTATCTGGCGGGCCAGGGCAAGTTGACATGCAGTGGAGAAATTATCGATTTGATCCTACGGGACGAAAGTATTCACGGTGTGTACGTAGGTGTACTGGCACAGGAGATTTATGCAGAATTGGATGAGGAAGAACAACGTGATCTTTACCAGACGCTGGTAGGCTTGTTGCGCTACTTGCACAATAACGAGGAACAATACACCGAGCAAATTTACACTTCTATTGGACTCGTAGACGATGTGAAAGTCTTTTTGCGCTACAACGCCAACAAGGCCATGATGAACTTGGGCTTTGATCCACTGTTTGAAGAAGAGGAAGTTAATCCCATTGTATTCAACGGCATCAGCACTCACACTAAGCAGCATGATTTCTTTTCTAAAAAAGGAAACGGCTATGTGCGGGCGATGAATGTAGAGCCGCTGACAGATGATGATTTTAATTTTGGCGTATAAGTACAAATACGTGAAATTAATTTAGCAAGGTGATACTATGAAGAGCCGTCCGCATGCGGATGGCTCAGACTGTAAAATAATAGGGTTTCAGAACTTGTTCCTAAGTTCTGAAACCCTATTATTTTCTTAAAACTACCTGCTATGCAGGTGGTTCCGGAAAGCTTCGAGCAGTAGTTTACATATTCACATGCGTTCTCTTATATAAAACTGGTATGGCCACTGCTATAAGAATCATACCCATAAAAGCGGGTGCGGCATGACCAAGTGATACATAGATTTGACCTCCAATGATAGGCCCCATCATTCTTGCTAAAGCCTGAATAGATTGACTACCTCCTTGAATCCTTCCTTGTTCACTAGAATCAACAGACTTGGAGAGCATCCCATTGAATGAAGGCCCAAAGACTGAATCACCAAAACCAAATATAAACATTCCAGCGATAAAAAGAGGATAGAATGAGAACAAAGCAGATAGCGCAATAAGACTATAGCCTATAATCTCCGAAACCATTCCAAGAATGGCTATCTGTTTATCACTAAGTTTTCTCAAAAGCTTTGGCATGATGAAACCTTGTGAGATAATGTCTTGGACACCCATAATTGAGAACATAAGTCCGATTAGTGCAGGCTTCCAACTAAAAGTATCCATTGTAAATTGTGAAAAAACGGCCTGTAAAGATCCGTTGGGTATCCAAAGTAAGAATGCCGAGATAAGTAGCCTGTTTAAGTTTTTCATGGAAAGCAGGTTTGCAAGCTGTATGAATGGATTAAGTCTTACAAAAGTAATTTCTTTCAGTCTATGTTTCTTGTCAAGGCTCTCAGGCATAAAAAAGAATCCATATATAACATTCACTAAAGTTATAATTGCTCCAAAATACATGGGTACAGAATAACCAAACTTGGCAAGTAACCCGCCTACAGTTGGGCCAATGACGGTACCTACACCTACAACCGCACTCACCCATCCAAAGTATTTAGTTCTCTGTTCTGTAGGAATGATGTCTGCAAAATAGGCGAAGATCGTGCTTATGCTCCCACCTGTTATACCCTCTATTATGCGTCCCGCAAATAGTACCCATAGAGCTCCTCCTATGCCAAAAACCAAGTACCCGATTGCGGAACCCAAAAGGCATACTAAGAGCAATGGACGACGGCCATATTTGTCACTCAGAGCTCCAAGCACGGGGGCCGCAAAAAACACGCAGAAGGCATAAACAGAAGTCAGCAGCGTGACAACGATAGCTTGTTCTCCCGGATTGCTTATATAAGGCTGTACTAAGAAAGGGACGACAGGTGCTATGATACTGAAGCCTATTCCGCAAAGAAACACAGAGATAAGACCGAATATTAAAGCGTGTTTATCTACGGTTTGTTCTGTGTTCTGTTCATTGTGTGATCTAAATTTGAACATTAAATTCTCCCCTCAAAGGCTATGTTTTTATTTCCTTGGAAGCAAAAACATCGTATCACAATTTTGCTTCCTCGGCAACAAAATAATAGCAAAAAAAAGGCAGCCTGTTCTCAATAGAGCCCGGCTGCCTGTGATTTGATTTTCATTATTCAGATTTATTCCGACTTAATATCTATACCCTGTTTCTTTATTTCCGCATCCAAATGCCTATTATACTTTTCCACGAAGCTAAGCATACTATCAAATTGTTCCTCGGTTACCTGTTCAAACACGGCTTTATCTCGCTCTTGAAACTCTTTATGCAAGTCCTCATGGATTTTATAGATTACTTTCCCTTGCTCCGTAAGCCGAAAATAGATTTCTTTCTTGTTATCCGGCTTCTGGTAGCTTTCGATAATGCCTTTTTTTATGAGCTTCTTAGTTATTTTACTTATGGCACCGCTAGTCATATAAAGGGACTCCGCAAGTTTTGTCACGTTGGAATCTACATTTCTTTCAATGTATTCGATGCAATGAACTTCAGAAGACTTATAACCCTTAAGACTGTCTTCCATCTTATCCTTATTAAGCCAAACCATCTTGTTATATAAGTCCCTGAACCCCATCATGACTTGTTCTTCTTTGTTCATGGCCTGTCCTCCCACCCGTTGGTGCATTAACAACATAATATAATATATTTTTGTTTCTATTTCAACAAGCGTCTAAGCATTCAGTAATTAAAGCTAATCTACTAACGGCAAGCAGGGTAAAAAAGATATCACTCCCCATGTTGTATGTATATTTATTCTTCAGACGAGGACATACACGCAAAAAACGGCCAGATCGCTAAAGTAGCGGAATCGAGCCGTTTTCCATTTCTTAAGACCGAGCCTCTGTGAATATTTGAAAGGTGACACCAAACTTGTCTGTTACATTCCCATAAGCTAGACTAAAATGGGTTTCCTGTAAAGGCATTCCCACCTGTCCTCCTTGCTGTAGAGCATCAAACATTTTTTGAGCTTGCTCCACACTATCGGTTGTAATACAGATGCTCACCTGATTCCCACTGCTAAACGGTGATCCGGGAAAGGTATCAGAAAACATGAGCTCTGTCTCACCCACTTTAAGGGTAGCATGTCCCACACGTTCCTTGACCTCTGCGGGAATGGGAAAATCGGGGTTTTCCGGCATTTCTCCAAAGGTTTGAATAAAAAGCAGTTGAGCATCCAATGCCTCTTTATAAAATTCGATTGCTTCTTTTGCATTTCCATCCATCGTGATGTAAGGAATCAAACGTTTGGACATCTTCAACACAGCTCCTTTAATTCGAGGTGATTAACCCAGCATTTTTCCTGTATTATATACAAAACTTGTCAAGAAAAACAAATCTGTATTCTTAGCTTTCATGCACTTGAACGCCAAGCTGCTTTAGCTCCTTTATCGCTTCCGTAACGTTACGCTGTGGATGAAGCGCAGAGATCATCTGTGCAGTGATCGGAACGCCGTTGAAAATCTGGCTTACCACTCCTAGAGAAATCGGCAACTCATAGTAACTTTCAGCCCAATCCTGATATTCCTCCGGTGTAACTATAATTTTCCCCAGTAAAAAGGATGAGCCATCGTCATATCCCTCAGGAAAGTTCGTGTTGCCCTTACTCCACTCCTTATCTCCCGCTTCCCTCCACATACAAAAGGTAACGTCCTCCTTCTCCAGTGCTTCATCTTCCAAAAGCTCCATCATATCATCAGGCACGCCGTCATACATGCCCGGCCAGACCTCATATTCGTCTCTCGCATGAGGACTTACAGGGGATTCGTGGTCAAAACCCTTCAACAGCACACCTCCACACGTCCATAGCATATGAATCGTATCTCCAGCGCCGTTGTTCACCTCACCCAGACACACATCACCAGACCATTCAGACTGCATACGATACATGCGTAACCAATCTTCTGGAGACAATATAATATCCAGCGCTGACAGCAGCATCATTCTCTCTTTTAAACCATTCGGCGTTACCTGTGCATCAAGCATCATATTCTTCATCATACCTCCACCTTGTCCATGCGTACTAAAATTCCATTTGTCTCTGCTTTTGTCTTTCAAGCTTTGCTTGCTCAACTATCTGCCGAATGAAAGGTCCCTTGGCTTCGGTATACGCTGCACGGTCATGTTTGAATTGATGCGCCAAATCTTTTTTTAAAGTCTCATACGCTCGCAGGCTCTCAGGATGCGCTTTTAAGTAATCTCTGAGCAATAAATGGTTTTCCCAATGCTCACCTTTATACTTGTAAATATGCAAGTGATGAGTCCCAGCTCCCCATTCTCCACGGCGAAAGAAAGCTCTCTCTGGAAAATCAGGCTTATGTACATATTCATATTGAAACCTTTGTAGACGCTCTCGATGTTCGGATTGTAGACTTGCCAACTCTTCCACTCCAACCATAATATCAATAATAGGCTTGGCTCCCAGATCGGGAACGGACGTACTACCGATATGCTCTATGCCAACACATACATCTCTGAGAGCCTCTACAATTTTCCTTTTCTCTCGCATATACTCTTCAGCCCACTGCGGGTCATACCCGGATATTTCCACCTGCGAGGACATACATGAACACACCTCCACTAGCTTTCTAAAAAATGCCTTCTAATCGTGCTTGGCACAAATCAGAAGGCATTTTCTTGTTCAAATTAAAAATCATTCAGCAATTCCAGCCCTATCATTCGGCTTCTCAATCACGATCAGACAGGTGCTGTCTGGCAAAGGAACCCACTGGCCCTGCTCATCCATGAACTCAACACGGCTGGACAGCGCCTCGGCATAGCCCTCCTGTAAATAGTGGCGGCTCACCCTGATAATCGCTTGTGGTCCAAGTGTGTTACGAATACGCTCTTCATACTGTGACGGGGTAAAATAACCAAACTGCTCCTGCACTTCATGCACATAGGCTTCCGCCCCCCATGTATAGGTATATAGAAATTCCATCGCATCGTTTACTGGCAAAACAGCCTCATGCTCCCCCACACGCTCTATTTCAATGTGGCGGCCCGCAAAATCCTGCGCATACCGCATCAGCCATTCCATTCCGTCCGGCTCCAAAAATCGAATGCGTCTGCGCTGTTCTACTGGTTCGGTCATAATACCGTCACGAATGATAATGCGTCCGCCGGGTGCAAGTACACGATAAGCGCTTTGCAAAGCAGCTTCCACTGTTTGTGAGTTGAACCTTTTTCCATCTCGTTCGATGTAGGAATAGAGCTCATGAAGAATCGAAGAGAAGATAACCGTGTCCATACTCCCCGTTTCCACATATTCCTCCAACCGAAGCGCATCTCCTTTGATGACATCCCAACGATGGCGCTCCGATTGCTTCTTACGTTTAAGTGCCTCAATGACATTCACAGAAATATCAAGACCTAATGGCTTCGCATCTGGTCTTTCCTGTTCGATCAGATCCAACAGCACGCCCCCGCCGGGTCCAATATCCAGTATGCGGGTTCCAGTCACATAATCCAAAATGACCCTTTTGTAATCTACGGTCTGGTTCATATCTGTAAGATACGTTTCCTCATTGTGAAAGCGATCATAAGCATCACGCCGTAATCCGAACAGATCGAACAGCAGCAGGACTGCTTTGTCATACAGAGGCGTCTTTTCTGCCTCAATACAAAAGTCGATCAGTTTTTCAGCAGCTGATGAAAATACAAAATTGAAAAATACGGTACTTGGCAGCTCCTCTTTATGCTCTACAGTTACACTCAAATGAGGATTATGCTTCCGTTTTCCCTTTGAAATGTCCTGCCAGGACAGTGAGCTTAAGTATTTTTCTATCATTCGTTTTTTGTATACGTTAATTTTCTTAACACCACGATAGTCATAATACATCGTATTCATAAGCGATTCAAAACTGATATGCCGTACCGTTGCCGACTGTTCCTGTCCTGTACCATCCCTCAGTGTGAGTAAGAATACCTTGACCAGTTCTTGAAGTGAAAAATCCTGCAAAGCGGATTCTACATACCAAAGTGTCCGATTCTCTAGCGGAGCCAGCGCCTTCTCTACATTCAGCTCCCGCTCCAGCTCGGCGTAAGCCTGCTCAAACGGCTCCCCTGCATGTATCGAAACCGACCGCAATCTCTTCAATCGTTCCTTTACACTCCAGACTACAGGTGCGTTGTCCCATGCAATCCAACCGATTAGCTCCTCCACTTCCCCGCGTACTTGGTCCCATAATGCAGGTTCTACCCCGGCGATAATACATTCGTTCAGAGCCCGTAAAACAAGCTCCAGTTCCTCAGGGCTCAGCCAGCCCTTACGAGTAATTTCAAGCAGCAGTCGATTTTCCGCAAATGGAATTTCTCCCCGTATATATTGTCCAATTAATCCATGTGTCTCAATCAGAATTCGGGTCATGCTGTTGCGCGGGTAAGCAGGGGACTCTGCTTGAGCCTGTCTGACATACAGTTGGGAGGAGCCGATATTATGTACAAATAAATTTATACCCTCATGCTGCCAGCGTAGCCGCTCGCGGACTGTGCCTCCTTTGGCTGTCTCAGACCATACCAAAACATCCTCCAGTAGCTCTTTAACCCAGAATGACAATGGAAGTCCGTCCAAAATAAGCAACGTACGCTCCACGTAATCCAGTACAGGATTGGCATCCTTTAACTCACCTATGGATCGAATGCGTTCCAGATTAACAATACGCTCCTCAGCCGAAACAAGCAGCTTTAGCCAAGTCGGTGTATCCCAGGCCAGATCATTTTCTTTCCTGTAATTAGCAATGGCTTTTAACGATTGCAGCATTTTTCTCACCTCGTGTAATTCGGATTCGGTATGCACAGGAGACTTTGGATAGGATATTTGGATAAAACCTTGTATATATTACACTTTACCATACATTTGTAGCTTCCATCTCGTGGAAAATATTAAACATTTGTATCAATTAATCGCTTGACATATTCTAGTCTTCACATAACCTGATTTAAAGTTCCCATAGTTTCCGAGACGTCTCTCCCTCCCAAAAGCAAAAAGATACCTTCCAGCCTAAGGCCGAAGATATCTCATTGATATTGTTAGACGCAGCAAAATCATTTCTCTGCGATGTTTTATAAAGTTATAGCGTCGCTATGTGACACGTCAACCATCTATAATAGATTTCGCTTATTTATCAACAGGAACGCCATCGGGTACTGGAATACCAAAATCAGGTGTTCCATCTTCCTTCCAGTTGAACGGCTGAACACGTGTATGACGATTCGGGTCATACAGCGGGTCACCTGTAATTTCCTTGTAATTCCGGGCGTGATATACGATTACATCGCTACCGTCAGCAGCAACCGTAAAACTGTTATGACCTGGCCCGAATTGTCCTGTTTCCTCATTGGTGCAGAATACCGGCTCAGGTGATTTCGTCCATGATTTCGGATCAAGTAAATCCGCATTCTCATCTGCTGTCAACAGGCCCATGCAATAATTGTGGTCTGTGGCGCTAGCTGAATAACTGATAAAGATCCGCCCGTTCCGTTTCAGAACTGCTGCTCCTTCATTCACCTTAAAACCGATGATTTCCCAATCATATTCAGGAGTGGAGATCATGACCTGCTCACCGCGCAGCGTCCATGGATTGCTCATTTCAGAAATATACAGATTGGAATTACCGACGATGTCCGGGTCCTTCTGAGCCCACACATAATACAGAACTCCATTATGCTGGAAGGTTGTCGCATCGAGAGCGAACGTCTCCCAACGGGTTTTGATCTGTCCTTTTTCCACCCATTCCCCTTCCAGAGGATTAGCTGAATCATTTTCCAGCACGAACATCCGGTGGTCGAACAGGCCTTCCTTCGTTTCCGTTGTACGAGCTGCTGCAAAATAAATGTACCATTTGTCGTTAATATAATGAATTTCCGGTGCCCAAATGTTCGCACTTAACGGGCCCGTTTCATATTTGTGCCACACTGCGACAGGCTCTGCTGTACTCAAGCCTTGAATAGTACTTGCTCGTCGAACCTCAATGCGGTCATACTCTGGCACAGATCCGGTGAAATAATAGTATCCGTCACTATGCTTGTAAATCCAAGGGTCTGCCCGTTGCTCAATGACCGGATTATTAATGGGTACAGATTGATTCATGGTTATTCTCTCCTCTATGTGTAGTATGTAGTTCAAACAATTAATCGCTGATACGTTTTCCCCAAATGGAAATTCCTTTTTCATTCATACCCGTGAAAATTAAAGTATGGCGACCAAGCTCCCAGTCCCATGAAGGAAGCAATAACAATTCTTCCTTTGTTCCTGCGGATGTAGTGCTCCAATCCATTGTTAGAGTACGCTTGCCATCAAAACTCCAGTGACCTTCAAGAGAACCGCTGGTTGCCCGTCCTCCATCTTCCAGACGGAGCGGTTCAGCTTCCACCTGGCCGTCTACTTCCTGCCTGATCACGATGCGCTCCCAGTTGCCGGATAATAGCCTTTTGGGTATATCCTGCTCCTTTTCGCCCGCATAGCGCTCCGGAGAGACGACCGGCCAGCCCTCTGCCGTCCACAATATTTTGCGTACATGCAGGTACGGCCAGCTCTTGTCCGTTTCTCCCCGCGCATGATGTACAATATAATAATCCGCACCGTCCTTCAGGACAGAATTGTGACCTGGCGCAACCCAGCCTTCTCCTTCGCTGAACCGATAACCGCCCAATACCTTGTTTCCAATCTCGTATTGAGGCAAATAGCTGGTATCTGCCATATCATGTCCATTCATGTCTACATAAGGGCCTGTGATAGAATCTGAACGGGCAACACGAACATTGTAGTCCTCAAACAAAGAATCATACGAGACGAACAAGTAGTATTTACGGAACATTGGATTGTACACAATGTAAGGCCCTTCTACAGCACCGTCCTCAGTTGCCCGATCTCTGGCAGCGATATTTTTACCATAGCCAGATTCTTTGAGCTTTCCAGTCTGGGGATCAAGCGGTGTAATATAGATACCGCCGAAAAAAGAGCCGTATACCATCCATGGATTTCCCTCTGCATCCAGCACCGGATTGGCATCAATCGCATTCAGCTTGTCATGCTCTCCTGTTTTAACGACCAGCCCCTCATCCTTCCAAGGGCCTTCCGGGGAGCTGGATGTCTGCAATCCAATCGCAGACCGTGTGCTGCCAAAGGTAGAAGCGGAGTAATACATCCGATAGGTATCACCCACCTTGATGATGTCCGGTGCCCACAGATTGGTTGCGGATGACCACGCCTCTGCTTCCTTTGGAATGCCGGGGAGTGCATACTGAACCCAATTCCAGTGAATCAGATCAGTCGATTTGCGTACCATGACACCAGGTCTCAATTCTCCACCTGTCTTTACATCCGTTGAGTAGACATAATAGCCTTGATCTGTTTTGATAATCGCCGGGTCATGTGCATTGTTAATGGTCCAGCGCTGTTCATCGTTAATCGTACTCTGATCATACAAGTGATCGGGAGGCGGAGCCTGCGGATACACAGGGTCCGGAGTGTTATCCCCACAGCCGGATAGACCCAGCATGAGCAGCATAACCATAACTGTTATTCTCCTCCTTCCTTTACCCATTACATATTGCGACTGCCTTACATCATTCATCCGTCCCCTCCAAGTGTCAATTAACCTTTGACACCCGAAATGGCAACCGATTCAATAATTTGTTTCTGGAAGATCAAGAATATAATCAGTACAGGTAACAATGCTATAATCGATGCTGCCATAATAAGCGGATAGTCCGTCTGAATGGCGTAAGTCGCATTAAAATTCGCGATAACCAGCTGCAATGTCTGCGTTTCTGGTGAGTTCAAGTAAATAATCGGTGCCAAATAATCGTTCCAAATCCCCATGAACCATAAAATAAGCTGTGCCGCAACTGCCGGCTTAATGAGCGGGAACGTAATCGACGAATAGAGTCGGAAATAAGAACTTCCGTCAATTTTCGCAGCTTCGATAATGGCATCCGGTACGCTAAGCAAGTATTGCCGTAGGAAAAAGATCATAACTACATTTCCGAACAAACCTGGAACGATCAGAGGCAAAAGTGTATCGACCCAGCCAAGTTTGGAAAACATCATAAACTGTGGAATCATAACCGTTGGGTATGGAATCATCATAGATGCGATGAGTGCCAAAAACAGTTTGTTTTTATGAGGGAATTTCAGCTTTGCAAATGCAAAAGCGGCCACACTGGATGTGAAGGTACCTACAACGGTAACACTTACAGCCACAATCACGCTGTTCTTGATCCCGCTTAACAAAGGTCCTGCTTCCCAAATTTCCTTATACTTGCCAAACTGGAACACCTCTGGTATCCATACTGGTGGAAGAGCAAAGACATCCTGCTTTTCTTTCACCGAAGTGGACAGCATCCAAAGCAGCGGTGCGATCATCACAATCGCTCCAATCGCTAGTACAATAAAGATAATGATATTGGTAACTTTCGTTTTTTGACTATGGGACATAATCAGACTCACTCCTTTCCGCGAAAATCAATCCCCATCAAAGGACGATTTTTCATTCATTTTAAATTGAATCAAAGTTACGATAAAAATGAAGATGCCGAGAATCATAGCCATCGCGGAGGCATATCCCATTTGCAGGTTTTTAAATGCCTTATCCCAAATATAAAAGACGATTGAGGCGGATGAGTATTCCGGACCCCCTGTAGGTGTCATAATGTTCATTTCAGTAAAGATTTGCGAACCACCAATGATATTAGTTACGACCAGGAAGAAGGTTACTGGTTTCACCATTGGCCATGTAATATTACGGAACATCTGGAATCCGCTAGCTCCATCTAGCTCTGCTGCTTCATAATAAGAGCGAGATACGCTTTGCAGGGCTGCCAAATATAGCAGCATCGTATATCCAAGACCCTTCCAGACGGTCATGAGAATCAAGGCCGGTTTGACCGTATCTTTATCCATCAGCCAGTTAGGACCCTTAATACCGAATATTTCGAGGAATTGGTTCACCAAACCATAGTCTCCGTTGTATGCCCAGTTCCACATAATAGAAACGGCAGCCAACGAAGAAATAACCGGGATATAGTAAATCACACGAAATGTTGTCGTACCTGGAATCTTGCGATTCAAACCTAGTGCCAGCAGTAAAGCTAGTACAAGACCGATCGGAATACCCAGCATTAAGAAAAGAGTATTGTACATCGATTTATAAAAGAGCTCATCGTTAAATAAATCTTTAAAATTGTCGAGGCCAATAAAGTTCATTTGTCCCAATCCGTCCCAGTCTGTAAAAGAGCCGTATAACGAATAGACAAACGGGAATAACGTAAAGATTAGCAGACCGAGAATAGGTGGAAGAATAAATAAGTATCCATATACCTTCTCTTTGCGGTAGAGATTAGATTTGGTTATCACAGGGCTCACCTCTGTTTCTAATTTGGAATGAAGATGATGTTAGCAGCATGATATTTAGCCACTAACATCATCCCTTTTTCCTCTATTTACGCATTATTTCTGTGATTTTTTCTCTTGCTCCACCGCTTTATCCAGCAGTTTCTGCATCTTCGGTTGTTCTTGTTTCACATAATCTGCCGCCGTAATTTTACCATCCAGTACAGGTTGAATATCTGTGAAGAAAATATCGTACCATTCTGCATTATACGTATAGTTGCCTGGTAATGAGCGTCCATAGTCATTCACGATATCAATAAACTCTTGTTTATTGTTAGGCTTGGTTTTCGTATCTTTGGACCATTCATCAGCCATATCCAACAGATTCGGAATTTGTACCTTGGCATCTACGAGCTGCTTCATTCCTTCTTTAGAAGTTGTCAGATAGTTAACCAGTTCAACAGCTTCATCCGGGTATTTTGTTTTAGAGGAAACGCCGATACCCAGAGAACCAATCCATGTTGCCGATTTGCCAGTCGATCCGGCTGGGAACGGCAGCAAATCATATTCAAATGGCAGTTTTTCAAATGTACTCATATCCCAAGGACCTACCGGGAAGAATGCCATTTCGCCCTTCATCCAACGTTGGTATGTGTCCAATGTTTGTGATTGTTCAATACCAGGTGTGATTTTATATTTGTTTTGCATATCAGCAAAGTACTGAAGCGCTTCCGCAAATTTCGGATCATCAATCGTTACTTTAGTTTTGCTCTCATCCAGCCAATCAGCCCCATTACTCCATACAAAGGCTTGCAATGCCCACTGAACGTTAAAGCCTGTACCGTATTGATCTGGCTTGCCGTCACCATTGGTATCCTTGGTCAACTCTTGGTTGACCTTGATGAACTCATCCCATGTATACGGTTTGTCTTTATCAGGCAAAGGCACGCCCGCTTTTTCGAACATCGTTTTGTTGTAGCCAAGTGCGAATGGACCTAAGTCCTTCGGCATACCGTAAATATCTCCTTGACCGGCCATTTTGCCGTCATAGCGATACAAATCTATACCGTATTTCCAGATGTTATCCAGTTTAATATCCTTGTTCTTCTCAATGTAAGGAGTGAGATTCTTCAACACCCCACTGTTTACATAAGCTTTCACATCTCCAGGGGCAAAATAAAAGATATCTGGGAGGTTGTTTCCTGTAATCGCAGCTCTAAGCTTTGTAGCATATTGATCTGCTGCCGTCACGACCATTTTAACCTTTACGCCAGGATGTTCCTCTTCAAATTTCTTGATTACTTCCTTATAAGCCTTTTGTTCATCTGTTCCACCACGGAACATGAATGTCAGTTCCTTACTTCCATCACTACTGGAACTTCCCCCACTACAACCAGCCAGTGCAGCCACCATTAACAACAGAACAACCATTGTTATTGCAAAACCTTTTTTCTTTATCAACGCGACCCCTCCTAAATTTAAATGAAACCGCATACAATCGGTGCTAAAATAATTTCATACCACTCGGCCTAATCTTTAACTGTGCGGTACACAACCCGTTGTTGATTGCCGCTGTGATTATCATCCCTCTCATGTACCTTATAATTAACATTTTTCTTTATCAATAATGAATTCGTTTACAAACAAAATATAGCATGCCTTTCCTCGGTTCGTCAATGTATTTTTCAATCTTTTTAAATAGTTATAAAACATAGGTTAGAGTAACATGGAAAGCAAAATTAAATCGTATTTAAGTTTATTTACATCAAAAAAACCATAAATAAATCTTAAATACGATTTATTTATGAAGTAATCCCTAATTTGGAGTTCAATTCGCTCCTCTCTTGGTTTAGTAAAAAAAATTTACAAAAAAGAAGTTTACTTCTTTTTGATTTTATTTTAACATAAATCAAAGTAAATATATAAGCGCTTACATTACAATTTTTATAGATAAGGATGGTCTATAGCTATGATTTATATTAAGAACTTAATATCAGGGTTAGATATTTTTAAAGCACTGGGTTCAGAAATCCGCATTCAAATTCTCGAGTTACTTGCTTACCAGGGACAAAGTATGAATGACATTGCCAACAAACTTCATTTGAGTAACGGTACAATTACAATGCATATTCGAAAATTGGAAGAATGCGGTCTTGTGGAGATCAATACGGTGAGCGGCAAGCACGGTACCCGAAAAATGTGTTATTTGAACAAGGATAAGCTAATGGTAGATTTGCGCAGCAGAGAACAAAAAAATGTGTATGAGGTTGAGATTCGCGTAGGTCATTATAGTAACTATCAAGCGTCCCCCACTTGTGGATTGGTGACCCGAGACAGCATTATCGGCGATTTTGATGATCCACGCTATTTTGCAGATCCCGGGCGGCTGGAGTCGGAAATGATCTGGATGGCCGAAGGCTTTTTGGAATACCGCATCCCCAACTATCTGAAAGCGAATCAATCCTTTAAAGAAATTCAATTCTCCGCAGAACTAGGCTCAGAAGCACCCTGCTATTGTGAGGAATATCCCTCCGACATTTGTTTTCACATTAACGGTATCCCTATTGGGCACTGGACCAGCGCCGGAGATTTTGGAGAAGTGCCGGGGGTTCTCAATCCAGATTGGTGGCCACCGCATTTAAATCAATATGGTATGCTCAAATTAATTCGCATCAATCAGCAAGGCAGCTTCATTGACGGGTGCCGCATTTCCGAAGTCACAATAGACGATATTAACCTTAACTATAGAAGCGACATTACACTCCGCTTATCCGTAACCGATCAATCGGAAAACAAAGGTGGGCTCACTATTTTTGGCAAAAGATTCGGAAATTTCAGTCAGGATCTGCTTGTGCGTGTGCTTTATGATGTGCACGGGGAGGACAACGCCAACTCCTGACACGCCACATGTAAAAATAGGCCGAAGCCTGTATTCATTGAATACATGTCCTCGGCCTAAATATCCTGATCCTCACTTAAAGAGATATAGATCAATAAATAAAAAATGACTGCTATCCCAAACACCAACCAGCAAAAGGACAGTAAATGAAGCCTTGGTACTGCATGTACTCCCCATCTCCAAATATCCGTAAGGAGCACCAGTGGCTGCAATAATATGTCCCAGCTATTCCAGCGAGCAAATCTACCAATATATACGCCTATGCTGGCCAGCCACAACAACACAAAAACTACAGCCCATGCGAGCCCACCTGAACAAATCCTCCTCAGCATATGGTGGATCACCAATACACAAAGGGATGTAAGAAAAAGGCCAAGCCCTGCTGCTGAAAAAGACGTAAATAAGATTAACCAAAATTGTGTGTTCAACCAAAAACGTGTATCAGGATTCACATCGTAAAAACGAAACGCATGAAGTAACTCAGTCACCAAATAAAGAGCATTCGGCAGAAAAAACAACCATACAATTGAGGAGAAAAATAAAAGAATACTCCTCACTTTTGTACTTCGCAGTCGGGATAAAGCCATCATTCCCAGAGTGATAAAGACCGGAACCCAGGCCAGGAATATATCCCAATACAGAAATTGATACATCCTCGTTCCACTTGTGGACTGTAAATACATAATGAGTCCGAAACAGCCCAACGTAGCTACAAGCAGCACTCCCAACAAACTGGGCAGCTTGTAACCCTTCCTTCTTAACAGCAAGTTTCCATCTACCTCCTGCCTGAGCATGCGTATATACGTCTTTTTAAGTCCTATTTTATAACGCTTTCATATTTAGAGAGGGCCTTTGTCTATTTACTCCACCTTTCGTATGTCCTCGGATACATGGGTTGTTATCGTCAAGGCATCAAAGGTAACAGCACAGCCCTCCCCCACCGGAGATTGAGCAACAACTCCGACTTTGAGCTGGTTAGGAACATTCATACCAAAATATCTCGCCAGCCTCCAATGCTGACCGTCTGATGAATAATGAAATGCAAAGCAATTTCCAGCTCGTGCCACTCGTAAATACGGATTGGACACGTCCATCGCCCCAGAGACACAATCATCGGATGTATCCCGAGTGACCACACTAAGAATAGATGGAGTGCTTTCAAAATATTCAAAACACAGCTTAGCCCAGTGGGTATCATCCGCCATCATCATCAAGCATCCTGAATCATAAGGCTGCTTCATATCAACACAAACCCTCGTCCATATTGTAAAATCACCTTGAAGCGTTGTATGCAAAAAGGGTGCGGACGATTTTACCGTTGCGCCAGACGGATCTCTAAAGAAATCCGCCTGCGAAGGTGCAGAAATTTGCAAAGACTTGGAATCATCGAATCTCCATTCAGCCGGCTCATTGATCCAACTCCAATCCGCCGGCAATACTTTACCGCTAAAGCGTTCAAATACGTTCATATGGATACCATTCCTCTCTGGCAATATAGTCATATAACACATTGAAATCTGGGGCACAATCCCCTTGATACCACTATATACGTTATTTTCCAGTCGTCAATAATGATAATGTGTCTTTAAAGTTTATAAAAAAAAGACTTGCCATCCTGAAATGTTGTGCTTATAATTACACCTAACTTGATACGGTAACAAATTTCAATGACGAGAACGAGTAAGCTATACAGCGGATTTGCAGAGAGTTGGGGCAGGTGAAAGCCAACATTCCGAGGGTAGCCGAACGCCATCTCTGAGAAGCGGGCTGAACCTGAAGTAAGCTCTGCCGCCTTTCCAGCGTTAACCGGAACACGTATTGATGGATACGTGAACAGAGTGTCATTTCGTATGGAATGAAACTAGGGTGGTAACACGGGTATAAACTCGTCCCTTTACAGGGGCGGGTTTTTTTGTTTTTCAAAAAGGAGGAAATCATCATGACAAATGTATCGACAGCAGTATCTATAACCGATTTTTTGACTCCAGCTGTACGGGAAATGCCACCTTCAGGCATCCGTAAGTTTTTTGAATATAGTGCAGGCCGAAAAGATATTGTATCGCTTGGTGTCGGTGAACCTGACTTTGTAACCCCTCAACATGTCAGAAAGGCCTGTATCACAGCACTGGAAAATGGTAAAACATCATACACACCGAATGCTGGACTTCCCGAGCTTCGTGAGGAGATTGCCGGGTATCTGGAGAGCAGCTTCAGCACATCCTACAACCCGACAGATGAAATCATGGTTACCATTGGAAGCAGTGAAGCGCTGGATTTGGCACTACGCGCCCTGATCACCACACACGATGAAATACTCATTCCGGCTCCATGTTATATTTCGTATTCGCCCATCACGTTTCTGAACGGAGGACATACCGTAACCGTTGAAACCTCTGCGGATCAGCAGTTCAAGCTAACAGCTGAGGCACTCCAAGCCAAGCTGACTCCACGATCCAAAGTGCTTATTCTCTGTTATCCGAATAATCCGACGGGTGGGGTGATGACCTATGAGGATTGGTTGCCGATTGCCCGCCTGGTTGAGGAGCATAATCTTGTCGTTATATCAGACGAAATATATGCTGAACTGACCTATGGACAGAAGCATGTAAGCTTCGCTTCTCTGCCGGGAATGAAAGAGCGTACCCTGCTCATCAGCGGCTTTTCCAAAGCATTTGCGATGACAGGCTGGAGGGTCGGCTATGTGTGCGGCCCAAGAGAGTTGATTTCAGCTATGCTGAAGATTCATCAATATACCGCCATGTGCGCTCCTATTATCGGGCAAATTGCCGCTATTGAATCCCTGCGTAACGGGCTGGAGGAAAAAGATCGTATGATGGAATCTTACAATCTGCGTAGAAAATGGTTCGTTGAAGGCCTATGTCAGACAGGGCTGCCATGTCACGAACCAAATGGTGCCTTCTATGCTTTTCCCTCCATTATGCACACAGGGTTAAGCTCAGAGCAGTTTGCCAAGCGGTTGCTGGAAGAAGAAGGAGTCATTACTGTACCTGGTTCCGCATTTGGCCCAGGCGGCGAGGGCTTTATCCGCTGCTCATATGCGTCATCGCGAGAACAGTTGGAAATGGCTTTGGAACGCATTAGCGCATTCTTGAGACGTCTATAAATGCGATTTTTCCTATCATAAAATGAATATGAACACTGGATAAACACTACCGTAGCAGCTTCTGAATAAGCTTTTTCTGGTGTGCTGGCAAGCCTTTTGGCCGTTCCCCTACACGGCAATAACAAATGTTGGAGATTTCGGCGCTTGGTCGGAAAGCACCCGGGAGTCCGGACATTCTAATCTTTAGGATGTCCGGTATTCAGAACGTTTTGCACAAAATCAGTCTTGGCCTCCGTGTACACCTCACGATCATGCTGATTTTCCATCGCCAGCCGCCTTTTTAATACATCATATTGCTGAATCAGCTCAGGCTGTTCACGAAGTCGGTTCCGAAACAACAGCTGCCGATCCCAATGCTCATCAGATTTCAGTATGAGATGCAGATGTCCCTTTCTTTGATCCTGTTCCACTTTAACCAAAAATCTTCTCCATTCCCGACCGTCCAATTCAGGCGGAACATAGTTCCAGCCTGCTGGTTGTAGAGCAGACACGATCTGTTCCAGTTGATCCCAAGATTCTAATTTTGCCATTATGTCAATAATGGGCTTAGCGGAAAGATTGGGAATTGCCGTGCTTCCTATATGTTCGATTTCCGTCACCTTAAACGGCAGTAATAACTCCCGCAACTGGTAAATGATCTTTAAGCCCTGCTCTGACCAGGCAGGATCAGGATTCACTATTTTTACAGGCTCCGTAGCCCACACCGGCCAATGTTCCTGGTTTTGCTCCTCATGCATTCATGATCCCCCCTAATTTCTACTCATGCATTGCAGCTTACGACTGTATAACTGAGCGTTTTCCGCATCAAAACAAACAAAAATAATTTCATTCAAACCAGCATGTTCCTGTACAAAACGTGTCACTTCCTGTATAGCAATATCCGCCGCCTTTTCTTTCGGGAAACGGTAGATACCAGTGCTGATATTCGGAAAGACAATGCTTCGTGCATTCAGTTGCAAAGCCAATTGGAGTGTATTCTGGTAGTATTTCGCCAATAGCTCCTCTTCTTGATGGTCGCCACCATTCCACACAGGACCAACGGTATGAACAACATTCACGTTTATCTAAGTTCAATTTGGGTATTCATTAATCCTCCTCCTCTCGTAAAAAATCATCTTAGATAACACCCATTATTAATATCAAAGGTCGCTCCCGTATAATGCCTGGATCTTTTCGATAGCAGAAACAGGACAGTATAAGCAACATCTTCTGCTTTTAAAGGCTCAGGAATTAGCTGATGATTTGTATATTCCTCCTTTCTCCAATCAGGAATATGATCCATCATTGGAGTACTTACCATCGTTGGTGCCACAGCATTAACTCTTATATAAGGTGAAAAATTCATGGCACAGCTTTTAGTAAAGCCCAATATTGCAGCTTTTGATAATCCATAGATCGCATCTGAGCTTCCTTCCATTCCAGAAACAGAAGACATATTTACGATAATTCCCTGATGCTTCTTCTCAATCATGAACTTTCCAAAAAATTGCGAGAAATATACACATCCCTTAATATTTATGTCCAGCACCTTCTCTATTTCTTCCATACCATAGTCGAGTATATTCTTTCCTCTATAAACACCTGCATTATTGACTAAAGCTGTTATGTCCGGGTGTTCTCCCTTAATGTATGTAAAAAAATCAGTTACTTCCGTATAGTTACTTATATCTATCAGATAGGTGTACAAACTTGGTGAATTCAGTTCAGCCTCAAGTTCGTTTAAAGAACGTTTATTCATATCACACGCAATAACACTTGCGCCTTCCCTTAGACATTGCTGAGTAATTTCCTTTCCAATGCCGGAAGCAGCTCCTGTTATAATAACTTTCATTTTATTAAGCAATGAAGAAACCCCTCTCTCGTTCGGTATATAGTTTTACTCAAAATACCTCTCTCAAGTACTATCAGCTATATGAAAGAAACTTACTTCAGTAACATAAGTGCAGTCGCAACCGAATGATCCACAAAAGAACGCTCTGGGCGCGACTTCATCATTACGGTAATCCCAATTAACAAAGAGACCATCGTATGGGCCAGAGCTCGTGCGTCCATGCTAGCCTCCAGCTCTCCTGATCTTATACCACGCTCGAGGGTTTCCTGAAAGACGGCAGAAAGATACATCTGATGTTCTCTGGTTAAAATCTCAAATTTCTCATCATGAGGGGCTAATTCTACCATCGTATTAATACAAAAGCATCCTCTATTAGGCCCATCCTCGTACTCTTCTGCCACGACTCCTCCAAAAAAATTGTAAAACGCTTCTTTTACAGAAGAATTGCTTTGTAGTCTAGAGCGTACATAAGCAGCGTGGGATTGCGTATATTTGCGCAGCGCGGCTTCGAATAATTGCTTCTTGTCTCCAAAGGCAGCGTAAATGCTAGGGCGCTGAATTCCCATTTTGGAGGTTAAATCACTTAAAGATGTAGCCTCGAATCCCTTTTCCCAAAAAATTCGCATCGCTGCATCCAACGCTTGATCTTCATCAAATTCCCGTGGTCGAACCATAAGCAGCTCCTTTTTTTCATATCGTTCAGTATATTAAGATTGTATGATCACGATAAGAAACTGTCAAATATGTACATGATGCACTCTTGACATTTCATATATACACAAGTTATATTGACCTAAATTCATTACATACCAATCAGTATATTATACTCAACGGTATGTAAATTACAGAAAGCGACGTGGTATGTGAAAATGAAGACGTCAGAAGAAAAAACGGTACTCCTCCCTCATCAAACGGTAGCAAATGCTACCGAAACAGCCCCCATTCCCTCCCTGTCCCGATCTGTGGCACTCTTGTTTGCCATAGCCTGCGGGCTGGCTGTCGCTAACATTTACTATGCACAGCCATTGCTGGATGCGCTGGCAAACGAATTTGGCATTACGCACTCATCGGTAGGCATGGTCATTACTATCACGCAAATTTGTTATGCGTTGGGATTATTGCTGCTCGTCCCGCTTGGCGATCTTTTGAATCGACGGCGACTGATTACAGGGCAAATGCTGCTATCCGTGCTGGCACTAATCGTGGTTAGCTTTGCTCCTACCCGTACAATACTGCTTATGGGAATGGCAATGGTTGGTCTGCTGGCTGTAGTCACTCAAACACTCGTGGCTTTCGCCTCTACCTTGGCTAATCCGACTGAACGTGGGCGTATCGTAGGTCTGGTGACCAGTGGAGTCGTTATCGGCATTCTGCTGGCACGAACCGTGGCCGGTGTATTAACTGATCTGGCAGGCTGGCGTTCAGTTTACCTTATTTCTGCCATACTTACGCTGTTTATGGCTGGAGCTCTGTTGCGGGTGTTGCCAAAGAACGAACCCACAAGTTTGACACTTTCCTATGCGCAGCTGCTCCGATCGGTTATCGTACTATTTTTGCAAGAACGAATTCTGCGCATTCGTGCTGTCCTTGCATTGCTTATTTTTACGGCGTTCAGCATATTGTGGACTTCGCTTGTGTTACCTCTCAGTGCACCCCCATTGTCTCTTTCACATACTGCTATCGGGGCCTTTGGTCTGGCTGGAGTCGCCGGGGCATTAGCAGCAGCACGAGCAGGGCGTCTTGCCGATCAGGGCTTGGGACAACGGACGACGGGTATCGCACTAGTTGTGTTGCTGCTGTCCTGGTTACCTATCCGCTACACCGAGCATTCTCTGTTCGCTTTAGTTCTTGGCGTCATTCTTTTGGACTTGGCGGTACAGGCTGTACATGTCACCAACCAAAGCTTGATTTTCAATGTGCGCCCTGAGGCACGGAGCCGACTTACTGCAGGCTACATGATATTTTATTCCATTGGTAGCGCCACCGGGGCCATCGCTTCCACTCATATGTACATCTATGCCGGATGGAACGGGGTGTGTCTATTAGGAACTGGTGTCAGTGCTCTGGCTCTCATCTTTTGGGCTTTAACTCGACGTTCAACTTGAAGGGGAGACTGCTATTGATTGAATCAGAAAAACCGCCGGGTTCACGACAATGACCGGCGGTTCTCTTCTGTCACAACAAAATCATCACTTGATTGCAATATAAATCAAAACAGGTTCATCAGGACTGCCATACACTTCAAAATCACCTGTGTATGTCCGCTCCCCTTGTCCCGTGGCAGCCCACTCCCAGATCGTCTGCCATACACGGAAGACAGAAGAGAGTTCCTGAGTTGCCTGAAAAATGGCGTAGCGTGCAGCCGGAATGGCAAGTTCTTCAAGGTCATCAGGAGTTTGGAAATCTACAGCCGCTTCCTTCCCGATAAAAAACGTATACTCGCCCAAAGCTCCATTTTCATAGTCAGTATAGCAACCATAGACAGAAGCATGTCCTGCTTTTTCCTTTATCCGACCAGGCACGTCCTCACTCCAAAAACGTTCCCACATGTTTGGAATGATCCCGTGAGATGTTTGTTCATTCTGATTACTTGTACGTGCTTTCAACCCAATCAAACGGATCTCACCTCGATATTCTTCCCGAATGGGTCCATCCAGTGTAAGCCCCGTATCCTCTGAGGACCGCCATCGTTTCAAAAACGGCAGGTAATTGCGCAGCATCGAAGTCGCTTCTTCTTCCTGCATCCCCTCCTCTACCAGGAAAGGCACAGACTGCTGAATCATTCCCTCCATCGTCAATTCAGGCTGTACAAATTCGCCTTCCTTGTAACAATACTTGCAATACTCATCCGTTTTATGATGTTGTGCATCCGTTCCATATTGGTCCTCATGCTCTAGCGGCATCCCGCAACTTTGACAAGCTTTATCCATCCTCGTAAATCCCCTTTCGCTAACTGATATCAGGTATGCCACAAGTATAACGAAACAAACCTGACAACTATGGGTCAGGTTTGTTTTACTTTAACTAAGATTTCCTTTATGATTCCTGAACTTCTTCATAATTAGACGCAATACGCAGCGCCATCTTATGAATCTTGTCACGCAAATGGGCTGGTTCTTTGACAACCACATCCGGTCCCAGGCTTAAAATAAATCCGTACGCCCATGCATCCTCAGGAAACGGGACCGAAACCGTATAGATCCCTTCCTCCTGCTCGGTCAATGCTTCTACGCCAAACCAGTCCTCCGCCAGATGCCTTGAGTCACGGTTAAATTGTAGCGTAAATGGTTGTACGGCTCTGGATACCTCCATCCGCCCCTCATTCCACGGCAACACTTCATAAGAAAGATCCCTGCGAGCAAAAACTGTCTCTGTAACCACAGGGTCACTCATGCGCGAGAGTTTGAATAGACGAAACTGCTCCCTATCGGGACAATATGCATATACAAACCATTGTTGTCCTTTCAGAACGAGCGTATGCGGTTCAACATTCCGTTCCGTTATGGCTCCCCCCGCATTTCGATAGGTAAAGGCGACAGTGCGCGCTTGGCTCATTGCTTCTTTTACCTTTATCAATTTGCCTTCCTGCGCAGCCCGATTTCCCCATCCCGAATGATCGACGATAAACTGTGTGGTATGGACACTAAATTGCTCTTTCCCAGATTCCGGTATAATACTTTCAAATTTATGAAGTAACCGCGACACATTCGGGCCGCCCAACGACGAGGACAAACTCTGCAAACCCATCACGATATCCTTTATATCATGATCCGTCAGCATACTGCGATCCAGGCGGTATCCTTCCATCAGACCGATTCCCCCGTTGGCTCCCTGATAAGTGACCACCGGAATACCTGCCATACTAATCGCTTCAATATCTCTATAGATCGTCCGGATCGAAACCTCATATAAATCAGCCAGTTCCTTCGCTTGTATTCTATTTTTCTTTAGCAGCAAAATGACGATAGAAAGCAATCGGTCAATTTTCATTTTTTCAAAACCTTTCGTCATTAATAAAAATAAGCCATGAACTCCTCATCGTATCCCTGACCGTGATATTCCAAAGCATTCTTTTCTATACCATAGGTTTCAAATCCCAATTTCCTATACAGCTCAACAGCAGCTTGATTGGTAGTCACCACACTCAGGTTGATTTGCTTCAAACCTTCCACTTTTCTACCTTGGCTGATAACTTCCAATAAAAGTTTTTTAGCGATCCCCTGGCCTCGATAGGTCGATGGTACATAAACTCCCCAAATTGCTCCCTTATGCTGCGTCTTTATTTTCTGTTCTCTTCTAAACCCGGTCATGCCAACCAGCTGGTGATCCTTTGTAAATGCACCAAGTATGTAATGATCTCGTTTATTTTGTATCTGCTTCACCACATCAGATAGCGGAACTAGTGCGGCTTCCTCATAGGAGGTTCCAAAAGCTTCGGGGTTCATTTGTAGGGCTTCCAGTCTCAAATTCCAATAAGCCTCAGCGTCTGCTGGTTGTATGTTTCTGATTAAAACCATGGCTTCCCGTCCCTCCAAATGTTTTCCTTCATCTTACTCTATCTCTTATCTAAAATGAATCTGTTATTCTTCGATTAAAATAACCTCAGGTGCTCTATCCAGCCGGATAGAATGCCTGAGGTTTCAATAACTCCTTACAAATTATGACTCGTAGCGCTTCAGCACAATGACCGCATTATGACCACCGAAACCGAAAGAGTTAGATAGCCCAATATTTAGTGGAGCCTTGCGCGCTTCGTGAGGCACATAATCCAAATCGCAAACCGGGTCCGGATTGTCCAGATGCATCGTTGGTGGAATGATGCCTTCCCGTAGGCTTTGCACAAGCGCAATCGCTTCGACCCCGCCCGCAGCTCCCAGCATATGACCCAGCATGGACTTATTCGCAGTAACCGGAATCTGATAGGCATAATCACCAAACAGCTTATGGATTGCAAGGGTCTCAGCGGCATCCCCGACAGACGTACTCGTTGCGTGGGCGCTAATCACGTCCACTTCTTCAGGGGAGATGCGGGCCGAATGAAGGGCTGCTTTCATAGCCAAGTAAGCTCCGGTTCCTTCGGGATGCGGTGCAACCATGTGATAAGCATCCGAACTGGCTCCATAACCGATGACCTCACCATAGATTTCCGCACCACGGCGGATAGCGTGCTCCAGTGACTCCAGTACCAGAATACCTGCACCTTCGCTCATGACAAAGCCGTCTCGATCCTGATCAAAAGGTCGACTTGCTATAGAAGGCTCCTCGTTACGTGTGGACAAGGCAGTCGCATTAGCGAAGCTTGCCAAGGCCAATCTAGTCACCGCCGCTTCAGTTCCACCAGCAAAAATGACATCCGCATCTCCTGTGCGAATCGTCCGAAACGCCTCTCCAATTGCTGTATTTCCAATAGAGCAAGCCGTCACGGGTGAAAGCGTAGGTCCCATCGCTCCAAACGCGATACTAATTTGAGCAGCTGCCATATTCGAGATCATCATGGGTACCAGCGTCGGGCTAACTCTACCCGGTCCACGATGTAGCAGAACATCTACATTGTTCACCAACGTATCCAAACCGCCGACTCCCGATCCCACATAGACACCTACACGCTCCAAATCGGTGTGATCCAGTTCCAGACCGGAATCCTTAAGCGCTTGTTCTGCCGCATATAATGCAAACTGAGTAAACCGATCCATTCGTCTAGCATCTTTACGTCCCCATTGCTTTTCTGCATCAAAATCCTGTACCAGTCCAGCAATTTGTGCTTTCAAATCGGACACATCGAATGTATCAATTTTACGTATACCTGAATTGCCTTCCAGCAAATTCTTCCACAACGTGTCCACTTCATTACCTATTGGGGAAACGACACCCATACCTGTTATCACTACTCTTTGCATAAGCTATTCATTCCTCCTGCTCGGTGACTTACTTATAATCCTCATTTTACCCTTGTCTTATCCTATTACAAGTGTTTGTTTATCCTGGTATAATGAACACTACTATAGTAAACGCCTTATTTGCTCACTTCGGATATACCCATTGAATGGAGAGAAAATACCTATGAAAACGGAAGCACGTCTGGAAGCACTATCTGTTTTTCTAAAAACAAAAAGGGCCCGCCTACACCCACATATGGTCGGTCTCCCCCAAGGATCACGTCGCAGAACACCAGGCTTGCGTAGAGAAGAAGTCGCTCAGCTGGCAGGTGTCAGTACGACCTGGTATACCTGGCTGGAGCAAGGACGAGATATTAAGGTGTCCGCCTCTGTGTTGGATGCTATTGCTGCCGCATTGCAGTTGAACACAGACGAGCGCAAATATTTGTATGATTTGGCGATCGAGGCCGGGTCTCACAGCCTTCCTGTTCCTGCAGAGCAGGCCGTCATTTCCCCCTCTCTGCAAAAGATCGTACAAGAGCTACACTACTGCCCTGCTATTATTTCAGATCGGCGTTGTCATATTGTCGGCTGGAACGCCGCTGCTGCTCATGTTTTTATGGATTTTGCCGAGCTACCACATGAGCAACGCAATATGATTGAACTGCTATTCACCAAAAAGGAGTTTAAAAGTCTAGCCGTGAATTGGGAACACTTTGTAAAGGGGTTCCTTGCAATTTTCCGCGCTTATTACGGACAATACGTAACAGACCCCTGGTATGCACAATTTATACAAAATATGAGTCAGACCTACCCAGAGTTTAACGAGCTTTGGAATCAGAGTGAAGTAAGCTCCGCGCCGGAGGTGCTCATTGAATTTCGTCATGCCAAGGCTGGCAAAATGCTATTTGACCTGACTTCTCTTCAGGTACAGGGCAGTGTTGATCTCCGTTGCAGCATCTACACCCCTAATGCGCAGACCTCTACGGAAAGTAAACTCCAAAAGTTAATGGAAGGCAGCTAAACGATTTCATCCCTCCTGTTATGAAGATATCTTTTTCCGTCCATACTACATCTACGATCTGTGCTAAATAGATGCCACATATATGTGACAGAACCAAGAGCTTCAACTGTGCTACTACCAGGAGGGAGGGAATCATCATGAAAGCCAAATCGACAAGTTCCCCGCACATACCTAATCAAGCGCCACTGCCTGTTCCGGTGCAATTTGATCGAAGCTGGCAGGATGAGCTGGACCAGCGGCTGCGCAAAGGTGGCCCTTGGGGAGATTGGAATCTGTATCAGCTGGCCATTGAGGCTGAAAAAGTCAAACTGGTACCGAGCTTTGATGAGCTTCAATGTCTACAGCATTTGCAAGACCTCACTCCACTACCCCATCAGCTGGATACCGCTCGAAAGGTACTATTTCAAATGTCCGGACGTGCCATTCTTGCCGATGAAGTCGGCCTAGGCAAAACAATCGAAGCTGGAATGATCCTAAAGGAATATCTGGTTCGCGGCCTGGCTTCCAAAGTGCTTATTCTTGTACCCGCATCTCTGGTCCTACAATGGGTGCGTGAGCTGAACAGCAAATTCGGTATTCCCGCTGTCGCCCAGAAAAAAGCGTATTCTTGGTCTTCCGAGGTCGTCGTGGCCTCTATGGATACCGCCAAGCGGGAGCCCCATAGTAACATCCTACTAGATACCGATTATGACCTGCTCATTATAGACGAGGCTCATAAGCTGAAAAATAAAAAGACATCCAACTACCAGTTCATTATGAAGCTGCGTAAAAAATATTGTTTGCTCCTGACAGCAACACCTGTACAAAACGATCTGTCTGAGCTGTTTAACCTGATTACACTGCTCAAGCCTGGTCAATTGGGAAGACATGGCGATTTTTCAGCCAACTTTGTTGTAGATAAACGTCTGCCCAAAAATGAAGATCAGCTCAAGGATGAGCTATCTAAAGTCATGATCCGCAATCGTCGCGGAGAAGGCCCGGTTCAATTCACCAAACGAAATGTTTCCAACATTCACTTGGAACTTTCGCCGGAAGAGCAAGCGTTGTACGATGGGGTGACCTCTTTTGTCAAAGAGCAATACCAGGCGAATGGCGGAAATTTAAGTAGCATGCTGTCTCTCGTCACCCTTCAACGGGAAGTGTGCAGCAGCCGGGACGCTGTGTTCGTGACGCTGGTCAATTTGTCTAAAAAAATGGCCCCAGACTCTCCCCTACGCGATCGTGTCTGGGATTTGGTTGCACATATTAAAGCGATCAAGGCTAATTCCAAAGCAGAAAAAGCGCTCGAGCTTATCCGTCAGATGAACGAAAAAGTGATCATTTTTACAGAATACCGAGCCACACAGGAGTATTTGCTGAACTATTTCCGTGACCGTGGCCTATCTGCTGTTCCTTACCGAGGCGGTATGAACCGTGGACGCAAGGATTGGATGATGGATCTGTTCCGTGGGCGCATTCAGGTCATGATTGCCACCGAAGCGGGTGGTGAAGGCATTAACCTGCAATTTTGTCACCATATGATTAACTTCGATTTACCGTGGAATCCCATGCGTGTGGAGCAGCGGATCGGACGGGTACATCGGCTTGGACAGACGCATGATGTTAATATTTTCAACTTGTCCACAACCGGAACGATTGAGGAGCATATCCTGCATCTGCTGCATGAAAAGATAAATATGTTTGAGATGGTCATTGGCGGATTGGACGTTATTCTTGAGAAATTTGAGAAAAAAGAATCCATTGAAAAAAGTCTGTATAAAATCATGCTTGAATCCAGTAGCGATGATGAAATTCGCAAAAAAATGCAAAAGCTGGGCCACTCGCTGGATTCCATCAAGCAGGAAATGGAACAACTGCGCACAGACCAGCCAAACACAGAGGATTTATTAGGCCTAGCAGGCAATACGGTTCCTCCGGGCAAAGCTCGACGCAGTGTGAAGGGAGGTCGCTAGTTTGACCATGAATGCACAGCAAGTCCAGCGTTTTGTACACACCTATCTGGAAGCTACCGGATGCAGTGTCATTGAGAGGTCGCCTCATCATGTAACCGTCAAGCTTTCTCCAGAAGCGGATAAAGCCTTAACAAACCGCCCCTACTATTGGGGATACGTAGAGCGTACTGGCGTTCCAGCGCAGACGATGTCCTTCACTTTCATCTTTGATGGGGAAGCCTATCGTACAGAACAGGAACGTTTAGCGGATCATACGCCACCAACTCCAGCATCAGGCAACGCAGCACAAGATCAGGTCATGGGGCGTTATTTCGGTCATGTACCGACATTACCACAATTGGGACCTGGACGTATTTTGCAGGAGGAGCTTCGATATGGAAGCCGTCGGCTACATCAAATTTTTGAAGCCGCACGAGATGGAGGGAAATATGTTTATTTGTTTGAGCAACCTGATGCCCGTCAGCTGTCTGCCCGCTCTCCCGTAGTCTATGAAGCTTGGCTCAGCATCTGCTATAAGATTGAATTCGCCTGCGATTTGAAGCGTGAGGAACTTCAGTGGCTAGGTATTTCGCTTAAAAGCGGCACCATTGTAACCGATTTTGGCGCCATGCTCGAAACTCGGCAGCTCAGCCCGCTGCTGGCGGGTAATATGCATGTGCAGCCTGCCGAGCTATCTGTCCCTGAAGCTTCTAGCTCGCTTGAAAGCTACCTCACCGAACAGCTCCGTCAGCAAGATTATGATTGGGCTGAGCAGGCGAAGGAACGATTGCGCGAGGAATTGGAGGTTATTGACCACTACTACGATGATCTAATCAAGGAACAGAAAGAGGAAGAGGATAAAAAAGAAGCCATATCAGAGCAGCATCAAGCCCGCCGTAAAGAAATGGTATGGCAGTATGAGCCCAAGGTACTCGTATCCGCCATTAACTGCGGGATATTTCATCTGCGGTAACCGATATCTCTTGCTCCTTCGCAGGAGAGTTGCAGAGGTATCGTCAGCTTGTAACATCTTGCTTCAGCCTACACCAGTTTCCGCTGCTGTAACCACAAGTTTGGTTAAACATGTCTCCTATGTATCGACAGCAAAAAGCGAACCTGGATACGACATTTGCGCCGACAAGGTGCAGCAGTCTTTTTATCGGACAGGCTGTATGCTGTATAAAAAGAATGCCTCCGTCGGGCAATCAAGCCGACAGAAAGGTGGATTTCATTGAAGAAGAATCATTCCGGGCACTATACCATAGGTATGATCGCAGCTGTTCTGATCGGCCTGTCCGCAGTCTGTCCGTTCGCTTCCATTCATGCGGCTCCCTCAGTCGCACAAGGCAACAATTTAAACTTGGTGTCTCTCTACAATGAAAGCTCGCGGGTTGCTCCATTGAACTCCACGAGTCCTGCTACTCCTTCCCCGGGTGACGTTTCAGCAAGTTTTCCTACTGAGGAGCAAGGCGTGCCCGCAGACGTAAAACAGACTGCAGACAACATGGTACAATCCCTATCGTCGCAGCCCCCTTTTGTCTCGTGGAAAGATGCTGAGCTTAGCTATCATCCGCTCGGACCTGGAACCCATAGTTGGCTTGTTCAAGTAAACCATGCGGGAGAATACATCGGCTACCTGATTATCGGATCAGACTCAAACGGCGTATATCAACTCAACGAATATGGGAATGGTCCGGGTGGACCTTATAGTATGGATATACTTCGCCAATCTCTGGTGTCGCTCACAGAAACCGATCTTTCATCTATCGACAAGCTGCAAATCACACCTATGTATGAGGAACCGCTACTAGCCTACTGGCTGGTGCGTTCCTCTACAGGCAGCGAAATATGTATTGATGCTGTAACTGGCGATCCGTTACCTGTAGAAGTGGCAGATGGGAGTTGGAAACATAAGCTCCAAAACAACGTATTCTCTTCATCTGTACCCTTTTTGAAAACACAGGCGCAAACAGTTACGGTCTCGTCTGCTCCTTTCGATCCCTATGACGATCTGGGTTGGCTTCAACCCAAGCAAAAACTTTCTGTCCGTAACACAGCCCAATTTATGGATACACTGAGTATTTCACCGCGTATTATATTTTCTGCCACAGGTATCAATTTTGCCTTTGGAGGTCCCTTATCCATTAGTGGGTATCAGTCCTGGATATCCCCAGATCATCCGTCCCAACCCAATTTATATGCGTTAACCTACCATCATGGACTTTCCCGATTTGTACCATTAAAACAGTTATTGTCAGCTGGCGAATTTTATCGTTTGGACTCCTAGTTATTAAGAAACACGAAAAGATCGGAATGATCCCTACAACATAAAAAGAGACCTCAAATGGCATACCCTATGCCTCTTGTGGTCTCTTTGGCGAGTTTAATGTCGCTCCCTTCGCCCTCTGCGTGTGGATTTCATCCACATTTTCAGAGCGAGAGGCAACATGCCAAACCATTTGCTCCCCCACGGCTCTCTGGCTTGTTTTTGACTGCGCCGAACATCACGCGGCGTTTCCATATAGCGAACAATCCGCTGCGTAATATACGTCACCAGTTCGTCACTCTTCGCCATCCTCCATGACCTCCTCCAATCTGCACCTATTGTTTCCAATTACGTTGCTTGGAAATATCGGATTCACACGTTAGGTGCAGATAAAACTAGCTTGCTCATTTTCCAAAAGGTCTAACCCCTGTGGGAATAACTATGCATGGTTTCCCTTAAATGGAACATACTATCTTCAACATAACAGTTACCCCAAGGCTAATTGCCATATTTGAAGGCAGCTACGCTGCTTTAGGTTTGATGCCTGTTATGCATGGTTTTTCAGTAAATAATCAATTCGTCCACTGGGGGAATAGAATGTGAGGAAAAAAAGGTTAAACAAAATATGGCTGACATGCTTGGGGTTCAGTCTATGCATCCTTTGCAGTGCTGTATTCGCCCCATTTACCTATATAGCTGCTCAGCCCGACGAGAAAAGTAACGAACCAAACAAGTATATAGATAGTCCATCCAACGTACATTCGTCCTATCACGCTTTTGCTAAGCCCGTTGTCCTGATTGATGTAGGCCATGGCGGTGTGGATGGTGGAACAAGTCACAAAGGAATTTTGGAAAAAGATATCAATCTCGCCATTGCTCAAAAGCTGTACTTGATTTTACGCTCCCAGGGATATCCTGCTGTCCTGAATCGGGACAAGGACTACGCACTGAGTGACGACAACCGTTGGCTGCAGTCCAAATCCCGGCACCTTAAAGACCTCGCCCAACGTAAAAGCCTAACAGAACAACTGCCCACCGCTTTGGTTGTAAGCCTGCATGTCAATTGGAGCAAAAGTGCCGAAAAACGAGGACCCATTGTACTGTATCAGGATGAAGGCAGCAGCTATCTGTTAGCTGAACGGATTCAGCATTCATTAAACCGCTTATTTTGCATGAATAGAAAAACAGTGTACGGAAAACCCTTTTATCTTTTGAATAAAATCCGGCAACCCGCTGTAATTGTTGAAACCGGATTTATCAGTAACGAACAGGACAGAGCTATGCTTTCCGAGGATCGTGGTCAAAAAAGCATTGCCGAAGCTATTGCCGAAGGCATTATTGCGCATCTGACGGCATGGTAGTGTTGGTTGCTGGGTCTCCCGTCCATCCCCATACAGCTCGTACCAAATCGCTAATACCCACAAATTTGGCGTGCTCCTTTAGTTTGGGAACCGACGAATGAAGAGCGGAGGATGTGTACATACCAGACACGCCGACGTGCCCAATCGTTACGCAGGTGTTGTGCTTATCCAGCCATTCAACCACTTTTGTAAGTTGCCGATTCACATGGGCGAGGTTATGGACATCATCCAGAAAAACATCATTTCGTACTGGTGGCATTCCCTTTTTAGCGGCAAGCTCAGGGACCACTGACCGATAATTAGTACGGCTATCGACAAAAAATAGTCCATGCTCCTTACAAACATCAAGAACAATGGACATAATGCGCTTATCCGAAGTGACCTTGGAACCCATGTGGTTGTTCACCCCTATCGCAAAAGGAACATCCTTAATGGCTGCTGTCACCTTCGCACGTACTTCTTCATCCGTCATATTAGCCTTAATTGCCCCAGGCCCAAGCCATTGGGGCTTCCCTTGCTTTGGCTCCATTGGAAGATGGACGATGACATCATGACCGCGCTTATGCGCTTCCATAGCGTCCTGCTTGGTTGTAGGCAGGAAGGGCATCACAGCAACGGTAATCTTAACGGGTAAATTTAAAATTCGCTCAGTTCCTTTCATATGGTTTCCCAGATCGTCAATAATGACAGCAACCATCTTTTGCGGATCGTCCTGTTTGTCTATTGCTTCTGCAACACCAGTACTACAGACCATGAATAACATGCATACCGAAATACAGAGTACTACGGTTTTTCGCATTTTGGAGCTTGAATGGAATACAGGTACATAAGCTGGCTCTTTCCGAGCGCGAGATTCCTTTAAAGCCTTTTTTATTATATTTCTCATGTGCAGCTTCCGTCGTGTACTCATTGCGGGTCAGCCTCCTTCTCTGTCCCTTCATTGTGTGAGTAACGTCGTCTAAATATGTATAAGGCAGATCCATGGAATAATCCTGATCTGCCTTATCGTGCGTAGAAACGTATGTTAAAGCCGCTTACCAGTTCTTATCAATAAATTCATCACGACCTGATTGGGCCCGATCTTCCTTATAGTGCTTCACGTTTTTCTTGTGGTAATCCTGATGATAATCCTCTGCAGGATAAAAAATCGAAGCAGGAAGAATCTCCGTTACAATTGGCTTATCAAAGCGTCCACTTTGTGCCAACTGCTCCTTGGACTGTTGTGCAAGCTCACGTTGCTGCTCTGTATGATAAAAAATTGCGGGTTTATACTGTGTACCCCGGTCCTGAAATTGACCTTCCCCGTCGGTAGGATCTGTTTGCGGCCAATATAATTCGAGCAGCTTTTCATAAGGAAACAGCTCAGGTTCAAAAGTAATCTGCACCACCTCGTAGTGACCTGTAGTTCCTGTTTTAACCTGCTCGTAGGTCGGATCGGCAATCGTTCCTCCAGTGTATCCTGACATAATGCCATGAATGCCCGGCTGTTCTTCAAACGGAGTCACCATACACCAGAAGCATCCACCTGCAAAAGTCGCTTTCTCCATCTTACATCCAACCTTTCAATAACTTCATCATAAAGTGCGTTATTTTCTATCATATCTTAAAAGATAACCTTATAAAAGAATTGTTTATGAACTTGAGGAATTCGCAAAAATTCCACCTAAAAGAAATCAAGTAATTTGTCAGAATCCTTTATGGAAATCCATAGTTTGCGGGAAGACAAGAAACGTGTTCAGCTTAAACTATGAGCAAATCCCCGGAAATATAAGAAAAAGGCCTCTAAAACTGCTACGAGAGCAATTTTATAGACCTTTTCTAATAGATGCGGTCGAGAGGACTCGAACCTCCACGGGGGGTTAGCCCACACGGACCTGAACCGTGCGCGTCTGCCAATTCCGCCACGACCGCATATAAGTTGTCGTTTATCCTCGAAAGATCAATCCTTCTTAGCGACAAGATAGATCATACCATGCTCATATCAAGATGTCAAACCTTTTATGTTCGTTAATTTCCTCTTGATAAAAAAGGAATAATAAACTAAAATAAGAACATAAGTTCTCGGGAGCGAAGGTTCTTTTTTTCATTCGGTTATGAATTATCATCACATTTTCCTAAGGCGGTGAATGGTAATGATCTCTTTAGATACTACTCAGCATGAATGGTCTCTTGTGAAAAGTTATCTGCTCCTTACCTTTATTCAAAAAGTATTTGAGCGGGACAGCCTAATTCTTGAAGAAAGCGGTATGCTGAAAACCCCTGATCTTTATGTCGAAATGGTTAACGCAGGTGTAGATCGTACCGGGATCCTGCTGTCTGAAATAAAACATGAATTTAATAAATATCACATTCAAGTTCTGGACATACAACAAAACCACTCCGGCGTTCACGCCACCTATATAAGTAAAGGCAATAAAGAGCAGTTCAGTATGGCAATGCCAGCATTCCGCAAAGAAATGTATGAGCGGATGCGAGCATATCTCGGGCTCTCAACCTCTATGCCCCATACAGCTGCCCTTCCTTTACTAGAGAAACATCGCCCCGAATTACCAAACAATTCAACATCCAAACCTCTACGCATCGTTGAACAAAGTTTGGTTACATCCTCTTTGGCTTATAAGCGTAAAACGTCTCGCCCTGCTGCTTTTGCCGCAAGCAGAAGAGCATAATCCCCGCACAACCAATACGCAAAAGAAAAAAGCTTCCGCAGACACCAACTGTGCGCGGAAGCTCCTTTCCATATTCATCATATATCCAAATCGATCTATAACCGCTATAACGAAGTATAAGCTCATCAATTAATGATTCGCCTTATTGCAACGCCTTCTGTACACGCGTTACCCCTTGGCTTAGAGCATGTCCTCCACCTACTGCTGCGGCTACAGCAATGGTCTCCATAATTTCCTGATCACTGGCTCCTTTGGACCGCGCCTCGTCCACGTGATAAAACGTGCATACTTCATTGTTGGCAAATAAGCCAATGCCTAGCGCAATCAGTTGCTTGGTTTTCTCATCTAGGCTGCCGGCTTGAAAGCACTCTCCGGTAAAGCGATGATATGCATGAACTACCTCGGGCAACTGATCTTCCAAATGACTGATTTGATCCTTGTATGCATGTACTTTTTCGTCCATAACCGTCATTGACACAGCACGTCCTCTCTGTTGGATTTTCCTTCATTACTGTGTCCGATTTAGAGTTTCTGTATGCCTAATGAATCACCCAGTTATTTTTATCCAACACCCATTTGAGAACCCATTCCTAATCCAGATCTATCGGATTGTGACGCGGCTCGCTGAATGACTGGTATGTATAGCTGCGATCCAATTTGACCACACGTCGATTCTGGCGACGAATAAGCACCTGTTCCTCATCCCATGCCAGTACAATGCCCACAACATCGTTGGACTCCAATCCATCGCGTACGACACGCACCTTTTCACCGGAGAGTCGATAAGCATCCAATTCTTCGTCCATAATCATCCTTGTCCCCTCCTTATTCACTTTTTTAACATAACGATCATGGTTCTATATACATGAAAAAAGTTTAAAAAGAGACCTAAACGAATCATTTAGGTCTCTTCTCTCTTACTACTTATATGGATTGCCAACAGAGCGACAAATTATCCCGACTGATTCACACTGTGATCATGTTCTTTTGTATCGTTCTTCTCATACCAGAAGTCCAGCACTTGTGCAGACAACACTCGCTGATCTACATACTCCACTTGGTGAGCAGTAAATTCTTCTTTCCAAGAGAAGGACAATTCTTCGCATAGGTTAACCAACGTCAACAACTCAGACCAGGCCACATAGCGTTTATACCAAAAAAACTGAGGATGTTCAATCATATAGGGATACAAATCGTCGAATTCCGTATGCTTACAATCCAAGGCACGCTCAAAGTGTACTTTAGCCGCTGCCAGTTTTTCCAGAAAAAACTGTTCGGTCAATTGTTCTTTCCCCATGTTGCTGCCTCCTCTCCAAAACCTTATCTATATTATAAGCGAAATTGAAGCTCATGCAAAGGTTATTATTAGAAATAAGGATCAGGAGTTTTGAATTGTTACTATTCAGCAAACTCAATCTTGCCGTCAGCTAACGACGAAATTTTGACCAATGACTCTACACGAATACCCTGCTCACGGATGGTTCTCGCTCCGGCCTGAAAGCTTTTTTCCACCGCGACACCAAATCCAACCAACTCCGCTCCAGAGCGTTGAATGATTTTAACCATACCTCGCGCCGCATCACCATTAGCAATAATATCATCAATGAACAGAACACGGTCATCTTCGTGAATAAATTGACGAGACAGCATAATATCCGTAACAATACCTTTTGTAAACGAAGGTACGCGTTCACACAGCGCGTCTGGATCAGCTAATAGGGTCTTTTTACGACGAGCAAATACCAACGGTACACCCAATTCCAATGCTGTCGCAAACCCGATGGCAATGCCTGAGGACTCCACAGTCACTACTCTGGTAATCTTCTCTTCTCGGAAACGTGCTGCGAACTCTCGTCCCATTGCCATTGTCAGTTCTGGATCAACCTGATGATTAAGCAAACCATCCAGCTTCAGCACCTGATCTGATGCAATCACGCCTTCATTTAAAATTCGTTTCTTTAATACTTCCATTACATGACCTCCCACGGCAATCCTATGCGGTAAAAGTACCATACTTCACCCGCCGCTTTCAAGCTATAGCTGCTTTCCCATGCGGTCATGTGACATTTTTTTTACGCTTGTTCCAGAACCATGCGGTGATTCCTCCCGCAACGATTAAAAGAATAACGACCAGCCCTACCTGATGCGTCACCTTCTCCATTAGCTTCGCCACCTGCTCCCAATGCATGCCCACCGCATGTCCAATCCCCAAAAATGTACCGCACCACAGCAAAGCTCCTGCTGATGCATAACTGATATAGCGAAAAATGCCTAGACGGGTTGTACCTGCCAGATATGAGGATACATGTCTCAAGCCGGGGACAAAATATCCGAACAGGATTCCCCAGGTACCATAGCGCCCAAACCAATTTTCAGAAGAGGCAATCCTAGAAGGCGTAAGCCTCACCCATTTTCCGTATCGATGCAAAAGTGGTTTGCCCAACAGACGCCCCAATGTGTAGCTAAGCATCATACCCGTCATACTACCGAAAAATGTGACTGCCAGTGCAGCAATGAAGTTGTAGTGCCCTTGAGACACGAGCCCGCCGAAGGCGATCATTAGCACTTCGTCGGGTATCGGCATACCCGCTACTCCAAGTGCAAGCAAGCCGAACATTGCCAAATATCCGTATTCAAGTATCCATGCAAGGATTTGACCCATAAATTACGCTCCCGTCAAGCTATTCATTAATTCACTTTAATTATTTTCAGTCTCATCCAGTCATGTCCTATTTCAGTTGAACATAGTTTGTATTATATGCTCGCTGCAGCGTTATTCAAGCAGGCAAGGAGGGACTGGGGATGAAACGTAATATTCATGTTTTTCAAATTGCTTTTACATACATCGGTACAATCGTCGGTGCCGGATTTGCTACCGGACAAGAAATTCTGCAATTTTTTACGCAGTATGGTCGTTGGGCTACACTCACTATTATGCTATCCACAATCATATTTGTATGGTTGGGTACGAAAATGATGCTGATCGCTCATGATATTTCAGCCAAATCCTACGAGGACCTGAACAAACATCTTTTTGGTGCCAATGCCGGGAAATGGATTAGCTGGTTCACACTCATCGTGTTGATTGGCGTAAACAGCGTCATGCTGGCAGGAGCCGGCTCTGTTTTTGTAGAGCACCTTCACCTGCATTACCAAACCGGACTGCTTATTACACTGATTGGTACTTATTTGCTGCTAAGTAAAGGCATTAAGGCCATCTTGCACATGAACACCGTGGTTGTCCCTCTGATGATCATCATGTCTCTTCTGCTCGTTCACAGCACGCTCTCCATGCCCAATCCTCAGAGTTTTATTACGAATACGACAGATCACAGTACATTTCGAACCTTGCTCTCTCCACTGCTGTACACGTCCTTCAACCTAACTATGGCCCAAGCCGTACTTGTACCACTTGGCAGTCAAACCTTTTCCCGAAGAACCATCCGCTGGGGCGGAGTTTTGGGCGGAGTTGGTGTCGGGTTTATGCTGATGGCTGCACACTTTGCCATGTCAGCACATATGCCGGGTATTCAGCAATTTGAAATCCCTATGGGAAGCATTGCTTACCGTCTGGGTGCCTTTGTCGAAATCATATACATTCTACTCATTTTCATGGAAATCTTCAGTACCTTTGTAGCCGACATTTATGGAGTCAGTCTGCAAATTCGTCAGCATGTCCAAATTTCGCCCAAGCTCATCACACTATTCATTATGCTCACCTGTTTTTTAATCAGTCAGTTCGGCTTCAGTTCACTGTTATCTGTCCTTTATCCTATTTTCGGAATGCTCAGTCTGATGTGGGTTAGCAAACTGATCATAGCAGGACGCAGGAGACCTTTCCGTTCCTCACGTCCTCGCTCCAGCTTTCGGCATTCCGATTCCAAACCAGGTGGTACTCGTCATGGTTAATGTGGGAATTTCAAATACATTTTCTTCAACTCGTTAACCGCCCGACTTAAAGAATAGCTTGATTTAGCTTTATCGCAGGCAGATCTAGCCAGCTCATAACGATAGGCAGGGTCAGCAATGACCTTTTCTAATGCGTCTGCCAGTGCCCTCGGATTGTCGGGTGGCACGAGCAGACCATTTACCCCATCTTCAATCTGCTCCGGTATTCCTCCCACTTCTGTACCTACCAATGCCAGACAACTTAACGCTGCTTCCGCAAATACCGAACCAAAGGCCTCCGCCCGAGAAGGCAAGACAAATACATCAAAGAAAGGCATAAACTCTTCTGGATGAAGGGTATATCCATAAAAAATCGTCTCATGGTATATATCGAGCTGTCGCGCCATCTCTTCCAGCTCAGGGCGAACCGGGCCGTCTCCAATAATATGAAGCACAAAATCCAGGTTTCTTTTTTTAAGTTCAGCACAGGCCCGCAATAAAATATCCAGTCCTTTCGCCGGAACAAGGCGACAAACGGTTATGAGCTGTGTCACTTCATTTTCGTGCGGAATGGGTTTGAAGCGCTTCTCATCATATCCATTCGGAATGACTGCGATGTCTTGCGGATTCTGAACGTAAGGAGTTAAGTAATGCTGAAAAGAATGAGATACCGCTATCAGGCGATCCGCCTTCTGCTCCATTTCCCCATACAGTGACACCAAGAATTGGTGTTCAGGCCCGTTCTCCTCTATTTTCCCGTTTAGAATTAACTCCTTCTCATAGGAAGAGTGAATCGTCTGTACGAGCGGAATGTCAGGAAAAACAGTTTTCATGGCGATTCCCGCAATCGGATGATGGGCATGAATGAGGTCATAGGGCTTCTGAATACGAAGCCGGGTCCACCACAAATAGTCACGGTACGTCTGAATATATTTTTGAACGATTGGATATTGTTCATATCTCGTCCAGTCAAAGGTATCAAAAGTTACTTCGTCCCTACCCTTGTTACGAATCCGTTTAGGGATTGAAAATAGCTCCATTTCCCAACGGGGGGATGTAAATCGCTCTTGCAGATATGGAATCATGGATGAAACGCCTCCCGGTTGCTCGGGTGGGAAAAAGAGAGCCTGTAGCAATTTCATGACGTGCTTCCCCTTTCAAGCAATTAAACTGCCCGGATCACAGATTGTATGTATAGGTTTCCGGATTTTCTGAAAGATGATATATTGAGAATAAATGTTAGTCACAAAAGAAAATTATAACATTTTAAATAGGATAAATCCTGTCTATTGTATCGGAACGATATCAACCGTTCAATAGATTGACTATTTTGGCAAATGGAGTCGGTGATGTTGACGTTGTTGTCCTTATCGGGAACCTTGGGTTTCCCATCTCTGGCCGGGGCTGTAAGTGCAGCCTGCGGTTTGTATATTATACTCATGATGGCACTGATGTGCGTGATCATATATAGCAGACAACGAAAAAAAGCCTATATCCTTTTTTCGGTTGCCGCTATTATTATTATGACATATGAAGCCATGAATCTCTATTCAGCAGGTGGAGGCAAGATGCAACTCCAAGGAATCGTGTGGAAAAATGTGCTGGAGGCGTCTGCCTTCGTGCTCATCAATGCCGCCGTATTTCAACTCTACCGGAAGCTGAAACGCTTGCAGACATGGACCTTGCTGCTGCTGGGTGCGTTATTGATATTGCCGGTTATTGCCTGGACTGCAGGTTTGTTGCCCGCTTGGATCAGCGCAGCGAAACTGGTTGGGTTCACTCTGTTTTATCGAGTACTGGTACTTATACTGAGCCTTGTGTTCATCACCCCACGAATCGGACAGCCAAAGAAGTATGTAGCGGGCTTATTCATGTATTTGCTCTGGCTTGGCTATTTGTGGCTGCGAAATGACATCCCTGAAGAAGCTGGAAGATCAAACACAGTCCTATATATGTCATTTTTACCATTGCTGTACTACACTACGTTATTCCTCATCCTGTTTGAACGGATTGTGGAACTGCTCCAAAGGATTTACCGTTCTTCCATCACCGATGGCCTGACTGGGCTATATAACCGTAAATATTTTTCGGGACGACTACGGCGATATATGGATCAAGGAATCCGCGTGTCGGTCATTTTTTGCGATATTGACAATTTCAAAAAGTTGAATGATACGCAGGGCCATGCTCGTGCGGATGAAGTACTCAAACAGGTGGCACAGATTATGGAGGATGAACTGGATGAAATCGGACTGACCGGGCGATACGGTGGCGAGGAACTGGTCGCAATGGTTGTGGATCGACGTGCCAAGGTTGGACATGTCGCAGAACGTATCCGCCAGCGGGTCGCGGAAGAAAGCATTGTCACCATCAGTGTCGGACACAGTACAGTGAAGAAGGAAATGAACCCGGATGAACTGGTCAAGCAGGCCGATCAAGCGATGTACATATCCAAAACGACAGGTAAAAACAAGGTTACAGCTTATACAGCAGCCGAAGTGAAAAAGAGTCGGGCAGCACGCGCACAATAATTCGTAAACTGCGATTCAGTGTTGAACGTTGAGTTTGAATAATTCTCTGCTGGTTGTCTATATCATAAAATGACGCACAGGAATCTCATAAGAGCCTGTGCGTCATTTATATTTAATCTGCTCATCAAACTTCTGACGTTGCAGATGCTATATCCCGGCCGATCCATGCCAGTTCTTCACTAGTCAGCTCTCGATAGCTGCCCAGTGGAAGCTGTTCATCCAGCTTTAATGGCCCCATAGCTATTCTTTTTAAATAGGTCACCTTTTTACCAACCGCTTCGAACATACGCTTCACTTGATGAAACTTCCCCTCATGGATTACAAGCGAAATATAGGAAATGAATTCTCCATCTGCCTGGTGCGGATGTTCATGGCGAAGAATGGTCAACTGTGCAGGAAGGGTAACATACCCATCATCCAGTTCCACTCCTGCTGTAAATTGATGAATATCCTCCTCCGTGACATGACCCAATACGGCAGCCTCATATGTTTTAGGGACATGCCGCCGTGGAGAAAGTAGTTCGTGCGCTAGCTTACCATCGTTGGTCAACAACAATAGCCCTTCTGTATCTTTGTCTAAGCGTCCAACTGGAAAAGGCTCAAAGTGTCGTTCCTCCGCGCTCAGCAAATCCAGCACCGTCCGCTCCCTTGTATCTTCGGTTGCAGATATAACGCCCGGTGGCTTGTGCAGCATGATGTAAATATACTCCCGAAAAACAACACTTTCCCCGTTCACTTCAATCTGATCCTGGTATGGATGAACCTGTAAGCCGCTATCCTTGGTGATCCTCCCGTTTACCGTGATCATCCCTTGCTTCACCTGTCGCTTGATATCACTACGGGAGCCATATCCCATATGGGTCAAAACTTTATCCAAACGTTGCGTTTGTCTCCCTTTTCCACTCATACCGATGTCCACCTCCAACCTGTAGGGTATTCATTTTTGAGCATGCCGTCCTGCCATTTGCCCCACCCAGCCGAATAACCATCAATGCACACGAGAGTATAGCCTTTGGGCTGGACTTCGTTCCGCAGTGCCATTCTCTCAACGGGGATGGACAAGGTCTCCCCTTTTAAATACCGGATGGCCTCAGCATCTGAACTGGAGAGATTAATGCTTCTAGCCGCCTCTGAAGGGCGTAATGCCACCGCCAGCGGGTGTGAGGGCACAAAGCGACCATTCTTGTCGGTACCCATAAACCAGCCTGGTCGCACCACCTTAAGGCCGTCCAAACGATGTGATGCCAATGGCGACTGATAAATACGATCTCCATAGACCACCGTATAGCCTGTAAAGGACACCTCCAGCTGATCCTTCACAAATTGGTGATAGGACTCCAGCACATCTTGTGGGGAGCGTGCAGCGGATTTTACATTCTCTTTGCCAGAACGAGACTTATTGCCACCCAAGCCGCGCGCGGACTTTCCTTTACCGGACTTCCCGTCCATTCCTTTTCCACTTCGTTTAGGCTCACCAGTCGCATGTCTTCCTTGACCGCTTGGCGTCAGTGCTTCCTTGACGGACAAAAACTGCTTCTTCCGTGGATACGCTGCATCTATGTTCAATGCCCTGTCATTCTTGCCCTCAAATGGAGTCAAATCCCCGGATTCAGTGTGATCTTCAGTCCCAGTGACACGACCACCTTGGTGTTGCAACACAGCGATAAAATGGCCTTCACCCTCTACGAGATGCGGCCAAAGGCGTGCTGTTCCCCGCAGTTCGGGGTGTGATGCCGAGACCTCTTCACTCATCCATTCCGGGTGGCCTGGTGCAAAACCTGCTTCCGATGGAACAGGGACTACGTCAAAATCGGGATGAGCCTCCAGAAATTCTGCGATCATTCCTTCATTTTCTTCTGGCGCAAAGGTGCAAGTCGAATAGACAATTCTCCCTCCTGTGCTCAGCATCGAGGCCGCTACACGCAAAATGTCCCGTTGCATGACTACACATTTATCCACCGAATGCGTTTCCCATTGTTTTGCCATATCCTCATCTTTGCGGAACATACCTTCTCCCGAGCAAGGTGCGTCAATTAGTATCTTGTCAAAAAAATGAGGAAAGGCATCGGCGATTCGATCCGGGCTTTCATTCAGTACCACGGCATTACGCACACCGTACAATTCCACATTTTTAGCCAACGCTTTGGTTCGGTCCGCGCTAATATCATTGGTCACCAATACGCCGCTTCCTTGTAGTTTGGCAGCTATTTGGGTCGATTTCCCGCCCGGTGCGGCGCACAAGTCCAATACAGCTTCATCTTGAGCTACATTGAGCAGTTCAACCGGAGACATTGCACTCGGTTCCTGTATATAGTACAGTCCCGCATGGTAGTAAGGATGTAACCCCGGCTTCGTACCGTGAGGAATGTAAAAACCCGTGGCACACCATGGAATCGGCCGCAGTTCGAACGGAGAACGTTCCTTAAAGTCCTCCACCGGAATTTTTAACGTATTGACGCGAATCCCGGCATGGGGCGTGTGGTCATAGGCGGTCATAAATGCTTCAAATTCGTCGCCGAGCAGTTGCTCCATGCGCTTTACAAATGCTGTGGGGAGCTGTACACCCATAATCGTAATCATCCTGTCCTTTTAAAATAAATTTTATTGTACCATATTCAACCTGTTATCCTGCAATATCGGTGTGATTTACAAACTTTCACTACAATCTGTAATGTTGTATAATAATGAGATTCATAGCTACATATTTTGAATTTTGATAGGAGAGATTGCATTGAACGCACAAAAATCCAACAAAAAAAAGCTTATACCTGTCATCGGCTTTTTTGTTGTGCTGGTCATTTTGCTTGGAGTACTGCTCGCTTTAAATTCAGGCACTAAAAACAAGCTGTATGGCGTTTCCACAGCCTCGTTAAATCCTGCTACTCAAGAGCTGCTAAATGACCCGAACTATCAGCAAATTATTAAGCCGGAAGATCTACAGAGTAAAATTGACAAAAAGGAAAACTTCTTCGTCTATCATTTCGCGTCCGACTGTGTGCATTGCCGCGCCACTACCCCTAAGCTCTTGCCTTTGAGCAAGCAGGAGAACATTACGATGCACGAATTTAATCTGCGTGAGTATGAGGATGGCTGGGACAAGTATAAGATTGAGTATACCCCTACGCTCATTTATTACGAAAAAGGCGTGGAAAAGGAACGTATGGTAGGCGGGTTGAAGGAAAGTCCTTCGGACAATGGGTACACACTCGACGATTTCAAAGCCTTCTTTGAGAAATATAAAAAGAACGTAACCTCCTAGTCAAACGTTCACACACCTGAAACGATAAAGCAGCCCGATCCTTATAAACGGATCGGGCTGCTTGCTTATCATGCGCTTCAAACTCAAGGCGCATCCTTCGTTTCCGCCGAGACAGAGCCTGAGCCTCCAGTTGCCTGTCTTCGCCTAATTGAAGCTGCCAGCGCCTGCTGACGCTGCTCATGCTTTTCCCCACGCCGAGGACCTCGCTGCTGCGGGATGTTGACTGGAATGGACGACGATGCCTTCTCCACGGCCCGGCGCAGCCCGGGCTCGACGATTTCTATCGTCAAATCCCGATAAACCGGCGGTTGGTGCTGAAGCTCTTCCGTACCGGTCATAACTGCTTCAGCAAGCTGACGGGCGCAAACGCGCGCCTCGTCCACCAGCTTCGCCATATTAATGCCCAGCGCCTGCGAAGGAGCATGCTCCAGCCTGTGGACCGCACTATTCAGCATCATATGTCCACCACGATAGTTACCATTCCGGAAATGATACAGTCCTACAGCAACTTGCAGCAAGCCTTTATATACAGGGTCACGGTCCAGCTTAAGCCACAGCTCTTCCAGTACCTCATGACATTCAAAGTAATCCCGATCCCGATTGAAGTATACCAAATAAGTCACGTACAGCGGTTCGTAGGAAAGGTTTTCCATTTAATACTCATCCCTGTCTTCTTCCTTGGTAGAGGCTTCTAGCATCTCTTTGACCTCATCGTGAAGCAGCTTGATTCCTTCCATGTCGTGCCGTTCCCACAGTTCATTAAATCTGCGCTGCGCATCAATCGTTTCACTGATCTTATGGTAGAAATACAGCCGGTGCATACCTGTTAGCACTTTAGAAACGATATTGGCTTCATCCTCGAACTTTTTCTGCGCTTCCAATATTTCAAGACGCATAGAAGACATCTCATTATCCAATACAAAGGCTGCCTCAGCTGCCTTTTTCAATCGTGTGCGCATATTATCAGGCAAGCTTTCACGATACTTATAGCTAAGAGAATGCTCTATGGTTGCCCAAAAATTCATAGCCAAAGTACGGATTTGAATTTCTGCCAGCACAATCTTCAGCCCCACTGCTGTTTGAACCGGATACTCCACAATCATATGAAAGCTGCGATAGCCGCTGTCTTTATAATTGGTGATATAGTCCTTTTCATACAGTACGGTCAAATCCTTACGTCTTCTGATATATTCGGCCACCCGCCGAATATCCTCTACAAATTGACACATAATGCGAATGCCTGCAATATCCTCGATTCCCGTCTCCAGCTGATCAGAAGGAACCTGTAATCTCTTTGCCTTATCGAGGATGCTTGATATTTTTTTAACCCGTCCGGTTACGAATTCGATAGGAGCGTATTCCTCGCGCTTTTTCAGCTCCGCACGCATTGTTTTGAACTTGACCTTAAGCTCTTCCACCGCCTGATCGTATGGCAGTAAAAATGTTCCCCAGTCTCTTCCGTCCATCCCCGTACCTCCTGTCTCTTCCGACAACACTTTTTTATCTGTGATCTGCACCAACAGCCTCGGTAATGTGTCTAAAGCCGTCCTTTCGAAGCAGCTCACGCAGGCCAGCATGTATAGCCCTATTTACTTCCGGCCCTTCGTAGATCAATGCTGTATAAATTTCAATCAGGCTTGCGCCTGCTTTAATTTTGTCATAGGCATCACGACTCGTGAAGATGCCGCCTGATCCGATAATAGGCAGCTTACCTTCCGTCTGGCGGTACACCCGTCCGATGACCTCTGTGGAACGGTCACGCAGCGGCTTACCACTCAGCCCTCCTGTTTCACTCGCATTTCGGTGCGTCAGACCAGCTCTGGATATTGTTGTATTGGTCGCAATAATGCCGTCTACTCCACTGGCAGCAATCGCATCTGTCATATATTCCAATTCCTCATCCGATACATCTGGCGCAATTTTAACCAGTACAGACTTGGCATTGCCATACTTTTTCGCCTGAACTCCCATTTCTGCCCGAACCGCTTCCAATAGCGACTTCAGTTCATTACCATGCTGGAGCTTTCGTAAATCCGGCGTATTCGGCGAGCTAATATTCACTACAAAGAAGTCCGCATACGGATACAGTGCGGAAATACACTTTTCATAGTCCTTATGAGCATCCTCATTGGGCGTGATTTTATTTTTGCCGATATTAACTGCGACCGGAACAGGTCGATGTTTGAGTGCAGCCAGACGTTTGGCCATGCTCTCAGCACCCAGATTGTTAAAGCCCATCCGATTGACTAACGCCTCATCGGGAGGCAGTCGGAACAACCGGGGCCGATCATTGCCGGGCTGTCCCACAGGTGTCACCGTTCCCACTTCCATAAATCCAAACCCGATGGAAGAAAAACCAGTAACCGCTTCTGCATTTTTATCCAGTCCTGCAGCCAGTCCAATCGGGTTGGGAAAATGAATGCCAAACAGATCAACGGCAAGATCCTCCGTTTCCTTGACTCCGTACATCCCTCGCAGTGTCGCTGCTCCACCAGGGAATGAGCCCGCATGTTTTAAGCCGTCAATGACTACATGATGGGCCGTCTCTGGACTCATTTTAAAAAAAACAGGTTTCGCAATCCTTCGATACAACACGATTCATCCACTCCGTTCTATGCCCTTGCACAATCCTAAAAAAACATCTCTACAAAATAGTTTAGCTTTTTCCATACCAAAAAGAAAGTAATTTGCGAGGTGTAGCTCCAGAACAATTCAGTTGTCATGGAGATGTCATTGAAAATGTATAATCAAACCATTTACAATGGACATAGTAAGACAAGACCTTAGCCCGTTAGAAAAGAGGGATTGCTGATATGAAGACCAAGCGCAAGCCGCCCAGTCTGCAAAAGAAAAAGGATGAGGTGAACAAGAAAGCGATTGTATGGACCGCCGTCAGCTTTGTTCTCCTCATCATTGTGATTATTCTGGTCATTGTTTTAGCACAAGCAGGAAATCGTTAAACACCAAGTAGCAATAGCATCAAAACGTTAATTTAGCCAGTGATAGGTTTTGCGGGGATTCGTCTGGTCATGCTGCGGCTCACTTGTAAATCGAGAACCAGGCACAAGCACTTGATCAGGCAATCCCCCGTTACCAATAACTACCTCCGTACCCGAAGGTACGAGTGCAAACAATTCCTCCACATCCTCTTTACCCATTCGGACGCAACCCAACGACTCATTTTTGCCAATGCTGTCCGGCTCGTTCGTGCCATGAATGGCATAATTCGTTGTAGACAGTTGCATTCCACGGCTGCCAAACTCACCGTTGGATTTGCCGTTCGGATTTACTACTTTATCGGTAATCACAAACTTCCCTTCTGGTGTTCTCTCTCCGCCCAAACCGATAGGATAATTTCGAATAAGTACATTCCCACTCACCAGTGCGAGCCTGTGCTTGGATTTGTCCACCACAATTCGCAACGGTTGCCCCAGAAAAGGCTGTCCGTGCAATGACGATGCCAGTAATGGACTGCTTTCGGCCAACGAGTCAGCGTCTAAATCTACTGCCTTCCCTGTTCCCTGTCCTGGTGAAGCAAGTAAATTACGCATAGGTGTAAAAGCCTTCTTCATCCCGTCTGTCGTACCGTACATCGTGTTAGCGGGAAAGTCTCGAGTCAGTTCATCAAGACTCTGGGGAAGACGTTGATGCTGTGAGCGAAAAGCACGCATGGAGCTATTCAACACAGCTAATTCCTCCTGTCCAGCAGCCCATTTTAGACCTGCTTTGCGAAGATTTTCACTGTCTGACGGCTTGCAAGCGCACGCAGCGGCGTCGTAAGACTGAACAGCTAATCCACCGTTTCCTTTGTTCTGTACACTAAGTAAGGGCTTCATACCCTCTCTCCAGAGCAGCCACGAGCCCCCTTGCTCCATACCCAACACCGTAGTCTTGGACGGCAGTCGGCTAGTCTTAGCCAACAAATCAGTAAGCCCCGTTCCAGCTCCACTCCCTTTTCGAGCTTGAGCCGTAAACACACCACCAACCACACCGATCTGGGCCATCTCCTTCGGATCAGCAGTGGCCACTTTCGTAACTTCAATATTATCAATTGCTGCCTGCTCAGTTCCAGATGGAACAGATGCATTTTCATTTGAAGGTCTCGGTGAATTGGCTGAAGGAACCCATATGAGCAGTAGTACCATTAACGCAGTTAACAGGTGGCGTGTTCGAGCCGTCCTTCGATCCTTCTCCTTGGACATTTGAACCAGTTTATCCTGATATTCCATCCATACGTCTGCCGGAATCTGTTTATGCTCGAAGGCTTCGAACACTTCTCCTGCGCGATTAAAGCAATAATTTGCTTTGCCCTCTTGACCGCTGCTCTCATACTCTTTGCCGAGTAAATACCAGGCCATTTTATTATCAGGGTGTTTTTTTACATACGATTTAAGATGAGGCGAATGGTTCATCGGATCCTCCTGATCGTGTAATCTTGCATACTTCCTATTATGTATATCGGCAAAAATAGACTCGATGGACAGCACATAAGAAAAACGTCTATCGACGCACTTTCACGGAAGCTAGACCGCGCTTGGCAGAAGTTTTTCTTGCGATTATAGAATAGTTCACCTCCGCTGAACCATTCTATAATCTAAAAAAAAAGCACCAACAGCTTACTTCACCGTTATACGGCGAAGGGAGCTGTCAGTGCTGTGCCTATCGAAGAAGCCTACGCTTAACCTTCTTTATTGAACGGCTCGTCTGCTACTTTGATGGAATCTGTAGGGCAACCGTCACAAGCATCCTGCATATCATCAAACAAATCTTCTGAGATCGCCTTGATGCCTTGGTTTGCATCCCCTTCAAAGATCACTTCTGCCAAACCTTCATCATCATAATCATAAATGTCTGGTGCTGTAGCGCCACACGCTCCGCAAGCAATGCATGTATCTTTTTCTACCCAAGTGTATTTAGCCATAACTTTTCTCTTCCTCCTATACAGTCAAACAAACCAGCTTTTGCATTCTATTCACATATTAATACAAACCCAATATTATTACAAATTATTTTCCTTTATCCTTCATGCAAAAAACACTTATAACGTAAGCTTGTGATGCTTGCAATAATCTACCCAAAAGTTTCACTCCGGAGTTGGTAGATTGTCTTTTTGCAGCGAAGTTCCGCGCAACTTGGAGTTGCGAAGAAGTACCGAAGGATCATCTCCCAGCATCCCAGCGGTCAAAATTGCATTTTCACCAAACTTATCGCGCAGTGCATCCATCGTCTTCAATAAGCTTTCCTTCTTAGGCTGATCCTGGTATTCAAATAGATCCATTTGAACGGCCGCTTCCTCCTTTGGAATGAGCTGCTGTAGCGTAATCCCCAGCAAGCGCACTGGCTTATCCTCTCCCCAATGGCGACGATACAACGCACATGCTTCCTTATATATGTCTTCTGCACTTTCCGTAGGAGTGCTCCTGACTTGAGAACGCGTAAAGGTCTTCATATCCGGCGTCCGAATCGTCAATTGTATACCTCCTGCCAGCATACCGTGTCGTCGAAGCCGCCGGGCTACCTGATCACTAATGTTAAGAAGTACCCGTTGGGCTTCTTCCAGCTTTACCACATCCATAGGCAGGGTAGTCGTGTGACCAATGGACTTGTTTGGCTCCCGTTCAGTGCTGACTGGAGAATGGTTAATCCCATTAGCGGCCAATTTTAACCACGAACCCGTCACACCAAATACGCCAACCAGCATATGCTCATCAGCCTTAGCTAGTTGTCCAATGGTGCGAATGTTCATTTGTAGAAGCTTATCTGCCGTTTTGCGGCCCACACCAAACAATTGACCACAAGGAAGGTTCCACAAAATGTTGGGTACATCACGCAAACGTAGAATAGATATCCCACGTGGTTTTTTCAGATCAGAGGCCATTTTGGCCAGCAACTTGTTGGGAGCAACTCCAATTGAACAGGGCAGACCCAGTTCGTCCTCTACTCGGCGCTGGATTTCCTCAGCAATTTCCATAGGTGTTCCAAACTGTTTGGATCCAGAAATATCCAGATAGCACTCATCAATTGAAGTTGCTTCCAGCATAGGCGTATACGAATAGGCAATACTCATAAATGCCTTGGAATAACGACGATACAAGTGAAAATCAGGCTGTATTACGATGAGCTGCGGACAGATCCGACGAGCCTGCTGAACGACCATCCCTGTTGAAATACCCAATCGTCGAGCTTCATAAGAGCAGGTTACAATCACACCTTTGCGCAGCTCACTACTGCCTGCCACCGCGGTAGGCAGTCCCTTATATTTCTCCGGCTCCTCCGCTGCATGAACGGAACAATAAAATGCATTCATATCCACATGCAGAATAACTCGTCCACCAGCCGGATAATAAGCACTGACATCTTTCATGCTCAACCCTTCTTTTTAACTGTAAATTCACCCGTCATCGCGGGAATATGTGTTTTGATCTTATACTTGAGATACCCTTAAATGCTATTTCTATTTTACATAAAAAATAAAGGTTTTGCGGCTAAAAATGATAATTATATATTACAATTGAAGTCATAAGTTGATATAATCGACTAACATACAAACACGACAAACTAACGCTTTCCTGTTTTTAAGCTTTAAACAACTAAATTAATGTGCTTAAAAAAGCAGAGTATCATCAATCTGAGCAATCCGCAAAGGAGGAGTCCCTCATGTCCACCGCTATTTCTATCTTTGACACAACGCTGCGAGACGGCACTCAAGGAGAAGGAATTAGCTTGTCTGCTGATGACAAATTGAAAATTGCCAAAAAACTCGATGATCTCGGTGTTCATTATATTGAAGGCGGGATTCCCGGAAGCAACAGCAAGGATATCGAATTTTTCAAACGGGTACAAGAGCTAGGCCTTCAGGCAAAGATTGTCGCCTTCGGCAGCACGCGCCGCAAAGATAGCATCGCAGCACAGGATGTCAATCTACAACGAATTCTGGAATCCGGCGCTCAGGCTGCTACACTTGTGGGTAAATCATGGGATTTTCACGTACACACCGCCCTACAGACGACACTGGAGGAAAATCTGTCTATGATTTACGACTCCATCGCCTTTTTAAAGCAAGGGGGCATGGAGGTTATTTTTGATGCCGAACATTTTTTTGACGGATATAAAAACAATCCCGAGTATGCAATCGCCGTTATGAAAAAAGCAGAAGAAGCAGGCGCGGATTGGCTCGTGATGTGCGATACAAACGGCGGTACCCTACCGCATGAGATTCAGGAAATTGTCACTATGCTGCAAAGCCAGATAACGAGGTCGCAGTTGGGTATTCATACACACAATGACTGCGAATTGGCAGTAGCGAACTCTCTAAGTGCTGTACAAGCAGGCGCAAGGCAGGTTCAGGGTACCATCAACGGCTACGGTGAACGGTGTGGTAACGCTAACCTGTGCTCCGTCATTCCTAATTTGCAGCTCAAGCTGGGCTACGACTGTCTAGATACTGAGAAGTTAAATCAACTCCACAATACAGCCCGCTTTGTGAGCGAAGTCGCCAACGTCAATATGCCTGTGAACCAGCCTTATGTAGGCAATGCAGCTTTTGCCCATAAGGGGGGCATCCACGTGTCAGCCATTCTGCGCGACTCGCGAACTTATGAGCACATCGCTCCTGAACTCGTGGGGAACAAGCAACGGGTCTTGGTCTCCGAACTGGCCGGGCAAAGCAACGTGGTATCCAAAGCGCAAGAGCTGGGCATCACCCTTGACCCATCTAGTGATGAGGCACGTGGCGTAATTAGCCGCATCAAGGAACTGGAGCATCAGGGGTACCAGTTTGAAGGCGCGGATGCTTCGTTGGAACTGCTCATTCGTGAAGCAGGTGGTGAAGTGAAGGAAATGTTCTCTTTTGAATCCTTCAAAGTGCTGGTAGAGAAAACTGCCGGCCGCCCGGTCGTATCCGAGGCATTTTTGAAACTGAATGTCGCAGGGACGAGTGTCTATACCGCAGCTGAAGGCAACGGTCCTGTCAACGCGCTCGATAACGCACTCCGCAAGGCTCTTTCTCAATATTTCCCTGCCTTGCGGGACATGCATTTGGCTGACTACAAGGTACGTGTGCTTGACGAAAAGGATGCCACTGCCGCCAAGGTACGTGTGCTCATTGAGTCTAAAAATTACGAGGACGTCTGGAGTAACGTAGGTGTATCTGAAAATGTAATCGAAGCCAGCTGGGAAGCTCTCTTGGACAGCTTCCGTTACGCATTATTGGAAGCACCGACTCCAAAAAACGATCAGGCAGAGCTTACTCATCATGGATTAGTTAATCACTAATCAGGTGCTCGCATGAGCTTATAAGGTGTCTTTGGGGTCTAGTCTACTCGGCTCGCAAAGACACCTTCTTTTTTTCAAGAGTTTCTATTTTGCGTTCCAACTCCTGCTCACTGAGCATGCCGATTATGATTTCGCGGACCTGTCCATGATGATCAACCATTACATGGGTTGGAAAAGCTATCCCTCCAAATCGTTCAAACAATGCTCCTTGCTCATCAAGTAAAATGGGAAATTTGAGATCCAAAGAGCGGGAAAACTTCTGTACATCCTCCAATCGATCATAGCGAGTTACATTGATACCATACACATCCACATCATCTTTGTACTTACTATACAACTCATTCAGCATAGGAGCTTCTAATCGGCACGGATCGCACCACGAAGCCCAAAAGCTAATAACCAAAGCTTTATTGCGCGTGGTCCCTACATCGTAGGTCTTGCCGTTTAATCCCTTTAAAATCATAGAAGGAAGCCGTTGACCAGGCTTTATCTTTTTCATTACCTCTACCGCATCTGTTTCATCCTCTACCTCTTTCTCAGCTTTAAGTCTTTCTCTACCGTATTCCTCTTTTAATGGTGCATTTTCCATGGACAGGTTTGCTGCATAAGTTGTGTTTTCAATAACTCCCCACGAAGCCCCAACCACAACCAGCATAACCATCGCTCTGATGAAAAGAAATCTTTTCACAGTCTTATCACCTGTCTTTCGTCTAAATGACCCTTACCTTCTCCATAGGATGCCCATACTGTTCCCACCTCTAACCTTCTAAATCTAAACAGGACGCAGAAAAAACAGCAAACCCACGAAATCGCGAACTTGCTGTTTTTATGTGTATATGAATGCTATGCCTTGTACTGAATCATGCATGACTTAAATGCGCGTAGACATCTGCCAAATTGGTCACATTACGCTTCAACATTTCCTGAACATACGCAACCCACAGCTTAGCCGTCATTTTCGCATCCTCTAACGCATGGTGCCGTCCTTCAATCGGAATGGATTGATAGGTCAACAATTCATCCAAACTGTAGGTTTGATGTTGCTGTGGCTCAAGCCATTTGGCAAGCATCATCGTATCCAGAACACGGTGAGTCAATTGAACTTTAGATGTTTTCCATAACGCAGCATTCAAAAAGGCCTTGTCATGAGCGCTAGCATGTGCCACAAGTACTCGCCCACCTACAAAGGACATAAAGTCGTGCAGTCCGTTCATAAGCGGTGGAGCTTCATCCGTCATTTCCCGGGTAATCCCAGTTAGCTCGGTAATATGCTCAGGAATCACAGTCCGTGGATTAACAAGCGTATAAAACTGCTCTTTTTCCATAATCATGTCCCCGACAACCCGAATCGCCCCGAACGATAAAATCTCATCTCCATGCTGTGCTGAAAATCCAGTTGTCTCCAGATCAAAAACTACCGTCTCCAAACGATCCAGCGGGGTCCGCAATACTTCAGAGCGCCGTTGCTCCCGGGTTAAGGAGCGAATAAACGCCATCTGCTGAGCCGTAGGAGCCCCCATTACAGATGCGATCGCAGACGGCACTCCTCCTCTGCGGAGAGCGCTCCAGAAGCCACTTCCCTGCGCTGGTTCCTTCATGACCTTCTCCCTTCCATAAATCGCAACTGCCTTTGCAACGCACGATGCAGCCGTCGTACTGTCGAAAGCGCCTCGCGCAACTCATGCCAGCCTTTACTTTGTTTGAGCGGCTTTACAGCCAGGTAGCCATTGCTGACCAGCAATCCATCATTCTTCTTCACCGGAGTAGCCATTCGAAGCTGAAGCGCGATCCGAAAGGCTCGCTCGCAAGCATCGAGTAAAGGCAACGGCGCCGCTTCCAATGATGCGAGACGACTGAGCCTTTTGAGGGTGGAGGTTTCCTCTACACCATGTTGCAACGCCAAAAAACGGACTGCGTTCACCAGCGGAATGTACAACCCGTATTTCACATCAAAATCGCCCGCATGCTCACCGAAGCGCTCGGTAACAATCTGACCTAAAATATTAAGTGTCGCTTTATGCCTCACCGTGTTCCTAAGCACCGCCGAGGGTAAATCAGGATGTTTTCGGAACAACTCATAAAAACTTCGTTTCCAGTTTGCAGATAATTGCTCATCTCCAGCGATATGCCTCATATCAGACGAGATAATCAGATAACGGATCGGCTCCCAAGCAAAATCGTCCGACCATTTCGTTAGCTGTTCTTGCCATCCAGACAATGTTTGGCGCCACAACGGCTCCGAGCACATTACTTTCCCCTCACATTTGGGATATCCCAAATACTCTAACATCGCAGACACTCTGCGACCAAACTCACTAAAATACAATTCTTTATTAACAGATATTGTGTTACTGATAATCATACCGTTATCCTGGTCACTCCACAGCGTCGATTCCGAGCGCCCCATGCTTCCAAAGGCTATAAATGCATAAGGGACGGGAGGAGGGCCGAAGCCATCCTCAACCATCCCTTTTTCACACATTTGTACAGCTCTGGCCGCGATGCGGTCATGCATTTCATTCGCCGTTCGTAACCAGTCTGATAACGGAGCGGAGGCTTGGGAAGCCAGCAGCCATTTTTGAGAGTCGACCCTGGCCTGCCTTAGCGATTCAGGCGTATCTGCCTGATCCATCGCTTCAGCGGAACTCACCCAAGAGGCCATATTTTGCAGTTCCATACTTCCATCTCCTCCGCTCATCCATACTGGTTCTTTATATTTTACATATTAGTTCACAATTCCAGAACGCTTTTCAGCCTCGGCAACCAACTTCATTTGCTCAGGATAGCCGTACGTACCATGTTCACTGATATCCAGTCCCATCGTTTCTTCCTCTTCCGTAACGCGGATACCCATAATCGCTTTCATCGCACCCAGAATAATGAAGGAAATGACGAACACGAAAGCCAAAGTGCCAATCAGTCCAAGCAGCTGTACTCCTAATTGTGTAAATCCACCACCATAAAACAGACCCGCTTGACCTACACCTGTTATTTTTACAAGCTCAGGAGTAGCAAAGAACCCTGTGGACACTGCGCCCCACATCCCTGCAACACCATGCACAGAGAAAGCATATACCGGGTCATCTACTCTTGCACGCTCGAACCATTGCGCTGTGAAGAAAGTGACGATCCCTGCAACTGCACCAATGACCAGTGCCGCCCAAGGGGCTACAAAGGCACAAGAACCAGTAATAGCAACCAAAGCCGCCAGCACACCGTTTAGCATAGCAGGGATATCTGCTTTTCCATATACCATCCAGGATACGAGCAAAGCGAAAACCCCACCTGCCGCAGCAGCAATATTGGTAGTCAAGGCCACATATCCAAAGAATCCGTCGTTCATAGCCGATACAGCACTACCTGGGTTAAACCCAAACCAACCAAACCAGAGAATAATAACACCCAAGATAGAGTACACCTGATTATGACCAGGGATAATGTTCGGCTTGCCATCTTTATTGAACTTGCCCAGACGCGGTTTGAGCAGCAGTGTAGCGACGAGTGCCGCCGTAGCGCCTGTCAAATGGACTACCGTCGAACCGGCATAATCCTGCATGCCTAACTTACCAAGCCATCCGCCGCCCCACACCCAGTGAGCTACAACCGGATAGATCACGATAGAGAACAAAATACCGAAGATAATGTATACACTTAATTTTGCACGCTCTGCCATTCCCCCACATGCGATAGAAAGTGATACCGCAGCGAAAGCAAAGTGGAACAAAAACATAATTGTAATCGGAACATCCAGACCTGAAAGAGCATCAAACGATGCAGCAGCATTCGTACCACTCATGAAGAAACCCGTCAGTCCCATAAATCCGTTGCCGCCATCATTACCAAATCCGAATCCAAATCCAAGTGCCCAGAAGGACAAAGCCGCAACACCCGTGGTGAGAATCGTTTTACCAGCGACATGGCCTGCATTCTTCATTCGTGTCGAGCCTGCCTCCAGCAATGCAAATCCCGCTTGCATAAAAAATACAAGTATAAATGCCAAGAACGTAAAGGCCGTGTTTAGCCCGGCTTGAAGTTGAATATTTGTCGGACCGTCAGCAGCAAACGCACCTACCGGAAAAGCTAATACTGTCAGCATGGCCAATAATACAACTAACCACTTTTTTCTCATGAAGCCCACTCCCTCGAATGTTAAGTTTCTTTACATTTCATGAAATTCTTATTGTCATTATAATCAGAATACATGAAAGTTGACAAGATTTTTTTTATTATGTTAAAAAAATATGGTCCCAAACACTCCATGTCATATTTACTAACTATAAAAGTAGCTTGTTTCTGTCCAAAAAAAAGCATGACGTTTGACTGTATGGTTGGGAATCATGTAAAATATTCTTTATATACACTCCGTTTGCAAATGCTAATATTGAAGGTTGAACGAAGAGCGCGAGGTGAAGACAGATGGGGATATGAAGCTGTATCGAATTGGTGAGCTAGCCAAGGCGGCTGGTGTCAGCGAACGAACTATTGATTATTACACAAAGCTTGGTTTGATCACACCTGAAGAACGATCATTGAAAAATTATCGGCTTTATAATGATGAAACCTTAAACAGGCTTGAACGTATTAACCAAATGAAACAAGAGAAGTATAGCCTTGAGGAAATCAGACAGACACTGATTAAATGGAACTCGGTCGCGGGGGAAGAGCACGTCACTGACAAACTAACGAGTCTAGAGATGCACATGCAGCGTCTAGAACGTGAAGTCAATGAACTACAGCCTCTTTTGGGGCAGCTCAAGCCCGTTCAAGCGCGCAAGTTGCTTACTGGTCTACTACCACAAAGCGCCGCTTGTATCGAAGCTCTGAAGTATCTGCTGGAGCATAGTTCTATGATGTAGATGCCCGGGCTATGATGAACAATAATGGAGGGTTGCTTTATGATGGGTATGTATATATTGATTATTCTTGCGTTCGGATTATCCTTATGGGCGCAATTCCGTGTAAAAGGTACTTTTAATAAATGGTCTGATGTCCCAAATGAAAATGGGTTGACCGGTTATGATGCAGCTCGGCATATGCTGGATCGCAATGGTTTGCATGATGTACCTATTGAACCAGTACCTGGTGCGTTATCTGACCATTATGATCCGATGCAAAGAGTCGTACGACTGTCCGAGCCCGTTTATTATGAAAAATCCATTTCCGCAGTTGCCGTAGCTTGTCACGAGGTCGGTCATGCCATTCAGCATAAAGAGCATTATCCCATGCTAGCACTCCGTCATCGGATCTTTCCGATCGTAAACTTCGCTTCCGGGATTGCACCGTTTCTGCTGATTGCCGGTTTCTTATTCAGCTACACAAACCTGATTGGCTTGGGTATTATCTTTTTCTCGGCTACTGTTGCCTTTCAATTAATTACATTACCGGTTGAATTTAATGCTTCCAACCGCGCCCGGGAAATTATGGTTTCCGAAGGGTTTATCCGTAGTGATGAAGAACGGGGTATCGCCAAAGTATTAAATGCTGCTGCATTAACTTATGTGGCTGCAGCTCTCGTTTCCTTGCTGGAACTAATTCGCTTAATCGGTATCTTTAACAGCCGGGATTAATTGCTTGTGTTGCAAAAAAGGTTGTTCCTCCACCAAGTTAACGGTAGAGGAACAACCTTTTTTTCTTTATCTAAAACCAACCAGCTATACTCACTGCCCTAAATCCGCTTTTGCACTTCCATTCGGAGTAGCAACACTACCTTTAAGACCAAAATATTGCAACAAAAAAGTCCGGAATGACTTTGCAACTAATGGTAGCTTGTCATCTTTGCGATGAATCAAGCCTATAGTTCGCGTGACCTCTGGATCAACAATTGACACTCTTGCAGGTTGAAGCGGGTTAGTCTGAAACAACGCCATTTCAGGCAAAAGACTGACTCCCATACCAGCCGCAACTAATCCGCGAATCGTATCTGTCTCTTCACCTTCAAAAGCAATATCTGGCGTAAATCCTGCCTCCAGACAAGCCTGCCAGACAATCGGGCGTAACGAATATCCATCTCTGAACAGGATGAATTTTTCTCCTTTAAGCTGACTCAGCGTGATGTGTTTGGCCGTGGCTAAAGGATGATTGGGCGGGAGAACAGCAAACAACTCCTCGGTCAGCACCACATCCCCCTCTACATGATCATGACGATCCGGAAAAGGAGACACAAAAGCCAAATCCACCTCACCCGCTAACACATCACGAATTAAACTCGGGTACATCCCCTGTTTAAATCTGAATTTAACATTGGGATACCGCTTTCGGAATTCAGCCACCACCGTAGGAATAAGATGAATCCCCAAACTGTGCGGAAAACCGATGCGGATTTCGCCCCCCTCAGGGTCCAAAAACTCATGAACCTCCAAAACAGCTCGCTCTAGATCTTTTATAATCGTCTCAACCCGTTTGCAAAATAGCTGTCCCACTGGCGTTAGCTGCAAATTGCGACCCTTTTGCATAAAAAGATTAACTCCCAGCTCCTCTTCAAGCTGATGAATTTGCCGGCTTACCGCAGATTGCGCCACATGTAGCTCCTCGGCTGCCTGAGTGACATGTTCTTTTTGCGCTACCTTCATGAAGTATTGCAACTGTCGTAATTCCACTCCGATATTCGCTCCAATCTGTTTTTCAACATCCGGAAGAAGACGTCAATCGAACATCATCCTCTTTCTTACCCTGCTAACTTACGTAAAACTGTCTTTAGTGACGTTTGCGTTGGCCAGTCAATCTGATCATTAATCCATAAAGGAAAAACCCACTGAGTAATCCCCCGAAGTGAGCCGTCCAGTTAATGTTCGCTACAGCGAAAGAAAACAGGATACCAAACCCAAGCAGCGTGTACAGCGTTTTGCGCGAGGCGTCATCCATCAGTGACCGCTGGAACAGGGCAACGTATAGGAAAGCTCCATAGATGCCATAAATCGCTCCTGAGGCTCCTACAGAGACTGTCGTTTCCGCCATCATGTTGTAATGCGCGATGGACAGTATGTTCCCTACAATGCCCGTGACCAGATACAATAACACATAGCGGAAGGACCCCAGCAAACGCTCCAGCGGAGGAGCGAATACGAGTATGGCGAAGGAATTGAACAAAAGATGATCAAACCCTGCATGTAAAAACATGGCTGATACATATCGCCACAGCTGATCAGTGAATGGCGCTTCATTAATCAAAGCTCCATATCGGATCAGCGTCAAACTATTTTCCGATCCACCCTGTACGGTGAGTACAATAAACATCACAATATTAATGAGCAAAATCAGACAGGTCACTGGGTAAAACCGTAAATAACTTTTCCAGTTCTCATAACGTAAAAAAATCAAGGCAATCCTTCCTTCATGGGTGTCTCCACCTTATTCAAATTGGACAATGTCTTTTATAAAAGATTATAATAGATTTCGGCAACGATAACCAATGCTAAAAACCAAGGAGGCTATTACATATGGCACAAGAACGTACAGGAGCTGCTACTTTTAAAGGCAATCCTTTGACACTCTTAGGTCCTGAACTAAAGGTTGGAGATCAGGCACCTGATTTCAAATTACAGAAAAACCTGCTAGAAGCAGCTACGCTCCAAGACTTTGCGGGCAAAGTCAAATTGATCAGTGTTGTTCCTTCTTTGGATACAGGCGTGTGTGACGCACAGACTCGACGTTTTAACCAAGAAGCTGATTCCCTTGGGGATCAAGTCGTGGTGCTAACTGTCAGCGTCGATCTGCCTTTCGCTCAAGCTCGTTGGTGCGGTGCTGCCGGTATCGACCGCGTATTGACACTGTCCGACTATAAGGATCATTCCTTCGGCGAAGCTTATGGTGTGTTCATCAAGGAATTCCATTTGGATCATAGAGCTATTTTTGTAATTGATCAAAATAACAAAATCTCTTACGTAGAATACTTGAGCGAAATGTCCGAACATCCTGACTATGACCAAGCGATTGCAGCAGTGAAAAAACTCGTCTAAATCAGACTGAATATTAAAAAAGCGAGTGAAGGGTTGCCTTCCTCGCTTTTTTTGACGTTTGTCTGCCATATCACTGCTCACACATCTACAATTACTGCACGACCTTATGAGCGGACAGCTTCTTGTCAATCACAGCGAACAGTTGCAAAATGATGCGGTAATTCGCGCCCAAGTCCCCTAGCGATCCGCGTGAAGCAGAATAAATATCCACCGCACTCCGAACTGGCGAGACGGACAATATGGAAACGGTAATGTCGACAGTTCTACCGAACGCCGTTCGCTTCTCTAACGTAATCTCACCTACGGATGCTACCTCATGGAGTACCTTGTAGCCAGGAATTTTTTTCAAAATAGATGATACTTCTTCCCAAGCCCTGTCTCTCGATAAGTTATAATAGCGTGTCTTCATTTGGGGGTCCTTGACCCGGTCGCTTGTACCTTCTTGGCTGCGCACAATCCCTACCAGAGTCCTCTTCAACGACAAGACATTTCCTCCTTCACGATAATCGTTGCCGAAATGCAGCACATCGGTTTTTTTGCTGCAAGCGCTTTATAAAAACGTTAAACAACAAAAAGTTAACCGACCATACCTGTGGTATGCGACCTTAGTACCTCATGTCTTAGTTTAACATTGTTGCATACAAAAAACACCCTGTTTCTGCACGAAGCATGAACAGAGTGTATTCATTATCTTTGGAGTACCCGCCGATGCCGTCCGACCATAGCGTCTTCTGAACCTGCTTTAGCAGGTGGGTGACCGCAGAATAAACTTTTGAAGTCCCCTTGTCAGGAATTGACAGGGCTTTTCAGCTATTCATCCGTATAGATCTCCCTAGACATTGTCATTGGTTCAAAACAACAAATGACCGTAACGTGCATCGCAGGATGTGACCTTATTATAGCGCTTCTCACTCAGAAAGTAAATGCTAGGAGAAATATGTTTTATTTTTAGGGGTTATCACTTTTTTTGTCTTCAATGCTTGCCGTATCTTCATCTTTCTGCTTCATCTTTTCCATTTGATCCTGCATTTTGAGGAACGTTCCGTAAAAATTAAAGAAAGCGAACCAGGCAACCACGCTGCCAATGAAGAATAGGAAAAGCACAGGATATTTGACTCCGATAAATATAACAACAGCGCTGCCGAGCAGGGTAGAAAATACACGAAATGGTCGAATCAGCGTCAGTAACACCGCATTTTTAATAATTTGTCCGGTAGACATATGATAATGAGCCACCATCGAAAAGAAGTTAAACATAGACACAAGCAAAATAATGATAAGAATAAGCATAATTACGCCGACGATTTGCAAGTTGCTGAGTTGTGTCATATATACGGTATAATCCACATACATGATGACAAACAGCAACGTGTAAAAGATACCCCCGATCAAACTTTGCTTATAATTCTCTTTATACCCTTTAAAAAAGGTACGAAACACGCCCGTATCGGTATCGCCCATTACCCATTTGCGAACCACTGTGAACATAGCCGATGTGGCTGGAAATAAAGTAAGCGGTGCCAAAATAGCCATCGCCCAATTCATTTGTAAAGACTCATTAGCCAAATTCTGATTCATTACAAGTAGTTTCAGTATGAGGCAGAACACAAAAGGCGACGAACATAACACCCATAACAAATTTGTAGCCGCCAGTCGGGTAATCCACTCGGTCAGGCGGTAAATACCACCCATAGCTCCTTTAAACTCCAATGTCAGTCTCTCCCTCCGCAAGCCTTGGCAGTTCCAAGACTCATGTTGCTATGCCTATAAATTCCGGCTCTTGACTATATCATACCGTATTTCAGCCCTAATACGCCAGTGAAATCAATACGTGACCCATTAAAGCAGACCTCTAAAAGGTTCATACATACTGATTAATCATAACAAAAAAGCCGAAGCTTCACTGCTTCGACTTTTCATTATTTCATTTCTTATTCGGAAGAGGAATCTTCACGTCTTGCAGGACGACGAGTTTCTCCATTGCTGCTCGGGCGTGGTTTGCGATCTCCACTGTAGCGGCTTCCGGAATCACGGTTGTAGCCACCGCCTTCTTTGCCACGGTTGTAACCACCATATCCACCTTTGCTTCCACTACCGCCACTACCGCCAGAACGGTTGGAATTGTAACCACCGTTGCTGCGACCGCTATAGTTAGAAGGCTTGCGACCACCAGAACGCACGTCTGGTTTACGACGTTTTGCACGGATTGGATCTTCTGGAGTCAGTTCAATCGATGCTTCTCTCTTCTCACCAGTCATCAGCTTCAGAGCTGCAGAGAGAAGTTGTACAGAATCATATTGCTCCAGCATTTGAATAGCCAAACCTTTATACTCGTTCAGCTCACCGCTTTCTACAGCCTCTAGGAGACGTTCAGCAATGATACGTTGTTTACCTTCCAGAGCTTCAGCCAACGTTGGAAGCGGCTTGCGTGGAATGCGGTGACGAGTTACACGTTCGATAAAGTGCAAATGGTCAATTTCACGAGGCGTTACGAAAGACCAAGCTTCCCCTTCTTTACCTGCACGTCCAGTACGTCCAATACGGTGAACATAGCTTTCTGGATCTTGCGGAAGGTCAAAGTTCACAACGTGAGTTACGCCGGAAACGTCCAAACCACGGGCAGCTACGTCAGTCGCTACGAGCACGTCGATGCTTCCGTCACGGAATTTACGCATTACAGCATCACGTTGGTTTTGAGACAAATCACCGTGTAAACCGTCTGCAGAATATCCGCGTTTTTGCAGAGCTTCAGCCAGCTCGTCTACCCGACGCTTGGTACGACCAAATACGATAGCAAGTTCTGGGGATTCCATGTCGATCAAACGGCTCAATGCTTCGAATTTTTGACGCTCAGGAACTTCGATATAGGCCTGATCAATCAGTGGAGCACTAACTTGTTTAGGAATAACTGAAACATGCTCAGGATTTTTGAGGAATTGCTCAGCCAATCTTTTAATATTAGGAGGCATTGTAGCCGAGAAAAGCATCGTTTGACGCTCGTCTGGAACTTGCTTCAGAATGGATTGAATATCTTCCATGAAGCCCATATCCAACATTTCATCTGCTTCATCCAAAACAACTGTGTTTACATCTTCCAGCTTGATGGTTTTGCGATTAATATGGTCAAGCAAGCGTCCTGGCGTACCAATAATAATTTGAGGTTTCTTTTTCAAAGCACGAATCTGGCGTACGATATCTTGTCCACCATAGATTGGCAAAGTACGAAGACCTTTGAAACGAGAGAGTTTTTCGATTTCTTCAGCTACCTGGATAGCAAGCTCACGTGTTGGTGCCATGATCAGGGCTCTGATTTTTTCGTCGCTTCTAGAAATTTTGTTAATCAGCGGAATACCAAACGCAGCGGTTTTACCAGTACCTGTTTGGGCTTGGCCAATCATGTCTCTGCCTTGCAGTGCAATCGGGATGGATTGGGATTGAATTGGTGTTGCTTCTTCAAAGCCCAGTTCTGTAATCGCCTGAATTACTTTCGGTTCAAGATCAAATTCTGCAAATGTCGTCAAATTTATTCAAACTCCTTCATAATGGTGGATGTGGTGGACAATCCACAATGTTGTCTGTATTCTTAAGTAGCGATATTATTGTATAAGTTTTCCCCAATACAGTGACAGTTTATTTAGACCTATAACTGTATCTTTCTGTAATAAATTTGGGGAACCTATCCGATACATCTTAAACGAATTTATCCTTTTTAAAACAGTTTAAATTTTAAGTGTTTCTCTGGACATAGGTCCCTACTCAAGAATATCCACATCGCATTATAGCACAGAACAATTCATGAATACCAGCAAGTTGCTTCCCGTATAATTTAAATGAGGTGAAAATAAGTTGTTAAAAATAGTGTTAAACTGCTTAACTGTCATTCTTGGAGCCGCTGCCATTGCATGCGGTTTTAATCTGTTTCTCGTGCCACACCACTTGCTGAGCGGGGGAGTAGCTGGTCTTTCCATGTTAATTGGCTACTTCACAAAATTTGATATCAGCGCGATGTATTTTATTATCAATATTCCGATGCTTATTGCAGGCTGGTTTATTTTAGGCAAGCGTTTTATTAGCCTGAGCATTTTATCCGTTGTCGTTACAACGTGGATTTTGGCCTGGGTGCCGGTGCAATCTGTCGTGTCGGACCCCCTACTAGCCTCCGTTTTTGGTGGGGTGATGATCGGCGTTGGAGCAGGAATTTCCTTTCGGGTAGGGGGTTCTACGGGCGGTTTTGACATTATCGGTTCCATCGTCACTCGTTATCGTGACTTCCCCGTAGGAACTGTACTTGTTGGCATGAATGGACTGGTCATTCTTGCAGCAGGATATTTGAACGATGATTGGAATATTGCACTTGCGTCCATGCTATCTATTTTTGTGACTGGCAAGGTATTGGATCAAATCTATGTCAGTCACACGAAGATTACCGTCTACATTATTACAGAACACACCGACAAGCTACTGGAGCGGATGTTAACCACACCACGCGGTGTTAGCAAAATAAAAATTGAAGGCGCATTTTCACATACCGAAAAGGACATGCTGATGACTGTCACGACACGCTACGAGCTAGTTGAATTAAAACGGATCATTAAAGAAGTGGACCCTTCAGCTTTTGTCAATATTGTGGAAACGGTTGGGGTGATGGGTTCATTTCGCCGAAGATAAGCACAAACCCAAGTGTCAAAATATAGTTTCTGTGGTACACTATATGTGCGCTGTTCCCATAGTATATAAAGACCAGCTTTACCTGCTATTTCACAGGCACTTTGCTTTTCCGAATCGTATTGAATGATTCTTTTGGAATGATTCCGAGCAGGAAAGGGTGATTTTTGTGGAAATGGAAACGGTAAAACTGTCCGACATTGTCTTAAGATGGTACCCGGAAATGCTCCCTTCTCTCAAAAAGGATGAGCTGAACTCGATGATTGTGCTTCGGGACGGGATGGCCATACTCAAGCCAACGGATGCGCTAGAAATTATTCAGTACAGTATTTGCGAGCATCAAGACAATAATTATCTTCAATAAATTTCTTTACCAAGTGCCGCTTCTTCCGGTTACATCTACAACCGCGAAGAGAGCGGCATTATTTATGCATTTTTATGGATTCAATGAACACAGGTTGGGTTAATCATGTAAGACTGTGCCTGATGATTCCAGTATTGGTTACAAGCGTGTTGTTTTTCGATACATAACTTTACGTATAATCAGGTAAGCGACATACATAAGGGAGAGAGTTAGGAAATGAATATGATTTGGGCAATTATGCTATTGGCGATGGGGATAGGCGGAAACGGCGATCAGTCAGCCAACGCTCCAAATGTAAAAGATACGGTGGTAACAACAATTAGTAGCGCCATGATCCAGGCTCAGCACAATAATATGAAGGTGGATGCCTCCAATCCCCCAGTTAAAATTGACCCACAACCGACGACTCCTGCTATAAAGGGCATCTATGTCACGGCTTATAGCGCAGGCGGTTCGCGTATGACTCAGCTGCTTGAACTGCTTGACAAGACAGAGCTCAATTCCATGGTTATTGATATTAAAGACGATGCAGGTTACATCACTTATCCAACGACCAATCCCGAGCTGCTCAAATTGGGCAAGCCGCAAAAATTCATTCGGGATATTTCCGGTTTGATGGACCGATTGAAAAAGCATAATGTTTACCCGATTGCTCGTATTGTCGTATTTAAAGATACGGTACTAGCTAACAAAAATCCCGAGATGTCTTTCCGTAACCCTGACGGCTCTGTCTGGAAAAACGGCAAAGGAGACGGGTTCGTCAATCCCTATAATAAAGAAGTATGGGATTATAATATCGCCATCGCTAAGGAAGCAGCCAAACTTGGTTTTAAGGAAATTCAATTTGACTATGTACGTTTCCCCGAAGGCTTTGAGAAAAGAGCAGACAAGCTGAAATATACCAAATCAGATCAATCCCGCTCGGATGCAGTCGCTGAATTCGTACAATATGCCCGTAAAGAGCTTGCTCCATTAGGTGTACGAGTATCGGTAGATATTTTCGGATATGCCGCATCCGTTCCTGCTGCGGAGGGGATCGGACAGGATTTCACTAAAATCTCCGAAAATGTGGATGTCATTTCGCCCATGGTTTATCCAAGTCACTACACCACAGGCTGGTTCGGTGTAAAAGACCCCGATAAGAATCCATACCAGACGATTAAAGGCTCCATGGCCGATACACACAAAAAGCTTGATCCGACGGGCAAGCTAAAGCCAATTATTCGTCCTTGGATCCAGGATTTTACCGCAAGTTGGTTGGGGAGCGGACATTATGCTAAGTATGGAAAAACTCAAGTAGAGGACCAAATTCGAGCGCTTAAGGATATGAAAGTGGACGAATATTTACTTTGGAATGCCACAAACCGCTATACTAGCGGAGTAACATACAAATAATTTATCTCTCCGGACTTTTTATTATTTTATATAAAATTTAGAAATTATATAATCATTTCGAAGGCTGTCCCGTTGTTTGGCGAACGGGTGCAGTCTTTTTTATTACTGTTCAAATGTATCGGTATCCCTTACAATAAATACTTACATGTTATGATACATACGAATAATCAATCCCTAGTAAATGAGGAAAACAAAAATGCAATTGACTCTAACAACGGGACAGAAATGGAAGCAACTTTTCTACATTTTGTTCCCTATCCTGATTACCCAGCTTGCACTATCTGCCATGACTTTTTTTGATACGAATATGTCGGGACACTTTTCCCCTGCCGATCTGGCTGGAGTAGCCATTGGAGTAAGTCTATGGGTTCCTGTACAAACAGGCCTTAACGGAATACTTATGGCTATCACGCCCATTGTATCTCAATTGGTAGGAGCACAGCGCAAAGATAAAGTCTCCTACTATGTCATTCAAGCACTTTGGCTCTCTCTCGCCCTGTCTATGGTCGTTTTGATTGCTGGCATCATTTTGGTCAAGCCTATTTTGAACGGTATGAATTTGGAACTGAGAGTTCATAATGTGGCACTATACTACCTTTGTGCGATGGCTTTCGGGATTGTTCCTCTATTTGCCTACACTGTGCTCCGAAGCTTCATGGATGCATTGGGACAAACCCGTTTTACGATGTTCATCACGCTCATGTCGTTACCCATCAATGTATTGTTGAACTATCTCCTTATTTATGGAAACTGGGGTTTTCCGCGTCTGGGGGGTGTAGGCTCCGGGGTGGCAACGGCAACCACCTACTGGATCATCATGCTGGTCGCCGGTATCACTACGCATCGTGGAAAAATATTTGCCGAATACCGAATCTTCAGCAAAATATACAGGATTGCTGCTGGTGCTTTGAAAGAGCTCATCAAGATTGGCGTACCGATTGGATTTGCTATATTTTTTGAGACTGCCGTCTTTTCAGCCGTCACTCTCTTCATGAGTAGCTATAATACAGCTACCATAGCCGCACATCAGGCCGCCATGAACTTTGCATCTACGCTGTATATGATTCCACTCAGCATTTGCATGGCACTTACGATTCTAGTTGGCTATGAAACAGGGGCTGCTCGTCCGCGGGATGCCAAAGCTTATAGTGTAATGGGGATTAGCAGCGCAGTAGGTCTATCACTGATTACAGCTATTGTACTGCTTATCTGGGGTGAACAGGTCGCTCGACTTTACTCCACCGATCCGCAGGTCATTCAATTGGCACAGCATTTTCTAATCTATGCGATTTTCTTTCAGATATCTGATGCTGTCGCTACACCTACACAAGGAGCGCTACGCGGGTATAAAGACGTCAATCCAGCCTTTTTGCTCACATTCCTCTCCTATTGGGTCATTGGGCTTCCTGTAGGATATATACTGGCACGCTGGACTTCATTGGGACCCTACGGCTACTGGATCGGTTTGATAACAGGGTTGGCAGTAGGCGCTATTTTACTTCTTTGGCGTCTGGTGAGAGTACAACGTCGTTTCGCCCAAAAAAAACAACACGCAGAGGCTATTTAGCCTTTGCGTGTCTCGATTACATATGCTGCGCCTAAAGTTATTCGTTTTTTCTCCACAATAGCCACTTCATTCAGCTTGGGAGGATATAGAAAGTGTCTCTCCACATGTTGTTCAATCTCTTCAAATGCCTGTTCTTCATTTTCAGCAGCGAGAATGACGGTCAGCGCTCCTTCCGAACTGTCCACTTCGATTTTGAATAGGTACATATATGACTACCTCCTGATAGGACTCAAAGCTAAAAAAACAGCGGATGACTCGGGTCATCCGCATAATTTTGATCATTTCCAATATCAGAGCCGATCTATTTTACATAAAGGCTCTTATTATTGGGACAAACGCAAGGCCAGCTCATAAAGCTCCATATTGAAATCTTTTTTGGTATTTACAACCTTGTCAATATCTGTAGCTACCAACTTACCGTCGATCATTCCGCAAGCCTTGTCAGATATGCCCTCGATCAATTGGCGAACAGCAAAGTCACCCAAACGGCTCGCCAGGTTGCGGTCAAACGCTGTTGGTGTGCCTCCACGTTGGATGTGTCCAAGCACTGTAACACGAGGCTCATAATCCGGACAGTTTTCTTGGATAACTTGTGCTACTGTTTCGCCTTTGCCTACACCCTCAGCAACGATAATGATACTGTGGCGTTTACCATGCTTAAAGTTTTGTTTCATCCGGTCGGATACTTCGTTCAGGTCAAATTCTACCTCAGGCACCAAAATCGTTTCTGCGCCAGAAGCCAGACCCGCATGCAGAGCAATATCACCACAATGACGTCCCATAACTTCCACGATAGAAGAACGTTCATGGGATGACATCGTATCACGCAGCTTGTTGATTGCGTCCACTACGATACTAACCGCCGTATCAAAACCAATAGTGTAGTCCGTGAAGGAAATGTCGTTGTCAATCGTACCCGGAAGACACATCGTTTTAATGCCTTGCTTGGTCAGTTTGTTAGCTCCTTGGTAGGAACCGTCGCCACCAATCACGACTACGCCGTCAATTCCACGGTTACGCAAAATTTGAGCGCCTTTTTTCTGCCCTTCTTCAGTCGTAAATTCCAGGCATCTTGCAGATTGAAGTACAGTTCCCCCACGTTGGATGATATCTCCGACGCTTCTCAGATCCATTGGAAAAATATCGTCGTTCAAAAGGCCTTGATACCCACGTTGAATCCCGAATACCTCCAGTCCAAAATACAATCCGCTACGTACGACGGCGCGAACTGCCGCGTTCATCCCTTGTGAATCTCCACCACTTGTTAATACTGCAATTTTCTTAACTGCTGTCATGATTTATGACCTCCTCAAAATAATCATATAAGCCTTCTTATCCATCGACTGTTTAATAAGAAAAACAAACGCATGAGCGGACTATTTTTCATTAAACGTCTCGAAACAGCGCGAACGTCCTGCTGCTCGCTAACTTTAGGGTCGGATAAATATAAAGCCAGCAATCCCTCGATAATCATCCGGTGAAAGGAGCTGGCAGGGACATCTGCAATATCAGCCCGCGCCCGATTCACAACGTAGGCGATCCGGTCTAGCACCATGTCGGTATCTTCATAATAATTGCAAAAGTTAAGATCTCCGCCCTTCCGGTCTTCGTCTTGATCGATTAGATAATCCAGCAAAATATGAAGACTGCACACATGTGGAAAATACGATGCATGTATTGAGGCAGCCCCTGCATCTGTCAGATGCTGGTCGCTGGCAGCAAGAAACAGCATAAAGACCCCCAGAGTTGAACCGGTAGCCGCAGCAAACTCATTCCAGCGCAACTCTGGTGTACGGTCTTTATGAAGCGACCACCAATCCAAAAGCGCTTGTTCCCGCAGCTCGGGTTTAATATGCTTGTATACTTGCAAATCCGTGTATAATCGAGCCAAATCCTGAACGTAAGGCATAGCCGCCTCATAGCCCGGAAGCCTGCTTACACAAGACTGACAGGTTGTCACCAGCCTGGTCAAATAACCGCCATCCTCCTGCTCACGACGCAACTCATAATAATTCACTGGCCTAGCCGTCGGATTAACTGCATCCAGCATAGCCTGATGCAGTAGCCTGAAATCATCCGGGTCCATGGACGTACTGCGATCACACAGGTTGTCCAGATAATCACTAATGGTCTGATACGCTACGATCAGCGGAATTAGCGTCTGCCGGGCAGACATATTGGCAGCGGCATAAACCGCTCCACCCACGCAGTGAAATGTCTTATCCGCTATGCTCGCAAGCGCCTGGCTTCGCAGCTCAGGGTCCGGAATTTGTTCGGCCTTGCTCTTCCAGTTACTCAATTCTAGTTTCGTTTCAGGGAGAATGTGCTTGTACATTCGGCTCATTAGACCTATGGGGCCTCTCGGTACTTGATAACGTCCTTGCTCAACATAACTCAAATGACGGTGCCTCCACATTGTTGTCTACGTAATTATACCTATCCAAACCATATCCATTATAATATGATCGTCCTTTTAGCACAAATGAACAACCTCACTTTTTTCTTTAAAATTCAAGGAAATGAGCTATTCTTACAAAAAGAATTTTATACCTGTAATGTTTTATTAGTCAAAAATAGGAGTTACACAAAATCTATCCTTATAAGACTTTAATCGCAAATAGTATAAATGGCCTACCTATCCCTTGTCCTCTGCGGGCTTCATGGCTTGGATTCCCTCTCCCATGCTTGCCTGCTTCCATTTCCCGAAAGCATAATAGTAAATGACTGCTACGGCAGAAATAGCAAAACCAACAGGAAAGCTCCACCATACAGCATCTAGACCATACTCATCGACAAATACATAGGCCAAAGGTATACGAATGCCCCATAATGAAATAATGGTAATTAAAAGCGGTATCATGACGGAACCCGTTGATCGAACAACACCTGTAATGACATTGGTAACACCGAATATAACAAAAGACCACAAGGTGATCATATTAATCCGCATACCCAATTCCAATGCGCCCCCCGTAGATGGAAGGAACATGAGCAAGGCCTGACGATTAAACACGTAAATTAATACCACAGCTCCACCAGTCAACAAAAAATTATATACAATCCCAATCCAGGTTGTCATGCGCACTCGATCCCAACGTCCGGCTCCGATATTTTGAGCGGCAAAGGAAGATACAGCTGCACCTAACGCCATTGCTGGCATCTGCACATAGCTCGACAAATTATTGGCTGCTGTATAAGCTGCTGCTGCCACTGTCCCGTAGCCGTTTATAATATTTCCGTTGGAAGCGGCAGTCAATGCGGCTTCTCCCAGAAACTTCCCAACCCAGATCGAATTGATCGTTCCATTCAGGGATTGCAGAATGTTTCCGAACAGCATCGGCAAAGAGAACATAAACAGCGTTTTGGCAATAGGACCTTCAATCAGGGAAGGCTTACGACTAGCCTCTGCTGTACTCATTTTCTCAACTCCTTCAATTTGAAATGTCTTCTGCCTAGTTTTATTACGTATAATACCCTATTCCTGCTCAATCTTCTCATATCATAAACGTATTTACGCAAAAAAGCGCAGTCCCTTAAATTAAAGGAACTGCGCTCTCAATTCATAGTTTAACCGTAATATATAAGACATCCGTAGAAACGGAACCATTCTTACAATTCAGTTACACTTACAGTTTGATTACGTTAGCTGCTTGGGGTCCACGGTTACCTTCAGTAATTTCGAATTCAACCGCTTGACCTTCTTCCAAAGTTTTAAAGCCGTCGCCTTGGATTGCGGAGAAATGCACGAATACGTCCTCGCCACCATCCATTTGAATGAAGCCATAACCTTTTTCTGCGTTAAACCATTTAACTGTACCTTTCAAGTGAACAACCTCCTAAAAATACCGCCATCTATGGCGAATATCCATATTATACTTCATGCTTTTTCACAATGCAATTGATGTTTTTCCGGGTTTTTCGGGCTGGAATGATTTGCTTTTGCGGCGGAAACTGCGGTATCATGAACCAAAACATCTATAAAATCGGAGACATGCATATGATGAAAAAACACGAAATATACAAAAAAGACAATTGGAACATGATGACTGTCGAGGTGCAGGGCCGTTACATCGTTCTACGGGAAATATCCGATGATTGGGGCGAGGAAGCCCACACGTTTTTAAGCCGTCCGGCACTAATGCATTGGGCTCAAAATCGGTTTCCCAAGCAGTCCTTTCAAGATAATGAGGAAGAGTGGCAGCGGATCATGAACGCTTTCAAACAGGTCTAGCCTATTCATGGTGTCCAACAGCTATCTCATCTTCATTATTCTGGCCTTTACGCTGGGCGGAGTGCTGATCATGAAGCGTGATACGATACCGACTCCTCTCAAAAAGTGGATGGCCCTCACTGCTGTAATCATGGTTTGCCTTGCCTTTTATCTCATTGTATACAGCTTATTAAATATAGGTTCCAACCCACAGTAAGGAAAATTATACTTTCGGGCGTAAGAGGTCATACTATGGCATAATAAGCCATGGTATAAGGAGGATCTGCCGTTACATGCATCCTGTAAAACCTCTTGCCCTGCTGCTTACGGTAAGCGTGGCGGTTTCTTCGTTTTGGCATCCGTCCCTTACTGCCGCAGCCCTACCCCACATTACGTTCGATCAGAGGAGGCTCTCCATGAGTGAAATTGTAAAACGCGCTAATGCGCCAGTGGAAAATACATGGAAACTGGAAGATTTGTTTCCCAACCGCAAAGCATGGGATCAAGAATACGAAGAAGTCAAACAACTAGCCAAAAAGGCTGAACAATTCCAAGGCAAGCTCAATTCAGCAGAGTCGATTGGCAGCTGCTTTAAATTGGAAGATGAATTGTCGCTTAAAACCGAGCGTGTATATGTGTACGCACATCTGCATCATGATGAGGATACAGCTGAACCTACATACCAGGGTCTTTCGCAAAAAGCCAAAAAATTAGGCGTTGAGGTTAGCGAGTCTCTTTCTTTCGTGACGCCTGAAATTTTGGCATTGCCGGATCATCAGCTCGATGCCTTCATTGAAGATCCGAAGCTTGCAGATTATCGGTTTACACTTCAAGAAATGAAGCGGGAAAAAGCACATATTCTGGGCAAGACAGAAGAAGCGTTGCTCGCTCAGGTTGGCAATCTGGCTCAAGCCCCGCAAACGATTTTTGGCATGCTCAACAATGCCGATCTGAAGTTTCCAAAAATTAAGGATGAAAACGGCAAAGAGGTTGAGCTGACTCATGGCAGCTACATTCAATTCCTCGAAAGTCCGCATCGCGAAGTTCGCGAACGTGCTTTTAAAGCGGTATATGACACATATGCCAAAAATAAAAATACAATTGCTTCTACACTAAGTGCCAATGTAAACAAAAATATTTTTTATTCTCGTGTTCGCAAATACCCTTCTGTACTGGAAATGTCACTGTACGGTGACAATATTCCGAAGGAAGTGTATACGAATCTCATTGATACCATTCATGAAAGCTTGCCCCTGCTCCATCGCTACATCAAGCTGCGTAAAAAGTTGTTAGGTGTGGATGAGCTCCATATGTATGATTTGTTCGCTCCACTTGTGGACGAATACAAGATGGACATTACGTATGAAGACGCCAAAAAGCAAACAAAGGAAGGCCTTAAGCCACTGGGCGCGGACTATCTGGCTTCGTTGCAAAAAGGCTATGATGAGCGCTGGATTGATGTATACGAAAACGAAAACAAACGTACTGGTGCATACAGTTGGGGAGCTTATGGTACCCACCCATATGTGCTGCTGAACCATAAAGATAACCTGAACAGCATGTTCACACTTGCTCATGAAATGGGGCATGCGTTACATTCGTACTATTCAGACAACGCATTGAAGTATAGAGATGCACAGTACACCATTTTCCTGGCTGAAGTGGCATCCACAACCAATGAAGCGTTGCTAATGGACTACCTGCTGAACAAATCAACCGATCCGAAAGAGAAAATGTACCTTCTCACCTACTATGCAGATCAATTCCGCACAACAGTATTCCGTCAAACCATGTTTGCGGAATTTGAGAAAATTGTACATGAACGCGCTGAACAGGGGGAATCCCTTACACCGCAGCTCTTATCAGAGATTTACTATGATCTGAATGTGAAATATCACGGGCCTGGTATGAAGGTAGACAAAGACATTGAAATGGAATGGGCACGGATCCCTCATTTTTATAACAGTTTTTACGTCTACAAGTATGCTACTGGCTTCTCGGCAGCAACCAGTTTCTCGAAACAGATTCTGGAAGAAGGCCAGCCAGCCGTTGACCGTTACTTGGGCTTCTTGAAGAGCGGTGGCAGTGATTATTCAATCAATATTTTGAAAAAAGCTGGCGTTGACATGTCCTCTCCGCAGCCGATCCGCGAAGCGATGAGCGTATTCGAAGAAGTCATTACAGAAATGGAAAAGCTAACTGAAGGAAAGTAAAACCGTGCGCACTTAAAATCCAGCATTGAAATAATGCACGGATAAATCCCTTGTCCATGGCGGGCAAGGGATTTTATAATGTAACGGGAGGAGGTGGCATTTTGAAAACACAATGGTCTTTGATCGCAGCTCTTGTTATTGCTTTGTTAACAGCTGTATTTGCTGTTATTAATGTGAATTCGGTTCAAGTGAACCTTCTATTCAGTATGGTTAGCATTCCTTTGATTTTGCTTATTCTTGGTTGCACTCTTCTAGGTGGACTTATTGTCGGTTCTTTCGGTATTTTCCGCCAATATAGGCTTCAGAGAGAGATTAAACGTCTGACTACTCAGCTTCATACACTACAAGAAGAGCACACATCCACGGTGGAAGCAAACGCGGATGTGACCTATAACGCGACGGGTTCTTCCAGCACAGGGTCTACATTCGACCAAGATATAGAGCAACCGTCCTCTAACCCTGATCGGTTGTCCAAATGAGGAGGAGCAACAAATGACGATTCAATTAAATGAAGATTATATGATGAACTTTTTAAATCAGCTACTGAACACACCCAGTCCCAGTGGGTATACACACCATGTGATGGAGCTGATTCGTAAAGAAGCGGAAAGCCTCGGGGTGCAAATCGAATGGAATGCAAAAGGCGGTGCCATCTTGACTCTGAAAGGTCAGGAAACGGACCATACGGTGGCGCTGAGCGCACATGTGGATACATTGGGCGCAATGGTGCGTTCCATTACAGCACAAGGCACCCTACGTCTGACATCCGTCGGCGGCTTCATGATGAACAGCATTGAGAACGAATACTGCCTTATTCATACCCGAAGCGGACAAACGTATACAGGCACTATTCTGTCCAGCCATCCATCCGTGCACGTCTATGATGATGCACGAAGCTTTGAGCGCAAAGAGAGCCATATGGAGGTACGGATTGACGAGCTTGTCGGGTCAAAAGAAGACGTGCTTCAGCTCGGTATTGCGGTGGGCGATTTTATTTCGTTCGATGCGCGTCCAGTCGTAACACCAAGTGGATTTATCAAGTCACGCCATCTAGATGATAAAGCTAGTGTAGCTGCACTGTTTGGTTTACTGGAATCTGCTGTACATGGAAACTGGAAGCCTCGACATACCGTTAAATTGCTCATTTCCAACTACGAGGAAGTGGGGCACGGAGCGGCTTACATACCCGAAGGAATCAGTGAGATGATAGCTGTCGACATGGGCTGTATGGGTGAAGATCTGAGCTGCAAGGAAACGGATGTTTCTATCTGTGCCAAGGATTCCTCCGGACCTTATGACTATACTATGACGACCCGTCTGATTGAGCTGGCCAAAGAGCTGAATATTCCGTATGCGGTAGATATTTATCCGCACTACGGTTCGGACGCTTCGGCTGCACTAAGAGCCGGTAATAACATCCGTGCTGCGTTGATCGGCCCTGGCGTACACGCCTCCCATGCCATGGAGCGCACGCACAAGCAGGCCGTGGTGAACACTGCACGTCTGCTTGCAGCTTATGTGATGGTTTAATGCGAACGATAAAAACCGACCTGTTCCACTGGAGAATAGGTCGGTGAAGGCTTAGTGAAAGGAAATCACAGCTATGGATCTGAAAAAACTACGTTACTTTATCGCAGTAGCGGAAGAACTGCATTTTAACCGTGCTGCGAAAAAACTGAATATTACCCAACCTCCCTTGAGCCAACAAATTCAAAGCCTTGAAGAAGAACTTGGCGTGAAGCTTTTGGAACGAACCAAGAGGCAAGTTCGACTTACATCAGCAGGAGCGATATTTTTAGAAGAATCCAGAAACGTGGTTGCTCAATTGGAAAGATCCATCAAGATCACACAGCTTGCAAGTCAGGGGAAATTCGGACAATTATCCATCGCTTTTGTAGATTCAGCCTCTGGCAGTCTGATGGTTAATGCCTTGAAGAAATTCCGAGAGCGTTTTCCAGATGTGAAGCTTACGTTATTTGAAATGACATCTGTCCAACAACTGAAAGCTATACACGATGGCAAAGTTCACGTGGGCTTCCTGCGCTGTGCAGATCCATCTATACATATCACTTCTCGTCTTTACACCAACGAATCGCTCATGGCCGTTCTTCCTCAAACACATCCGTTAGCCCACCATTCAACCTTGTCTTTACGTTCTTTAGCGGACGAATCTTTTATCCTGTCTCCGCCTCATATGGGAGCTTCTTTTCATAACCTCATACTGGACTTTTGCGGACAACACGGATTTCAGCCTCAAATCGTACAGGAAGCCGTTCAAATGTATACGATCGTTAACTTGGTAGCGGCAGGTATAGGTATCTCCATTGTCCCCTCTTCCGTTTCTGTCTTTCAACGCAGTGATGTCGTATTTCGTTCCTTTCAAGAAGAGTCTCCGTCCATCCCACTTTATGCTGCATGGAAAACAGGTACACACGAAACTGTTCTGACTCATTTTCTGGAAGTGGTTGAAGAAACAGCTTGTAGCGAAGAGTTAGACATGTAAATCTCCTTGATCGTATATCTTAACCTGTTTTTCTCGGATCACGTTCAACAATACCATTTAAAATGCTATCCAATTGTCTCATGACCTGCTCATCTAGACGGACACCCGCGGCTTTTACGTTCTCTTTAACCTGCTCGGGCTTGGAAGCACCGATAATAGCTGAGGACACTTGCGGGTTTTGTAAAACCCATGCGACTGCAAGCTGAGGTAGCGTCAGTCCGCATTCTTCTGCAATCGGCTGAATTTTCTTTACTGCCAAAAGGACTTCTTTACGTAACCATTGTCCAGCCAAACGTTCGAAAAATGGTGACCCTGCTGTCGTAGAAGCTCGTGATCCCTCGGGTAACGGCTTGTCTGCTGCATATTTACCAGAAAGAATACCTTGTGCCAGAGGTGACCAAACCACCTGCCCAATCCCTTCCTGCTCACAAGCGGGAATCACTTCAGCTTCAATGACACGCCACAGCATGGAATATTGGGGCTGACTTGCCACGAAAGGGACCTTTAATTCCTTAGCCAGAGCGGCTCCTTGCTTTATCTGCTCTGCTGTCCACTCGCTTACTCCTACATACAAAACCTTCCCTTGCCGCACCAAGTCGGATAAGGCCAAAAAAGTTTCTTCAAGCGATACGGTTGGATCAAAACGGTGTGCATAATATACATCAATATAATCCGTTTGCAGGCGTCGAAGAGAAGCATGGCAGGCCTCCATGATATGTTTGCGAGACAGCCCTTTATCATTCTGTCCGGTACCTGTGGGATGAAAAACCTTAGTACATAATTCAATACTTTCACGGCGTATTCCCTTTAAAGTATAACCTAAAACCGTTTCCGCCATGGTATCCGAATACACATCAGCAGTATCAAACGTGGTAATCCCTGAGTCTAGTGCAGCGTTTACACAGGCTTGCGCTATAGTATCATCCACTTGAGCACCGTGGGTGATCCAGTTTCCCAATGCGATCTCACTTACCATTAATCCACTTTTTCCAAGTTTACGATATTCCATTTTCAATTCCTCCCTCCCATATGCAATCCATTATACCCACCGTAATTTAATATTAGAAATATATAATTCACGCACTTTTAATATGAAAAACATATTAATAATTCGATAAAAAAGCAAGCCTCCACTCTGAATGGTGACTTGCTTCTGTATTATTAAGATTTACTTTGTTCAATCTGCTCGGCCAGCTCATTCAGGTAGGTCCAGCGTTCCATTTGGTGCTCCAGATGCTGTTCGGCCTTCACTTGCTCAGCCATGAGCTCCTGTAGTCGTGCTGAATCACTGAAAGACTCTTCCATCTGTCGCTGAATGTCGGCCAACTTCTGTTCGGCTTGTTCAATCAGCTCATCAATTTGCTCATATTCCCGCTGTTCCTTGAAGGTGAATTTGAGCTTGGTTTTACTTGTCTCCTTAACTGAATCAGAAGGACCCGCAGACTTAGGCGCGGAAGAGCGATTCGAGGAAGCCGTACTCGTCGAGACAGACGTATTCACAGAAGATTGAGCATTTTTACTGATCCATTCTGCATACTCGCTATAGTCCCCTACATGTACTCGTACCTGTCCATCCCCTTCAAACGCCAGTATTTTGTCCACTGTCCGATCCAGGAAATAGCGATCATGAGAAACAATAAAAACCACGCCTGGGAATTCATCCAGATAATCTTCCAAAACGGAAAGGGTCTGAATATCCAGATCATTTGTTGGTTCATCCAGCAATAGCACATTCGGTGCCGACATCAGAACACGAAGCAGATACAAGCGCCGTTTTTCGCCTCCAGACAGCCTGGAAATAACCGTCCATTGCGCGCTTGGTGCGAACAGGAAACGTTCCAGCATTTGTGCAGCTGTAATCGTCGAACCGTCTGCTGTACGAATCACTTCGGCTTCTTCCTTAATATATTCAATGACACGTAATGATTCGTTCATTTCCTGATGTTCCTGAGTAAAATAGCCAAGCTTCACCGTCGGTCCCAGCATAACGTTGCCGGAATCCGGTTCTATATGCTGCGCAATCATTTGGAGCAGAGTGGATTTCCCACTACCGTTAGGACCTAGGATACCAACACGATCACCAGGAACCGCAATGTAGCTCAAATCCTGTATCAGCTTACGAGAATCTACCGATTTGGACAGATGCTCGATCTCCAATATCTTTTTACCCAGACGTGTGGAGGCGACGGACATATCTACAGATCCAGAACGAGCTTCCGGTTGCTGATCCCTAAGCTGCTCATATCGGTCAATACGCGCTTTCTGCTTGGTGGAACGAGCCTTTGCTCCACGGCGAATCCATGCCAGTTCATTACGCAGCAGGTTCTTCCTTTTTTGTTCCGTAGACGCTTCCCGCTCCTCACGTTCTGCCTTCAGCTCCAGAAAACGGGTATAGTTAGCCTCATAACGGAAAAGGCGGCCATGATCCAACTCCAACATGACATTTGCAACTCTATCCAGAAAATAGCGATCATGCGTGATCATTAACAACGCACCACGTCTTTTTTGCAAATATTGCTCCAACCATTCAACCGACTCATTATCAATATGGTTTGTAGGCTCGTCTAGAATGAGCAACTCGCAGGGTTGGATCAAAGCCGCTGCCAAAGCCACCCGCTTGCGCTGTCCGCCGGATAGAACGCCCATACGAGACTCAAACTGGGTGATCCCCAGTCGGGTAAGTATATTTTTGGCCTCACTCTCTAGCTGCCATGCCTGGAACGTATCCATTTGCTGACTTGCTCGCAATAGACGGTTTTGAAGCTCCTCGCTACCCGGGTTTAACTCCAACGACTCCATGGTTTCCGTATATTCACGGACCGCTTTCATCTCAGGCTGGTTGCCATGAAAAATATGCTGGAGTACCTTCATTTCGGGATCAAACTCCGGATTTTGTGCTAGATACTGAATTCGCACATCGTTGTTCACTGCAATATTGCCATCATCTGGCGGCTCTAATCCGGAAATTACCCGTAAAAACGTTGATTTACCGGTGCCATTTACACCGACGACCCCTATTTTGTCACGTTCATCCATACCAAAGGAAGCATCCTCGAACAACATTTTCTCGCCATAGCTTTTCGTTATATGTTCAACGGTCATAATATTCATACGGATTCCCTACTCTTCCCCAATTTTGTGATGCATCCTGTTTATTTTAACACAGACACAGCCAATGATTAAAAAAACCGTTACCTGAACGAAGTCAGTACGGTTTTTTAGCAACAAGATGTGTCAGGATTTTTGTATTCCGGCTTTACAGCCATGCATAAATAAGTTCGCCACTAATTCAGCCGTCTGATCCACGTCACATTCGCGGAAATCTTGATTCAATAAAATATCCATTTTTAGGCGTTCCAACATACCAATGAATGCCTTCGCATGAAACTCGGACTGCTGTACACCCTCTGACGACAGTTTATTTTTGACCAAATCAGTATAGTCCTGAATAAATCCCCGCATAAACTCCATTAGATCGGGATCACTGTTGGGGGTCATAAAAAATAATTTAGTATGCTGCTTACGCTTGTAATAGTAGTGCAGATGCAAATTCGCCATCCGCAGCAGTCCTTCTCCCAAAGTACGATTAATTAATGCACCTTGCATTTCGGCTAGGTATTGCTCACAATCTCTACGTGTGACTGCTGTAAATAGCTGCTCTTTGCTTTTAAAGTACAAGTATACTGTGCCTTTGGCAACTCCCGCTTGTTCTGCAATCTCGGAAATTTTGCTTTCATAGAAGCCTTTGGTGCCAAAGACGGCGTAAGCTGCGTCCAAAATAGCTTCATATTTATCTCCGTGGATATCGCCCATCTTAGCACCTCCTTATACAAGGATTGAACACGGTCAATTCTTATAACAGTTAATTCCTTGTAACGATCTCCAACCCTGTGTTCAGAGTATAAAAAAAATACCTGCAAGAGCGACCAATCCTCCGAAAATAGAACTAATACTATTCACCCGATCATTGCTCATCCAACGCCAGCCTCGTACATAGACCGTCGTTTGTCCACAATGTGAGTCTACTTCTACTTCTCGTCCGCAAACCGTGCAGGAACGCATCATTTGCACTGTAGCACCTAGATAGGAATCAGCAAAGGCCCCGGCGCTACCGGATATACCTCCAACCAGTGCCCACAACCATAACGGCAAGCTCGGGGTTCCTATGACGTGTCCAAAGCCCCATGCACCTATGCCGATCAGTACACCCCCAGCCAAGGCCGCAGCCGTTCCCAATACAGAGACTCCTCCTGAGGTTCCGGGTGCTAGCACCTTCCCGTTAAGCACCGAACGGGGTGGCCTACGACTCAGGCTGCCAAATTCCGTTGCCCACGTATCGGATGTGACCGTAGCCATGACACCGACAAAAGCCAGCTGCCACGTAACATGGGGCCATATCGCATAACACAGGCATAACAGCATACCTAATCCACCATTGGCCCATACTTGGCCTGCATCCCGGTTTCCGGTTTTGGCATACGATTTTTCCAGTTTAGCCTTGCGCTCCTTTTTGAACCTCGACAGAAGGGTCGACGTGATAAAGAACAAGAGCAATGTGCCGAACCAGAACAGGTTACCCGCCCCATAATATACAGTTCCCATCAGTACAGCCGCGGCAAAGCCAGATAAGGTTAAGGATTTTTTATAAAATGCAGCTCCGGCCACCACAGCAGCACAAAGCAATCCGATGATCCAGTCCATGATATACCTCCGCTTTTGAAATGAATCTCCGTTTTTCTTTTTCGTTCTCTATATTATTGTACAACGCTCTACGCTTATATAAAAGCCGTGTCCCATGCTTTGGCACAGGACACGGCCTTCACGATGCTTATAGACGGGAATCGCTCTTTACTTCCCAACCACCAAGAACATTCCCTTTTTAATCCTCTTCATAGATGCCGTTCACAAATTTATGCGATGGTGAAGCTTCCCTGACGATCACTCCCCCAGAAGAGTTCAAAGCGATCCCCGCTTGTTGTAGGCCCAACACCTGCCGGAGTACCTGTGAAAATAATATCACCCTCACCCAGCCCATAATGAGTCGCTATATATTCAACGATATGCTGGATAGAAAAAATCATATTCTTAACATGTCCACGTTGCACTTCCTGTCCATTTTTGAGCAAGGAAAAATCCTGCTGCTCCAGCATGTCCAATTTTTCTAAAGGCAGGAATGGTGTCACGGGAGCAGACGATTTGAAGCCTTTGGCGGCGGTCCATGGATGGCCTTTTTTCTTGAGAACACTTTGTACATCACGCAGGGTAAAATCAATGCCGAACGCAAATGCGTTCAGACATGTATCTGCGGACATGCCTGGTTCGTATTTACGTCCTACAGCCACAACCAGCTCAGTCTCAAAATGAATATCTCCTTGCCCCTGAGGAAGCTCCAGCGTGGCGCCATCCAGCGGCACGACTGCATGAGACGGCTTCAAAAAAATCATCGGTTCTGCGGGAACCTCATTACCCAGCTCCTCCGCATGCAACTTATAATTGCGTCCGACACAGTAAACATTACGAATATCCACGTTCATCACGATCCGTCACCCTTCCCGCGTATGTAGTTCAATTGATTAACGAATAAGTTTACGTATATAGTGCCACATCCGGTGCTTGGAAAGCAAAAAAACCTGCTCCCAGCGATCCGGCCAATTGGTGCAAATCATCAATTCAGGATGCAATGAGGACAATCTCCGCATTATACGGCGGTCATCCACCGTCCACGCCATAACAGTAATACCGCGTCCGGTGAGATCTTTCATCAGGTTTCGATCCAAACGCGGATAGCCCATGGATAAAAAAGTGCATTGTAGCTGCTCCAGTTGCTTTGCCAAGTCATCTGGACGCGCGTCGATAATCAATCCGGTACGGATTTCAGGAGACAGCTCCTTAGCCCGGCGTAATGCGGCACGCTCAAAAGAGGTTAATACCACCTCTCCCTGCATCCCTCTCACCACAATTTCACGGAGTACGGCTTTCTCCAGCCCTGGATACATATCTCCCGCTGTTTTAAGCTCAATATTGAGCGATACGCGGCCACGACATAAATCCAGTACCTGTGCGAGGGAGGGGATCATTTCTCCACGGTATTCTGCACTTTTCCAGCTACCAGCATCAAGTTGTTGCAATGCTTTCCAATCCGAATCCTTTACCCGCCCTGTACCATTCGTCGTTCGCTCCAGCGTAAAATCATGAATTACTACCGGAACACCGTCCTTTGACAGCTGTACATCCAGCTCAATCCAGTGTACAAATGGTTGCTCCAACGCAAGCCGAAAGGCTGCCATCGTGTTCTCGGGAGCAATCCCCGAAAAACCGCGGTGAGCCACGCACAAATGATTCATCTTGTTATGACCTCCATCCACAAAGGAGTCCCTCATACGATCGTTCCGTCAATTCCCATATAAAAAATTTCTTTTCGAACTTCTATTGAGCGCTTACTGTACCATCCGTCCCTATCGAGACATTTCCCGGTGACAGTGCCGCCACTCTCTGCAAAATTTTGCTGGCCTCCGTATCCTTCAATGGGATTGGTTGACCTAGCTCCGCCCGGTAAGGGGTCAGCTTCATTTCGCAAGCCCCTTTTCGGGTACAGGTTGCCTGAAATATCGCTGTATCCCAAGTGGCTGGCACCGTTGATTTAGAAAAAATAAAATTGCCTGTGCTGTATGCAATCCATTTACCTTTATATTGCTCCATCCCTTGAAGCACATGTGGATGACCGCCAATGACAAGATCAGCTCCAGCATCAATAAAAGCATGCGATAACTCGGTTTGATGGGGCTCAAGTACAGTAGCGCGCTCCTTCCCCCAATGGGCAATGACAATCACCAGATCGGCCTGCATTCGTGCCTCACGGATGGACTTTACGATAGCGGTCGAATCATAGGCTCCTGCTACACCGGGCAGTTTGGCGCCCGCATTCCAGTTGGCTTCAGGCATAACACGTGTAGTCCCCAACAACGCAATTTTAATCCCTTTACGTTCAAAATAATGCGGCGCATACGCTTCTTTTGCATTACGTCCAGCTCCAGCATGGGCAATACCTTTTTCATCCAGATATTTCAGTGTATCCAGTAATCCGCCTGTGCCCTGATCCAAAATGTGATTGTTGGCCAAATTGACAGCGTCTATCCCTGCCGCAGCCAACGCAGTTAACGCCTTGGGCGAAGATTTATACACATACGTTTTATTTAACGCACCCACACCATTCGTTGTCACGGGCGTTTCCAGATTGGCCATCGTCAGATCGTCTTTATGAAACAAGTTTCCGAGATATTGATACGGAAAATCAAACCCATTCTGCTCCAATCGCTGCTCAACTTTACCGGAAAATTGCACATCCCCTACAAAGTGAAGCGTGACTGTCGGAGAATCTGCATCGTCTGTTTTTGATTTTTTTACATCCTCCGTTCCTCCCTTATCGGCGGATGGATTACCGTCGTATACATCCTTGGACATATCGTTCCCTGCCTGCCCGTCTTTCCCTGAGGATAATTTTGCTCCTGAAGAGCTGCCTTCGGGAGCATTTGTGTCAGACGTTGTCGCGGGACGATGGCTTGTGTCTGAAACAGCAGATTGCTTTGTTTCATCGTCAGCAAATTGCTTATCTGCATGGGGGCCTTCGTCCAGCTGTTTATTTGACAAGGCTGTATCACTTTCACTGACCGAGGGAGTAGACCTCTCTTCACTAGCAGATTCCCTTTGGATTTTCTTCTCCGTTTGCGAATACCCGGCATTTTCCGCAAGAGAGCCACTGTTGTCGTGTTCAAATATGTAATAATAACCGAAAAGACCTACGATCATAAGCAGTAGGACCAGATTCGTAAAGATCCAAGCCTTGCCTATTTTTGGTTTTCTTGCTTTCTTGCGACCTTCATTTCGCTGTGATCTGGGAGGGTACATTCTTCACTCCTTCTATGCTATTGCATTTGCATAACTTCTTTATTAGCTGGCGAATTTTACACCTTCTCCATTATATATCAAATTTCAATATAAATAGAACCCCTCGCATGGATCGCGAAGGGTTCATCATCGAACATTTACACCTGTACCTTAACCGCTTCCTGCTGTGTCGTTTGGACGGCATTAGAGGCCCATTCCTTAGCTTGACGGATGCAATCCGGTAAACCAATCGCATCATAGCCAGCGCCCAAAACATACACGCCTGGCATGGCAGTGCGTAACTCTTCCCGCAAATCAGCTATAGCCTGCGGGTGCCCTACCGGATATTGAGGCATGGAATTGCGAAGACGTGTAATTTCCGTGAACAGCGGAGTTGCTGTAACTCCCATCATCTCTTTCAAATCCTTACGTACCAGTGCAATCAGCTCATCATCCGGTAACTCTACAGTGTCTTCAGCTCCTGCTCGCCCTACATAACAGCGCAACAGCACCTTATCGTCCGGGCTAGTATGTAGCCACTTGGCAGACGTCCATGTACAAGCGGTCACGCTGCGTCCTTCTTTGCGAGGAACCAGAAAACCAGAACCGTCAAAGACGTTCTCAATATCTGTTTTATCAAAGGCCATGACCACGTTTGCTACGGAGACGTAATTAACGGCTTCCAGTGCAGCCACATTGACATGATCTCGCAATAGCGGCGCAGCAGCAAAGTTGGGAGTCGTTACAAAAATATCATCCGCCTCCAGCGTCTCTCCATTGTCCAGCATAATGCGATATGGGCTGCCTTCACTTTCCGTTGTCTTTGTGAATTCAGTAACAGCAATTCCGGTGCGTAAATCACAGTCATACAAATCATTCAGCAACGCATGCACCAAACTTTGCAAGCCTTGACGGAAGGTCAAAAAGGCGCTTTTTTTCGTCCCCGTATGTGTTTCAGCTGGTTTTCGACCTGTCATCATCCCGTGAATGAGGCTTCCGTATTGCTGCTCTACCTCAGCAAATTGTGGGAAGGTCGCTTGCAAACTTAGCGTCTTCATGTTGGCAGCATAAATCCCTGCCAGCAGTGGCTCGGTTACATTCTCTAGCACTTCTTTGCCCAGTCGGCGTTCAATAAAATCACCCAACGCCTCATCTCCCGGTATACGGCGAGGCGGAAGGACAAAATCCATCATAGCCCGCATTTTCCCGCCTAAAGAGATCAATCCGCTGCGCAAAAAGGGTTTCAGCTCCGTTGGAATCCCCAGCACCAGGCCAGGAGGCATCGGATGAAGCTGTCCTTCATGCAAAATGTATGTCTTTTTAGCCTCAGGATTTGTGCTCACCAGCTCATGATCCAGCTCCAGCTCTTTTGCTAGGTCTATCATAGCTGTTTTACGGGCCAGAAAGGAATCTGGCCCCTTTTCAATTACAAAACCATCTTTATGCAGCGTTTCAATTTTCCCGCCCAGCACGGAAGCTTTCTCCACCAGCGTGATTCGAGGTGTGTAGCCAGCTTCTTTGTACATTTTTCGTGTATAAAAAGCAGTGCTAAGCCCGGTCAAGCCTCCGCCTACAATCACAATATTACGTAACTTTTGCTCCATTATGTCCTCATCCCTTTTTCCATTGGTCTATGATGACATCACTAAGCGTCTCCATATACAGTGGATCACTGTTGAGTGAATCAATACGCTGAAAACGCATATCCAATTCCTTCGCCAACGCCTGTGCTTCAATATCCAGATCGTATAACACCTCTAAGTGATCAGAAACAAAGCCAACTGGCGCAGCCAGCACATACTCCACTTGCTCCTCTTTAAGGCTGTGCATGGTATCCAAAATGTCTGGCCCCAGCCATGGCTCTGCTGTACGACCAGCGCTTTGCCACGTAAACTGCCAGTTGGTAATTCCCGCTTTGTCCGCAACAGCCTGCGAAGTAGCCATTAATTGCTCCACATAAGGATCACCCATAGCCAATATCCGTTCAGGCAAGCTGTGCGCACTAAACAGAACACGAACCTCATCCCGCTTGGCTCCAGCTTCTTCAAAAAGCGCCAGTTTGGCGTTCACACGCTCAGTCAGCGTCTTAATCAGCTTAGGATGAAGATAATAGCTCTCCACAAATGATATGACCAGATCCAGTTCCTGTGCCTTAGCCTGCGCGCGCTTAATATAAGTGCCTACACTCATAACGGAATAATGCGGAGCCAGCACGACACCTACCGCTGCACGGATGCCATCTTGCACCATGGCTTCCACACCGTCCTCAATAAACGGTTTGGCATGTTTGAGTCCCTGATAACAGACAAATTCAATGTCCGGGTTGCGATTTTCCCGGTTTAAGGTTTCCTGCAGGTTTTGAACCTGCCGATCCGTATTCTGACGTAGCGGAAACACACCGCCCACAATAGCTTCATAACGATCCTTTAATTCCTTTAATTGCTCCGGCGAAGGAGCATTACCACGACGAATATGTGTATAATAGGCTTCCACCTGATCCAGACTCTCCGGCGTCCCGTAGGACATGACCAGTACACCCACTTTGGTTTTCATTAGTAGACCACCTCTTAACATTTCTAATGTATTAATTTTTTGACAAAACCGAACGGGAATACTCATGCACATAATTAGTAAGCTCTCTTAGCTTATCTAGCGAGGCTTCAGGAAATAAACCGTGACCGAGATTGAAAATGTAACCCGGCTCCAATATGCCTTCATCTACAATGGTTTTCGCATACTGCTTGATAACATCGATTGGCGCAGTAAGCACATAAGGATCCAGATTTCCCTGTACACCAAAACCGTTGCCCAAGCGACGACGTCCTTCAGGTATACTTACCCGCCAGTCCAGTCCAATCACATCGGCTTTTAACCCATTCAAGTGTGGAAGCAATTCACCAGAGCTTACGCCCGGGAAATAAATTTTAGGTACATCCAGATCAGATAATTCATGGAAAATACGTGTGATAGTCGGCAGCACAAAAGTTTGAAAATCATAAGGCGAGAGCGCACCTACCCAGCTATCAAACAATTGAAAAGCCTTACCGCCATTAGCGATATGAGCTCGCACGTATGTAATAACCATGTCCCCTAGCTTATCCATCAGGCGATGCCACAACTCAGGCTCTCCATACATCATCGCTTTGGTGCGAATATATCCTTTGGAGGGTCTTCCTTCTATTAAATAGCTTGCAATGGTAAAAGGCGCTCCAGCGAATGTAATCAATGGCACGTTCAGTTCACGGTCCAAAATACGAATCGTTTCCAAAATATGACCCAAATCGCGTTCCACATCAATCGGACGCAACTTGTCTACGTCTGCAGCTGACCGGATCGGATTATCAATAACCGGACCAATATTTTTGACAATATCAAAATCAACCCCTAGCGAGGCTACCGGATTCATAATATCAGAATATAAAATTGCAGCGTCTACCCCAAGCTTGCGCACGGGCATCAAAGTCACTTCTGCGGCCAGCTCGGGCTGGCGGCATATTTCAAGCAACGTGTATTTTTCTTTAATTTTGCGATACTCAGGGTCATACCTTCCGGCCTGCCGCATGTACCATACGGGAATATGATCCACAGCTTGCTTGCGGCAAGCGCGGATAAAAGTATCATTGTAGGTCATGACTTCAGCCTCCAGTTCGAATCATAAATACTATATTTTATTATGCCCTTTTTCAAGAGTCGTAACAACCGCAGCTCTCGAACAAACCATGACAAACCCATGACATTTGGATAAAGTTTCAATGAAGTGTGCTATACTAGAGAAATGGCTTTTTTAAAGCTCGGGAGAAGTTATGCTTTGATAAGTAGGATTTACAACAGGATGAGAATGGGCAGAAAGGAAGTGAAAGCACATTGAAAACGTGGGAGACATGGAAAATCAATCTCATTGTGCTTTGGTTCGGTCAGTTTCTGGTCAATGCGGGTATTACGATGATTACTCCGTTCCTTGCCCTGTATCTGGCTCAGGACCTTCATGTGAAGGGAGAGCACGATATTGGTCTATGGGCCGGAGTTATTTTTGCCGCTAACTTTTTGACCTCATTTATGTTCCAGCCTTTGTGGGGGAAGCTGGCTGACCGATATGGACGTAAAGTCATGCTGCTTCGCTCAGGCTTTGGTATGGCTTTGGTCATCGGATGTATGGGTTTGGTCACCCACCCGTGGCAACTGCTGGCGCTTCGCCTGCTGAACGGTACGATTTCGGGTTTCAATCCGGCATCGATTTCCTTAGTGTCGGGTACCACTCCCAAAGAGCGAACCGGATTCGCTATGGGAATTATGCAATCCGGTCAGATGGCTGGCACGATTCTCGGCCCTCTGCTAGGCGGATTTTTGGCTGACTGGGTCGGATTCAGACCGATTTTTTATATTACAGGCACTCTAATTTTTATAGCCTCGCTTATCGCAATGTTTCTGGTTAAAGAAAATTTCAGCAAAACGGAAGCTGCACGCATACCGCAAATTTCGGTTCTTGCCGGATTAAAGGAGTTAAGCCATACGCCCCAGCTTCCGGCTTTGTTCACCGTAACGTTTTTGCTCCAGTTTGCCATGATCAGTACGGTGTCTCTTCTGCCGTTGTATGTGCAAAAGCTGTATGGATCGGCAGAAGGAATTGCGTTGATTGCCGGGTTTGTTACGGCTATTACAGGTGTATCCAATATGGTTGCTGCACCGCTCCTTGGAAGACTGAGTGATAAGATAGGCGCACACAAGATCTTGACCATTGCACTGCTTGGAACGGCGGTTATGCTTATTCCGCAGGCTTTTGTCAATGAAGTATGGCAACTTGTCATTATCCGTTTTTTCATGGGTGTATTTATGGGCGGTCTGCTGCCAAGCGTAAATGCGCTGATTCGCACGTATACACCGGAAGGAATGGAAAGCCGTTCTTTCGGCTTCAATACCAGTTCGCTGGCGCTGGGGAATATGCTGGGTGCTGTCATTGGCGGGGTGCTATCCGGGTTTATTGGCATCGAAGGATTGTTTATCATGTCAGGTGTCCTGTTAATCGTCAACATATTCTGGGTACGCATAAAGCTCTTTGATCGTAAGGCTACGCCTGATTTCAGGTAAGATAATCTTAGGGTAAGACAAGCCTGCCTTAACAGACAAGAACCTCCTTATTCACGCTGCTGTGGACAAGGAGGTTCTTTTTTACATAGCTATACATATGGAATGCATGCTATTTAACTCGAGCTAGCGCCAATCCATCGTAAGCTGGCAAAAGCGTGCTGACCAGCCGCGGATCTGTTGCTATCGTTTCGTTAAACCGTCTCACGGCTTGGACGGCAGGGCCGTTCTTATCCGTATTCAGCGTCCGTCCGCGAAGGAAACAGTTGTCTCCCGCAATAATGGCACCCGGATTCGCCAGAGTAATCGCATATTCCAGATACACCGGGTAATTTTCCTTATCTGCATCTATAAAGAAAAAATCGAAAGTTCTTCCCTCTTCCTGAAGTTCCTTCAAGCTGTCAGCTGCGGGTCCGATACGGTATTCGACACGGTCACCGTAGCCGTTGTTTTCCATATGTCGATGTGCCAGCGCTGCGTACGCTTCTTTCAGCTCCAGTGACACAATGCGACCCTTTTCTCCCAGCCCACGGGCCAGACATAATCCGCTGTAGCCGCCTAATGCGCCGATTTCCAATACATGCTGTGCGCCAGATACTTCAATTAGAAAGGTCAACAGTTTTCCGTAAGGATGGGCAACGGATACTTCCGGCATACCTTCTTTAACGATAGCCTCCCTGATACTGCGCAGTGCTTCATCCTCTTGTACCAGCTGGTCTACATATTGTTCAGGCGTCATATTTGGTGTAATTTCCACGGTTCATCTCTCCTTCTTGCTTAATCATAACGTAGGTTGGACGTGGTGTCCTTCGTAAATTTTTCACCTTAATGATTTGTCTCTTCGAGTACAATGACCTATACTATAGGGATTGAACCAAGCTTACATGATTATGGGGACGGAGTGAATACGTTTAATGACTCAACTGCAACTAATTGCAACTGCGCCAATGGGACTTGAAGCCGTCGTGGCCCGGGAACTCAGAGAACTCGGGTACGAAGATCTGACCGTTGAAAATGGCCGCGTCGTTTTTACCGGAGATTATATGGATATATGCCGGTGTAACCTGTGGCTTCGCACATCAGACCGCGTGCTTATAAAAATGGGTGAATTTGCTGCAACTACCTTCGACGAGCTGTTCGAGGGTACCAAAGCATTGCCTTGGCAGGATTGGATTCCTGTAGATGGTGAATTTCCCGTAGAGGGACGTTCGCACAAATCACAGCTTAGTAGCGTACCAGCCAGTCAGGGAATCGTCAAGAAGGCGATTGTAGAGAAGCTCAAGGAAACCTACCACACAGATTGGTTTGCTGAAGATGGCCCTCGTTACGTCATTGAGGTCATTCTATTGAATGATCGTGCGTTGCTGACACTTGATACGACCGGTCCAGGACTGCACAAACGCGGCTATCGTAAGCTCGTTACAGAGGCGCCTCTCAAAGAAACGATGGCTTCTGCTCTTATTCAGCTTAGTCGCTGGAGCCCTGACCGACCATTCTATGACCCATGCTGCGGTTCCGGTACTTTGTTGGTCGAAGCTGCCATGCAAGCCTGGAACATTGCGCCAGGCCTGAGACGTACCTTTAACTCGGAAGACTGGCCTGTCATTGGCAGAGAATTATGGGATCAGGCTCGCGACGAGGCGATGGATTTGACCCGCGATGACATTCCTTTTGAGATTGCAGGTAGCGATATCGACCCAAATGCCATACAAGTTGCTGAGGCAGCTGTAAAAGCAGCAGGCTTTGCTAAAGACATCTCTCTTAAGGTGATGCCTGTAACTAAAGTCAGACTCGAAGGACAATATGGTGTGATGATTACAAACCCACCTTATGGCGAGAGACTGAGCGAGCAATCCGAGGTGGAAAAGCTGATCCGTTCACTCGCACGCACGGCAGCCGAAATGAAGACTTGGTCCTTCTTTGCCATCAGTTCCACCAAGCAATTTGAGCATTATTGGGGCCGAAAAGCAGACAAACGCCGGAAGTTGTTTAACGGCCGGATCGAATGCCAATACTATCAGTATCTAGGCCCTCTGCCTCCGCGCCGCAAAGATACTTCGCCGTTGCAGCCTTAAATATGATGAAGCCTAGGCCAGGAAACGAACTCTCTGTTCGTTGTTCTGGCCTGATTTGTGCTGTATTTTCTTTACTTAATCATTGAAATGCGCGAGATGAGCGCTATAATAATTAAAGGCATTTCGGTTTTAACATTACGTTAATATGTAGTTTATACTAGCCGAACATTTCTGCCAGAGGGGGTAAAGTGTTGGTTATTCGCACGTCCAGTGCAAGTCACACTGGTAACACGTTAAGCAGAATGCTGCTGTCTCGATATTTTGGATTAGGTCTGTTTTTTGTACTTATGATCGGCAAGCTCGTACTGATTCACTATAACTTGCATGCCCAAAATATTGACATGAATCCGCTGGATTATGTCATCGCTATTGGTTCGCTTTTACTTGTGAGCTTCTGGACCTTATGGCTGCCACGTCGCGGACGTTTGATTGCTCTTGTGGTGCTCGATATGTTGCTCACCGCGCTCATTTATTCCGACATGGTTTATTATCGTTATTTCCAGGATTTCATTACGATTCCCGTCTTACTTCAAGCCGGACAAGTTGATTCTCTGGGCGGAAGTATCGCATCCCTTATGTACTGGTGGGACATTTTCTTTTTTGCAGACTGGATTCTATTCATTCCGTATGTCATATTTGTGGCTTCCTTACGACGTCGACTTACAACGAATGATACTTATTTAGAAGCATCCCGAAGCTCGTTCACAAAGAGATTTCTGCTTCGCTTCTCCAAAGGAGCATTGGCCTTCCTGATTGGCTACGTATTAACATTTGGGCCGATCAAATATTATACCTCCACATGGGCAACTGGCATATTTGTCGGCAACTGGTGGTCGATGGCCTTGTACAACGTAACCGGATTGGTCGGATTTCATGGATATGACATCTACCGCTATGGTCAGGATCACCTTGGTCCCCAGCCTACATTGGCTCAAGCAGAATCCGATAAGGATAAGGAATGGTTTAATCAGCATCAAAAGTTGCTTCAGGTTAAAAATGATCTATCTGGCAAGTATAAGGGCAAAAACGTGATGGTCATTCAAGCTGAAGCGTTCATGAACTTTTTTATCGGCAAACAGATCAACGGTCAAGCGATTACGCCTAATTTTGACAAACTGACGAAGGAAAGCATGTATTTCAACAATTATTTTCACCAGACTGCGCAGGGCCGTACTTCGGACGCGGACTTCTCTACACATGCTTCGCTGCATCCGCTCCCTACAGGCTCCGTATTTATCCGTTATGCGGACCATAAATTCGATACGTTACCTTCCATTTTGAAGGATACTGGGTATAGTCCCAATGCGTTTCACGTGTACGACAGCAGCTTCTGGAACCGTTACACCATGTATAAGGCAATGAACTATGACAAGTTCTACAGTAAAAAAGATTTTAAAATAGATGAGCCACTGGGTTGGTCCCTGGGAGATAAATCCTTTTTCCGTCAAACGCTCAATGATCTCACCACCGAAGTTAAGCAGCCGTTCTACGCCTATATGGTCGGTATCTCGAGCCATCATCCGTACAACCTGTCACCTGACGCGGTAGATTTAGATGTTGGCGAGTTTGAAGGTACCATGTTCGGAGACTATCTGAAATCTGTCCATTATGTAGATGAAGCACTGGGTGAATTGGTAGATCAGATGAAGAAAGACGGATTGTGGGATGATACGATCCTGATGTTTTATGGGGATCATGACAATTCCATTAAAGAAAAAGCACTGTATGAGAAGTTTTTAGACAAGCCACTTACGGATCTCGACATGCAGAAAATCATGAATCAGGTACCATTGCTTGTGCATCTTCCTGATGGAAGCCAGGCGGGCACGTATACGGAACCGGCAGGTCAGTTGGATCTGACCCCTTCCGTCATGCACCTACTTGGGATTTCTACAAAACCATATCATTTTATGGGAAACGATCTGTTTAGCGGGAAGCCTCGTATGGTTGTGCTGCGTACTGGTGCTTTCACCGATGGACGAGTGTACTACATTCCATCTGAGGATGGTACATTCTCCAAAGGAACCTGTTACAACCTGAATACAGGCCAGCCTACAGATGTTAACGCCTGCGGACCGGGCTATACCGAAGCTCTCAATCGGTTGAACATATCTGATCAGGTTATCACATACGATCTTATTCGCGAATGGGAACCACAAACAAAGAAGTAACTCCTTCTGTATCTAATAGACTTTCTGTGGGAGGTTGCTGACATAGCATCCTCCCCGAACTCTTTTAAGGATGCCGATCGCATAATCGCCCTGCATATAACAAAAAAGCACGATCCATCAGCTTGTAGGTGCTGTGGATCGTGCTTTTTTATATGGATTGTCACTCGACTGCGCTCGTTACCATTCACAAATGCTTAGGAACGCAACGTTTTTTTAGCCTGTTCAAGCCGTTGTACCTCTTCACCAAGCATGTCCTCCGCAACTTCTACTGCATCGTCACCAAGGCTATCCTTCGCCTGCTGTATGGCATGTTCCGCATGAGTGCGAGATTGCTCCGCCTGTTCAATCAGTTGCTCAGCCGGATGTGACAATGCTTGAGAGACGGCATTGTGCAGCCTGTCCACCGAGTTTTGTGTTTGAGCCTCAACGCTGTGATTGTCGAGATTGGAATCATATTGGGCCATGAGTCACACCTCCTTCTGGGCAGTGTTCTACATCCATTAGCATGGATCAGAAGAAGGGGAACTATTCAAAAATTGCAAATGCTGCGTACTGGAACTATTTGATAAAGCGCGCAGCCTTCTCCAATACTTCATCCTCTGTGGCCGCACTCACATAACGTCCGTTCACATACACAAACGCCCGTTTTCCACAAGGACCGCAATACGATTTGCAGCCGATTTTGATCTCGGCATCTGGTGCCATCTTTTGCAACTTGGGCAAGATCGTTTTCAAGCGGATATGATTGCATTCATCACATACGCGAATATCATTGGCCATCTGTCATCCCTCCGAGCTCCGGCTTAGTGGTCGCCGTGATTACCTTGGGAAGGGTTAGTAATGACAAATCCTTCTTCGGGGAAGTACAAGTAATCAATTTTTACACCATCCAGCAGCGGCTGGCCGTTTTCCAAAATGACGTCAATGCCTTTATCTGTAGATACGACAGTATCTGTTTCTTTAGGCGTGTCCAAATCCAGCCCGTAATGAGCATGATCTCCATGAGCATGAGTAATAACAACGCGCAGGCTCTTCCCTTGGTTCTCTTCCTTATCCAGTTCAAGTTTCAATACTTTAGCTGCGTTACGAGTAATTTTGCAGTTCATCAAACTTCATCTCCTTCATATTCATTAAATGAAATGTGGTTCATTGGATACATATCCACACCACACAACCTAGCGGGTAAAATCAACAACTCAAATAATTAGCCTCTATCCCAGAGGGAAAGAGGTACTACGGCGGCACAGCTGCGCCTGAAACATCGTCATGAGCCAATAGATCACAATTATGTTCAGCATAGCAAAAGGCAATATTCCTATTGTAAAGAAAATCGTGAAAAATCGCAATCACGAAATTCATAAGCTTATCTACCGAACACGTACATGCTGTTTTTCAAGCACATCTGGATATTTTCGTTCGGCACGGGTGACAAACCAATTCATAAGCAATAGCGTCACACCAATATCGTCGATGGGCATAAACGGCATGACATCAGGTAATACCCAATAGAGCAACACAGGCACCGCAAAGAGTAATTTTTCTCCCAGCGGAATCCTTGATGAAGTAATAAATCGGGGCATACGACGAAATACATGTGACCATTGACGGAGAGATAGTAGTCTTTTCCACTTCATAGGTTGTTCACTCCATTTCCAATGCTCCTAAGTATATATACCCCATTGAAGGGACATGTAAAGAGGAACACTTATAAAAAACGTGTTCCTCCTAATACGCGCAAATGATTCGATACGTTTCAGTAGGCCGAATTTTTTACCATGACAGCACTGTTGCCATTAACATGCCCACTTCTGCTGCAATATCATCGTAATCATGCATGGGCAGCGGATTTACACCTAGACCGACTTCAACGGTAAACCCTGGTTTACCAAATCGCTGTATAAACCAATCCTTGTACCCTGCATCGCTACCACCCAGCTTTACCGCCCGGTACCCTGTTGCGGCAGCTAGCCGCAAGGCCCAATCTCGGCTCTCCTTAGGCTCTAGATCCCGATAATTCCAATAGATCTCCTGTCCCTGACTGTGTATGGATAACACCATGTCGAACTGTTCGCGCTCCGTCAGATCGGCAAGCGCTTTGGACTCTGGTTCAGACAAAGGTGTAGGTCCTGCATAGTCTCGTCGAGACGGACCTGTTTTACCGCGTCTGCGTACCTCTTCTTCCCAATATGCCGGAAATTGATCGTTGAGGTCAACACCACGAATATTGGCCTTCCAACCGCGATAATCAGCACGTCCTTCATTCCACTTTTCGAGGTCATGATACAACGGATGAGTTGGGAGTACACCTTGTTGCACCAGTTCTACCCCATCCGGGTTGACCATCGGGACCACCCATAAGGATGTATGCTCCAGCAGATCCCGCGGAGAACCTCCATACACCCATTGAGAGGTCCCTGCATGTTCTTCAGTCCTATCGATCCCTTGTGCATATTGCTCTATAAAACGCAGCAAACAAGGCGTCGTCAGCCATTCATTAGCATGAACAGAAGCATTGGCATGAATTTTACGCGTTCCCTGCCCAATACGTACATAAGGAATATCCTTCCCCATGACACTGGTGCCAATGCTGCCAACTTCAATAAATGGATATCTGTGGGCCAAGGCCGCTAGGTCTTCCTTTAAATCTTCATATCCATACTCTCCACGTAATCGTACAATCTGATCCTGATGGTCTTCAGGAATAACAATTGTTTTTCCTTCCGTAAAATCATGCTCCGCAAGTCCTGGATTGGCTAGCCGTAACTCATCAAGCTCCACACCAAACTGCTTGGCAATCTGTCTTGCATACTCACCAGGCTGAATAACGTATTTACGATCCGTAGACGGACGAATATATAACACTTGACCACTAATCAGATAGGGTTGCGTGGCGGCCCACGGATTATCTACGATCAAAGTATCCGCCGATAGTTTAAAAGCCGAGGCGACCCGGTGCAATGTATCTCCTTTTTGAACGATATATTCCCTCATCTTACTACGCCCCTTCCATCTGCCTTACTGCATGTTATGCAGACGCGGCGTGTCTTGATGTAGCGAAAAGCAAAACAACCGACTTCATTTGTCCAATGACAAAAAAGTCGGTTGTCTCGTTAATCCAAATTGGTGACTTGCCAGACGACAGGCGTTTGGCGAATTTGCTCCCCGAGCCACTGTGCGGCAATGCGCTGGAACAATTCAGGATCGCCGGAACAAAAAAGCTGGTGTACCGGCGTTTCGTCCCCAGCTTCCAACTTGCCTTTGTTATACAAAATGGTGCTCGTCTCACGCGCCGTTTCATCTGCCGAGCTAATGAGCTTTACTGCAGGTCCCATGACTTCTTGAATCGTTTCCTTCAAAAAAGGATAATGCGTACAACCAAGAATCAGACAATCAATCGGATACGTTTGAATAGGTCTCAATGTCTCCTCCACAACCTGCGATGTCGTCTTGGAGCGGAATAACCCTTGTTCCACTAATGGAACAAGCGCAGGACAAGCATGGCTTACCACGTCTACATAAGGAGACAATTGCTTGAGCGCAGCTGTATACGCTCCGCTTCGAATCGTACCGACAGTCCCAATCACCCCGACATGCCCGGTAGCAGTCGCGCTGATCGCAGCACGAGCCCCGGGGTGAATGACTCCGATCACCGGAATGGATACCTTTTGGCTTATATAGTCCAATGCCGCGGCAGTAGCCGTGTTACAAGCAATAATAATGACTTTCGGATCAAATTGAATCAGAAAATCAACCATTTGCTCTGTAAATTTTTTAACCTCTTCCGATGGTCGGGGGCCATACGGAGTGCGCGCAGTGTCTCCAAAATAAATGATTTTTTCCCGCGGAAGCTGACGCATGACTTCTTTTACAACCGTCAAACCTCCTACACCGGAATCCAATATTGCAATCGCTTGCTGCACGTACACACCGCTTCCTTTTTTGTTCAAATATGAGTTGTTTCATCTCGGAAAGCTATCCGTTGCTACATACCTTATGTCGTATTCGTGTAAAAGGTACCCCAAAAGATTACCCTAAAACGAGGAAGTGATCAATAAAAAGGCTCCACCCCAACGGGAGAAGCCACGAATTCAAACTGTATTCAGTGTTTCACCTACGTTTTACAAACCGTTACAGAGCATCTTTTTCCGTATCTTCTTGAACAGTCGCTGATGAAATACTAACTTCAGGAACAATTTCACCCTTTTTACGCCATTGCCCGATTTCATGAATGACGGCTGAGGCTGTCTCCTTAATTTTGTCAGTATACTCAATTGAGGTGTCCGAAATTTTCCCCGCTAGCTCCTGTCCCTTATCACTTACGTTGCGCGCCTGATCTGTAATATTCTGACGCAGCTCACGACCTGACTTAGGGGCAAATAACAAAGCAGCAACCGAACCAACAATGCTGCCTGCCAACGCGCCTCGGATAAAACTTTTGCAGTTCTCCTTCATCATCATCTCTCCCTTGTGCCCGGGCGAATGCCCATCTGTTAGTGCATTATAAGCATGGAGAGCTTGTCATGATACAGAAAACAAGCCTGAAAAGTTTTACTTTTTTTTAGAGCGGATACGATACAGGCAACAGCGGCCCCCATCCGCTAAACAATCCTCACGAACAACCTCGGCATCAAGCAGCTCCTCAAACATTTGCTGCTCGCATTCACAAGCCTTGCGGTAACGGCCTGCAATTTGAGAGATAGGACAATTGTATTCCACAATTGAGTAGCTACCATCCTCTTCCTCGCGCCACTCTGCCATATATCCGGAAGCATTTTGGATGCCCGAAAGCTTTTCCACACGTGAAGCCAGTGTAGTCTCCCCCTCCATGTGAGGGGCGTAGCGCTTCATCATTTTACGTTTTCTACCATCAAACAGCGAGTAAACAGCTTCCATTCCCTGTTCTTCATCCAGCTCCTCTAACAGTTCCAGTAACAGATGATCATAATTACGAGGAAACTGCTCGCTTCCCTGCTCGCTCAGACTGTATAAAAACGTCGGGCGTCCCATCGCCTGTCTCACGATCGTAGCCACGATCAGACCATCCTGCTCCATCAATTTGAGATGCCTGCGCACTCCCATTTCGGTAATGCCCAATTGAGCTGCCAAGCTTCCGACGCCCACAGGTCCCTGGGTTTTCAATAATGTCATAATCATGCGCCTAGTGGGCATTTCGGGTACGATATACTTATCCGTCACTTTTGCCTTTACACTCCCTCGGGCTGGGGACCCAATTCCTTATTTAAATAATCATGCACGTTAGATGCAAAAAGCTCCAGCAACCCAGGCAGCTTAGGTGTAAGCGGGTGAAGGCTTGTCCGGTCCCAATGAAAGTACTCCTGTACTAGGGGTTTACGTAAGCCTACCAGCTCTACTAACGAATGAAATACGGTATCATCCAGTACACCTTCCTCATGAATGATACCGATAATATCCTCATAGCTACTAGCGTCACGCATAATAAATCCGTCGATGATATAGCTTCCTACGTCCGTTACCGTCTCAATCGCCAGATGAAGGCAGCGCTCCTGCACTAGTCCCTGCAACAGATCGCCGTTCCAGGCAGCAGAAGTCTGGCGAAGTCCGGCGACAATGTCGGGAACAGCCCCTAGTCGAAGCTCAATTTGTTCCCGGTTGACATAATACAAGGTCCTGCACCTCCAGTAATCGCTTTAGATTTCATAATCAACTGCGATAGATACATCCTTCACCTCATTCATGTGTACAATAATTTCCTGATGCACAGGGTGTACCTGATACGTTTGCAAATCCTCCAGTGTTTCGACAACAGCGGTAAGGGAAATATCATAAGAACGTTCCGAACGAATCACATCCGTACCTATTTCGAGTGACAGCAGCTCTTTGATTTTGCCGTTCATACTGCGCAAAATGGATGCTGTGTGCTCAATGCTTTCAGGGGAGCGGTCTTTCAATTTGAACAAAACAATATGTTTAATCATGCGTATAGGCTCCTTATCTTAAAAATGTTCTCTTGAAAATTTTATCATAACGCCCCACATACGGAAAGAAACTTTGTAATTCTAGCAATCTTTTCCGCCATTTTTACCATCAGACTCCTTGTCCTTTAATAGGGCAAAAAAATTCTTGAGTTTTGGTGGGAGCGGCAGACCCATTCGTGAACAGTTTTCCGTAATAGAGATTAATTCATTGGATAAATAAAAATACGTCGTCGCCCCTTTCATGATTTCGGTACCCATCAGGAGATCCACGTGATGAGCCAAAGAAATCACCATTAGCATTAAAGCCTTTCTCGCCAGCCCCCAAAAGCCGGCTTTACTGCTCAAACCTTGCCCAGTCTTAATTGCTGCGGCGACTCCAGTCACATAATCAACAGCCATTGCAACCGTGAATAGCACCATTAGCTGATTCCAGCCGCCAAAGGCAAACGTAATAAGGGCTCCTGCGGTAGCGCAAATCATACTAAACATATTCGGATTAATATTCATACCTCTCCTCCTCTCGGGGCGGTTACTGTAATATATGCAGCGACATGGTAACCCGTAAAGTCATATGACCTGTGCATAGACATGAATTCATAGATTCATATAAAGCGTGCTGCAAACTTCACAACTCCGAGCAAATACAACAAAAAGACACCTTCAAAACCACTATATAAATGGTTGAAAAGGTGTCTTTTCTTTCATGCTATTCAATTAACGATGATCATTCCAAAAATTAAGCGGAGTCATGTTATCATTTAACGGCTCGAACGAATAGCCTTCTTTCTGCAAAGCAGCCATGATTTGTGGAAGCACCTTGATCGTAGATGGCTTATCATGCATAAGAACGACTGGTGTTCTGCCTTGCTTTTTCAATCTCTTAATATCACTTAGGACAGTCTGTACAAAATGCTCTGGATTTTTAGTATAACGCCAATCATTGGAATCAATGTTCCAGTCCCAAATATGATAGCCTGCGCCCGTCAGTTGATCGCGGTATGCTTTCTTCAAATATGGTTTGCTGCCATAAGGTGTACGAATCAAAGAAGTGCGTTTTCCTGTAGCCTTAGATAAAATTTCGTTATCCTGATTCATCTCTGCCAATGCTGCTGCAGGAGATGCATAGATTTTCTTCACCTGATGCGTCATCCCATGCAAGCCCAAACCGTGACCCGCCTCTACCATTCTTTTCATCACTGCGCTATGTTGACGAATTTCAGGTCCCAGCATGAAGAACGTAGCCTTCGCATTGTATTTGTCCAAGATATCCAGCAACTGCGACGTATGCGCCGTAGGACCATCATCGAAGCTCAAATAAATCGTACGGCTGGATGATGAGGCAGTTCCCTTGTTGCCAGTATTGCTGGCTTTGTCCGGTTTGACAGCTGCATACTGTTTAATTTCTGTTGCGAATGTATTCAAAAACTGAGCATCAGACAAACTAGCGTTTGCATTCTGAATTCGATACAGATTACTTGTAGGAACCGTAATAGTGAAGCCAAACGCATCGGTCAAAGTGCGAATGGGCACCATCGTGCGTCCTCCACGCTCGAACACATCCCCCTTGTTCAAATCCAGCGTAAAGCTGCGATTATGTCCAGTCAGCAACAATGTATTTCCGTTGGCCGAAGTAGAAATACCCATCTTTTGCCCTAATGTAACGATAGGTACATACAACTTATCATTTTCCATTACGGGCTGAATGGTATTCGAATCTAGCAACACATCATTGACCCCCAGCAAAGGAGCCTTCGCTTGTGCACTCGCCGTATTCGTATGTATACCTAGCAAACCCAAACAACAGATTGCCATCAAGCATACAGCCATCCATTTTGCATTTAAAAGCTTCATTCATTACACCATCCTGTGCTGTATTTTATAATGTGCGGGAGCTATCTCTAGCTTGTCTATGAAGTTATACAGACATGACGATATAGACATGGCAATATAGACATTCACTCAACATATAGAACATAAACGCATATGAACCGACTGAACCTGACGTCTTTTCGTTCCCCCTATATATATTAATAGATTACCAGACTATAGTAGGTAAATATAGTAAAACAATTTGAAAACAATCTCGCAATCCATCTTACCAAATAAGTTACAAAGTTGTGAATAAATCGACTGTGTTTAGAAGGATAAAAATGAAATGGATTGTATGCCTTCTCCTGTAAAGAAGCTATATCCCCCAAATGCCATAGTTATGTTACTAGATTTATAGAATTATACGGGGACGCAAAAAAAGCACCTGAAATCACCATAAGGAATTTCAAGTGCTTTATAATTTTGTTTTAAGTTACTCATGTAGTCGTCCTTTGCAGCTTTGATAATGACATAATATACACGCGTTGAAAACTGATTATTGCTAAACAAGCGAGAATTAGTCTCGTTTGTGATCTAATAAAGCCCCTTTCGAAAAAAGAAATTTTTCATCTTCCTTATTATTTGGCTTCAGGAAAATTATCCTTGATTGGTGGGGTAGAGTCCCAGCTTATCAGTTTAATATGGTACTTATCAAGTAATTCATTTGAATTGGAAAATTGAGTGTTAATAGTCCTTCCATCATTTTCAAAAACCCTTCCATCTTTTTTAATGATAATGCCTTCTTGTTCAATAAATATAGAGTCAGCAACGGTTTGCTGATACTCGTCGGTGCTATCCAAATCACCCATATAGTACTCTGCAATCCCTGGATAATAGGATATTTCTATTCTGCTATTGACTTCTAGCACCGGTAGTAATCTATCTCCACCGGCTAATCTTTCCTTCCACTTACGATATTTGCCGCGAGCTTCATTTGAACCAATGCCATCATATTCGCATATTAAAGTATCTTGAATAACCTCTCGTTGCCCGTTAATTTCATATTCCAAACGAAATGGAAATTTCCCATATGTGATTTCAGGGTGTGAAGGATTAGGTTCTAATTGATTCCCTATGAATATTAGAAGCCAAGGTAAAGCAATGAACAATATGATTGCAAATATCAACAACAACGGAATGCTTAGATATAACAATGTTTTTTTCACTTTCATTTATACATCTTCTCCTTCAAAGCATTTATTACGGAGTCCATTTTATGGTTTCTGACCATTTGCCAAGCCTTATATGCTTTAGAGTGCCACCACTTAATTTTATACTGCGTAGGTAAGTAAACCGTTTTTCCAGTGCCTACTTCACCCAAAGTCTTGTTTCAAAATTTCGTCCGTAACTACATAATTCGTTGCACTTGCAGTATAGTTCCTATCACTTAAACCATATTTACCTAGTGAAGGTACTGCAGGATTAATTGTAATGACATTTTTATTAGTCACTATAATCCTTACAATCATAAGAGAAGAACATATTACCTCCATTTCCATAAAAAATGTCACAATTTAATATATCGGCGCCTTAAACTTCCATTTTTATAGGCCAAATGGACCTTATTTTCCATAAACCGGTTAAGCCCATGGGATTAAAAGAAAATCAGGAGAGGAGTCACTTGCAAAGCCCCCTTCGGGTATAGTAGTATGTGGTTAAAAAAAATCGGAGGGTATATGCCTAAACAACAAGATAAACATTCCATTCAGGCGTGGTCTCTGATCAATCGCAAATATTTGGGAAAAGGCGTGCGTGTCAAACGTTTTCGTAAACCAACACGCTGTCAAGTGCGCAATCGCGTTTTGCTTGCCGTTTTGATGGCTAATGACATTAAACTGTCCCAACTTGCCGAGGAGCTTTCCATTTCCTCCCGTAGTGTCAGTGCGTGGGTATATGAAGGTCGCATTCCCGGCAACACTAATCTGGAAAAGACGTGTAATACACTTGGTTATCCGCACCATATTCTATTTAATGAAGAGGTTGTCCGGCGTTCACCACTCATCTGTCAACCATCGCCGTCCCGTTTTATGAAACGGACTGTGACTCGTTCTCCGGTTAAAAATCGGATCTTGGCGGGTCTGTGCATGGTACATGATATTTCGGTGACCGATGTGAGTCATTGGATTGGCGTTCACCCCGGTACATTTCGGAAATGGTTGCATCAGGGTACCGTTCCTTCGCAAACCTTCCAGGATCAGGCGGAACAGTTTTTCCGTATTCCAAAATCCATTTTGTTTGCTGATGCCATGCTGAAAAAGTAAAAATGTCCGTAAACCGAAACGATTGTAATTTTCATGAAAGTCTTTGAAAGGAACGCATTACCATCTTTCATCCACTGAGACTTTCACATCATGTAATTCACAGAATATAAAATGCAAAAAAAGCACAGTCTGCCGATTCCTCGGTGTACTGTGCTTTTTAGATAACAGAGTTTTAAATACTGCTTGCTTATATTTTGTCAGTTTCTTAAAAATGAATGCTTGCCGTTTCAGTTGAACGTCTGGCTTCTTCCTTGATGGTCTTTAGCTTTTTCATCACCGGGTTGCCTCCACGTCCAAAGTAGTCGTGAAGACGGCTGTATTCCTCGTACAGCTTATCATACACAGCCGCGTTCTCAGGGATCGGCTTGAAGCTCTCGTCCCGTACACGAGCCATATGAAGCGCTGCTTCGACGATATCGTCGTACCCTCCAGCTTCAGCTCCCGCAGCCACTGCTGCGAACATGGCCGCACCCAATGCAGGAGTTTGGGTGGAAGCTGCCACCTTAATCTCACGTCCGGTTACATCTGCATAAATTTGCATCAAAAGACGATTTTTCTGCGGCAATCCACCGCACGCATACAATACGTCTACTGGCACGCCGTTATGATGGAACGCATCGACAATTTTACGTGTTCCGAACGCAGTTGCTTCCAGCAATGTACGATACATTTCCTCTGGCTTCGTCAGCAACGTATACCCGACAATCAGCCCCGTCAGGTTGGTGTCAACCAACACAGAACGGTTACCGTTCCACCAGTCCAGCGCCAGCAACCCGGTTTCACCCGGTTTATATTCAGCCGCTTTACGCTCCAGCCATACATGGACGTTCACACCTTCCGCAGCTGCCTGCTCCTTCACTTCGCCAGGAACAGCATGATCCACAAACCATGCGAAAATGTCTCCTACCGCCGATTGTCCAGCCTCATACCCGTAATAGCCCGGAATAATTCCGTTCTCTACAACGCCACACATCCCCTCTACTTCTCTTTCTTCCTCACCGAGGAGCATATGGCAAATGGAAGTTCCCATCGCCATCACCAGCTTGCCTGGTGTGACGACGCCTACTGCCGGAACAGCCGCATGTGCATCCACATTGCCTACCGCTACTGCCGTTCCCGGATTCAGTCCGAGTTTTGCAGCCATATCCTCTGTTAATCCACCCGCACGGGCACCCAAATCATAAATCTCACCGCGCAGCTTTGTATCCGTCAAATTTTCTAAACGCGGATCGAGCGCTTTGAAAAATTCACGATCCGGATAACCCTCGCGATGATGGTAAATAGACTTGTAGCCAGCTGTACACTGATTCCGTTTCAGTTCCCCACTGAGCTGGGAAATTACCCAGTCGGTCGCTTCTACAAAGAGGTCTGTTTGATTATAAATGTCCGGTGCCTCGTTCAGAATTTGCCAAATTTTTGCGATCATCCATTCGGAAGAAATTTTCCCTCCATAGCGGGTCTGAAACGTCTCTCCGCGCTGCGAGGCAATGGCATTTAAACGGTCCGCTTCATCCTGTGCTGCATGATGCTTCCACAGTTTCACCCAACTATGCGGGTTAGCTTTCAGGTTCTCGTCAAAGCACAACGGTTGTCCTTGCGCGTCGATCGGCAGCATCGTGCATGCTGTAAAATCAATTCCGATCCCGATGATATCGTCTGGAGAAATCCCTGTCTCCTTCATAACAGCAGGTACGGAGGTAGTCAGCACTTCAATATAATCAGCCGGATGTTCCAGCGCCCAATCTATATCCAATCTGCATCCACTACCAGGCAATACTTCATCCATAACTCCATGACGGTAAGGTGTTACATGTGTAGCAATTTCAGCTCCGTCAGACAGGTCAACAATAACCGCACGGCCGGACTCCGTTCCATAATCGATACCAATAGTATACTTGCTCATTTGTGTGCCTCCTCCTTTATCGTTGACCATCATAAGCGTTCGCCCCATGCTTGCGCAGAAAATGCTTATCCAGCAGCGCCTGATCCACTAAGGTGAATTCTGGATTCCGAACGAAAGAACGGTACAGTGCCAGATGATGTGTAGGCGTATCTGACGAAGGCCGTGGATTATCCTCGACAATATTGCCTTGTAGATTCAGCACAACCAGTTGCTCCCCTTTCACTCTTCATAGGCCACGCCTTGGAAGAGCCAAATTGGCCTCCCATACTTCCTTTTTCAATTGTTCTAATATGTATAAGACACACCTTTTACTATCATTTCTGAAATCTGCAATGGAGGAGGTGACTGAAACTAACTTCAAATGGAAAATTACAGGAAGGTCTTAACGACCCTTTATCCTTGGTTCCGCTTTCATTATATGATTGTACGTACAACTTAGCTAGTCTTTTTTTATGTATTTTCTCGATAGATTTATGTACTCATTTTCAGAAAAAATATAACAAAAACAGCCTATTTCTGCAATCCAGAAAACAGACTGTTCGGTATGACGAGAAACATGCCATCAAATATTAAGCGTTAAAGCTGTATACTTACTAACTTATCCTTACATGTTAAGAAATAAAACCGACTGATCTTCCAGCCTAATGTTCTCCAGGCATGACCTGGACAGGCCCAGTAGATTCACGAACGATGAGCTCAGGAGGTAGAATTAACTGGCGATCTTCTTCATGGTACCCCTTCTCTTCAATCATCGACAGCATGGTATCGGCAGCACGTAACCCCAACTCTTCCTTTGGATGCCGAATTGTCGTTAGCTTGATTTCCGTTGCTGTCGCCAAAAATGAATCATCAAACCCAACCAACGATAGATCATTGGGAATGTTCAGGCCCACTGAACGTACAATATCCAGGAGTCGAACAGCCAGCTCATCATTGTAGGTCACCCATCCAGTAGGACGCTCTCCCGCCTCCATCGCCAATAGCCTCGACGCACGTTGTAGCGGAATCTCATTTTTTTCTTCTGTCCGGTAAGTCGTTACTGCGTTCGGGTGTAGTGTCACACCATATTTACGGTGAGCGGCCACAAATCCCTTCATACGAAGAATCCCTTGCATATCATCGGTTTTGAAAAATCCGGCCAAGCGTCGGTGTCCCAGCTTAATCAGATGCTCGGCCGCCAAAAAACCACCCTTTTCATCATCTACTCGCAGACATGGCGCATCCATTTCCTCATAACGCGCATTGATCATCAAATAAGGGATTTGGCGATTTTCCACGGTTAAATAATAGTTCAGATTGGGGTTACGCTCTCCACTTTTGGTCGGTTCGATAATAATTCCGCTCAGCGGTTGACTCAACAGCATCTCCAGGCACTGACTCTCTTGCTCAGGGTCATTACCTGTGCTTGACAGCAGCATCTTATAGCCCTGACGACTCAATTTGGATTCGATTCCCTGTACAATGGATGGGAAAATATAATCCGATATATAGGTTGTAATGACTCCAATCGTCTTTGGATCTTCGGGCTGCTTGCTGTCCCGTGTCGCGACAAAGGTCCCCTTGCCTTGCATCCGCAACAGCCAACCTTCTTGCACCAGCTCACCCAGCGCCTGACGCACCGTTTGCCGACTAACGGCAAATTGTTCAGACATTTCATGCTCAGATGGGAGTTGGCTTTGTGGTTCCAGTTTGGATGAATGAATCCAGGACAAAATTTCCTGTTTAACTTGTATATATTTGGGCGCCATAATTTCCTCCGTATTTGCAATATCGTGTACCTGTTCATATTCCACGATTATAGCATACCGTTCATTTGTACATACAAATGTTACAGGAACAGGATATCGGCGTATTGCTGCTGGAGGTGTAAACCCATTCACTTATCCCTTCCTTGCCACACATAACTGGCCGAATATCTAAGGACAATTTGTGTAGAGGTTGCACATTACGAACGAAGCAATTGATGTTCATTCATATACTTAAGTCCTGTATAGCGATCACGCAAGGTATGAGCCGTGCGCAATGCACGAGCAAGCTGTTCCTCCGTAACCCCGAGCTCGGCAATGGTAGATGGGCCTCCGACCTGAGCCAGCCATGCACGCATCTGCTCCGACGTAGGCAATTCCCGATACACCTTAAATGCCTCTACATCCTGACTGGCTGCTAAATCCCTGTACAGGTCAGACAGCAATGCGGATGCTACGCCTACTTTGGCACCATGCAAAACTTGCTTGCGTCCCTCTGCGATAAAATCCATTTCAATTCGGTGGGAAATATGGTGCTCTCCCCCTGACGCTGGACGAGAATGATCTATCATCAGCATCGAAATACCGGATGCAATCAGCGCATTCATCAATACCTCGACCCCAGCCTTGCTACCTGCCGCAATCTCATTGACATGTTCTATACAGGCACGCAAAGCCTCCTCGGTAATGCGATTAGCCACAGGTGAATATGGCTCGTTTCCCAAATCTCTGGAAACATGCCAGTCCGCTAGTGAGGTGAACTTACCGAGCATATCGCCAAAACCGGCCGCAGTCATCGTCTGTGGCGCATTTGCCAGCACGGACAAATCAGCAAAGATCGCCTCTGGCGGAACTGCTTGGAATGTCTGCTTGCTGCCATCCACAATTAGTGGTGCGCCTGCGGAGGTAAAACCATCCACCGAAGCAGCCGTCGGTACTGACAAGAACGGACGATTCATTTTATAACATACGAAGCGAACCAGATCATGAATCGTGCCAGAGCCTACAGCAAGTACAGCCTGACTCTTATCCGCCACACCCAGCAGCACTTTCATAATGTAGGTTTCATCAGCAATCACATCCCCTACAGCATTCGGAGGTAAGAGAACTACATCAACTGTCAAACCTGCCTCACGAATCAGCTCAGCCACTTTTGTTCCAGCCGCCACCGAAGTATACTCATCTTCTACCAGAGTTACATGACGATAAACCTGTTGATTCAGATAAGGGGCAACAGAGTCCAGTGCTCCATCCCGTACCTCAATAAACAATTCAACCTTTCGGTGAGGATGATCAGCGTTACTAGCCTGCGCCTCTTCGTTCCACAGCTTGATCTGTTCATTCATATTCATTTCATCAGCCTCCTGAAAAAGGAATAATTTGCACAAGAATGCTCCATAATGATTAATAGATTCCGTTTGAAAACGATTACTATTTAATTGTACGCACAAGTATGTGTCCAAGTCCAGCGAAAAAGTACAAGTTGCTTTTTAATTTACACATTCGAAAGGAACATGTTTATGAAATTTGGAACGGATATTGCCTGCGCACTTGGGTTATTGGCAGGTACAACGTTTGGCAGTGGTATTGCTTTTTTGTTCGGCTGGCAAGCTTATCGGGCCCTGACTTCTGTTGCAGTCTTTGGCGTTGTGGGAATTGTCATTACCATTGCCGTTTTTCGCTTGCTGCACCGTAAGTCACTTTCCACATCTAATTCTCGATAAATCCCGTTAGTGAAACGAGTGCAACTTGTTTTTTTGCCAATACACATAAAAAACGGGTCTCTTAAGCAATTGTATCGCTTGAGAGTACCCGTTTTTGTTTTACAAATATCACTTATGAAAGTGTATCAACCTATGGAGTAACGTCTAATTCATAATCAATTTCATCAAACCCGAATCCAAATAATTGGAGGAAATCCAGACGATATTGTTCGAGATCACCCAATTCAGATACATTTTCTGTAGTGATTTCGGACCAAGCTGCTTTGACAGCCTGCTGCACATCGTCTCTCATTTCCCAGTTATCCAGACGGATGCGTCCTTCTTCATCCGTTTCCACAGTGGACCCACTGTATAGCGTCTCGAACAGACGTTGTGCCTGCTCAATACATCCCTCGTGCAGTCCCTTTTCCTTCATGACCTTAAACAGCAAAGAAATATACAAAGGTACGACTGGAATAGCCGAACTGGATTGTGTAACCAAAGCTTTATTCACAGAAACGTAAGCTTTTCCATGATAACGCTCCAGTTGCTTTGTTAAAGTATGTGCTGTAGCTTCCAAATCATTTTTAGCTTGGCCAATGGTTCCTTTACGATAGATAGCCTCCGTAATTTCGGGACCAATATACGAGTAAGCCAGTGTGGTTACCCCTTCAGCCAGCAGATCAGCTTCTTCCAACGCTTTCAGCCACAAGGACCAATCTTCGCCACCCATTACCGTGATGGTATTCTCAATTTCCTCCTGCGTAGCCGGTTCCAGCGTAATTTCTGATACAACACCTGTATTCGTATTCACTGTTTTATTAGAAAAAGACTGTCCGATAGGCTTGAGAACGGAATTAAAGGTTTCACCCGTATCGGGATGTGTCCGTCGCGGTGAAGCGACACTATATACAATCAGGTCTACCTTGCCCAGCTTTTCCTTTACCAGCTTCAACGTCTCCTGCTTAATTTCATGAGAAAAAGCATCTCCATTAATGCTTTCCGCTATGTAGCCAGCTGCTCTGGCCGCTCTTTCAAAGGCTACCGTATTATACCAGCCTGCTGAAGCCGTGCGCCCCTCTGATGCAGGACGTTCATAGGATACCCCTATGGTGTCCGCTCCCAGACCGAAGCTCGCAGCAATACGAGAAGCCAGCCCGTATCCAGTAGATGCTCCGATCACAAGCACCTTTTTAGCTCCTTGTATTGATGTGCTTTCTTTGATGTAGTTGATCTGACGGTTAACATGAGCCGCGCATCCTGCAGGATGTGCAGTCGTACATATAAAACCACGGATTTTCGGTTTAATAATCATTGCAAGGGTCCCCCTACTTTAGCATTCATTTAATATGGATGTAATGGTTGTCCAGTCATAACTATATAGCAAATCAGCTTGCGGCTCAACACATAACATAACACTTGAAGACAGCCGAAGAAAACTACCGTAAACATCATAGTCCTGCAACGCTTTTTTACTCCACTATTCATTTTGAATCATTTTCTAACAACATCACATCTTCTCCTTGCTGTTGTCTTATTATGATATTAGCTCTCCCCCAAGAACACATTAAGTCAATAATTTCATTTGCTGTAATTCCATATTCCGTTATATAATACTCTACTTTTGGAGGCATTTGATTATACACATGTCTACCTATGATACCATCCTTTTCAAGTTCGCGAAGTTGCTGTATAAGAACCTTTTGAGAAATGCCTGAAATACTACGCTGTAATTCACTTGTCCTTTTTCTACCAGACATTAATAAACATATGATTAATGATTTCCATTTACCTCCGATGATCTCAAGTGTTGCTTCTATGCCTAAATTATATTGTTTCATAATACCACCTCTTCAACGCTAAAAATAACAAAGTTTATCTAATTAATTCTATAATCGCATATCTTCACTTTAAGTCCAATGCATACTTTCAAGTAACTATCTTACTTTATTGTGTGTATTTACTTTTTTTGAAGCATACAGAATAATAATAGAGCATCTACAAAGGCAATTATGTTACGTAAGAAAGGTGATTTATGATGAAAACTCTTGTGATTTTAGCTCATCCCAATATCGAAGATTCTAGAGTAAATAACAGATGGAAACGAGAATTACTTCAATATACCAATGAAATTACAATTCATGAGATTTATAAAGAGTATCCAAACTGGAGCATTGATGTTTTGAAAGAACAACAGCTACTTGAAGCATACGATAATGTCATATTTCAATTCCCTTTGTATTGGTATAGTTACCCTCCTTTATTAAAAAAGTGGTTCGATGATGTTTTTACCCATGGATGGGCTTATGGTTCAAAGGGTGATAAGTTAAAAGGAAAGAAGCTAGGGATAGCCATGTCCATTGGCGATAAAAAAGAAAATTACTTACCTACTGGTTCCGTTTCTTTTACTGTAGATGAAGTTATAGCACCTTTTAAGGCAAGCGCAGTGCATGTTGGCGCCATAACATTACCCTATTTCGCTGTCTTCGGAGCCTCGTTTCAAGCAAGCGACGAAGACATTGATCAGAGTGCAAAAGACTATATTAAATATATATTTCAGTATAAATAAAAAAGTTATAATGGTAGGCGCATCTTAACCATATAAAAACAGGCTCTTGGTGGCATCCAGCCAATCCAAGAACCTGTAAATGTTAGGCTATGATGCGGTCGAGAGGACTCGAACCTCCACGGGGGGTTAGCCCACACGGACCTGAACCGTGCGCGTCTGCCAATTCCGCCACGACCGCATATTATGTATTCACACCGATGTTTTTCAATCACGGTAATTTAGATTATATCTTCCATAGAACATAAAATCAAGCTATTTTTATATTATATTTTCTATGAATCATTTCCGTAAATATAAGAAAATCACTGGATATCACAAACCAGATATGGTAAAATGGGTCCATCAGGAAAGGAGGTGCGTCAACATCAATAATCACATGTTGAGCGTATCCCTTACCCGGTCCGTTATTCTCTAATTTACAGAGTTGACGGAGGCGCGGGATACGGATCAAAGCTTTAAATAAGCGCCACGGGTAGAAAGACCGTCCTCGGACGGTCTTTTTTATTTCAGCATCATCTATAAGATTACATACTGCACTGTGAAAGAGGAGATACGATGTCGATTAGACCCGCAAATGTGGAAGAGCTCAACGAGTTGGCAGCCATCTGGCTAGATGCTTCCATAGAAGCCCATCATTTTATTGCTCCACAGTATTGGGCATCACAAGTTACCGAGATGGAAAACAGGTACCTTCCTCTCGCTCAAAACTACGTTATCCTACAAGATGATCATAGCATTGGCGGCTTCGTCTCCATGTTGGATGGATACTTAGCAGCTCTGTTTATACGTGTTGATTCTCAAAGAAAAGGCTATGGCAAGTTACTACTAGATTGGGTGAAGAAGCAACATAATGAGATTCAATTAAAGGTATACCAGTCGAACACGAAAGCATTTAACTTCTATACTAAAAATGGATTTACCATTCAAGCGGAATCTGTTGATACCGAAACTGACGAGAAAGAATTTGTAATGGTATGGACAAAACATGAACGGTATTGAAGCACCATTAGCTATACAATCTTCTTATTTAATCCATAGACCTCGGTGTATAAGATCTCTTTAAACGGAGCAAAATCCTGTTCAGCCAGCGCACCTGGATAGCTCATTATTTGAAGCCGCAGATCAGCCTGTCCTTCTCTTAAAGGAGGCTGTACATAGTCAAAATGGTTCAGATGAAATCCCAAACGTTCATAAAAACCAATTCTTCTCCGGGTCCACTCATCCACTGGTGGCTCAACCTCCAGTACTACCGGTTTATCGGACTGTGAAATAAACTTGCTCATAAGCTCTTTACCTAACCCACCACCTCGTATAGCCGAATCTACGGCAATATGCTCTACAAACCGAAAATCTGTAAACTCCCATCCTGCCAGAAAAGCAATTGTTTGCCCTTGTTCGTCCTTTTGGGTAAGTAAACGATAACATGGATGATGAAGCAGAGCCCTCTGTGACTCAAATGTCCTGCATTCCGTTTCAGGAAAAGAAGCCTCCATAATCGCATATACTTGAGAGAATTCAAGTTCATTCATTTATACTTTCAACTCCTCTAACGTTAACTTGTTGGTCCACTAATGTCATTTACATTAGGGACTCTAACCCTTTAGACCTTGTTTAATTCCATAAGCGTCAGCAATATGTGTTCCAACAGCTCTGGAATGTCTTCCATCTGATCTTCGTTAATTTGTCTGGAAAATCGGAGTTCAATCCTGTTTTGGTATGTAGACGTCTTCTCTCCGTAAATCTGACTAAGCGTTTGTACCGGTCGAAGATCGGGCTTCCAAATTTCGGTCAGTATTTTTTCAATCTGGCTGCATTGTGACTCAATTTCACGAATTTCCATGTAAAAACTCAGCAACAAGACACATCCCGGAATTTGATCTTTGATTTCCAAAATTTCCGCAGCCAAGTTGTTTAAATCTGCCTTCAGTTGAATCTCTGCTGTCACACTCGGGTGTTCTCTCAGTCTGAATTGGACAGCAAATTCACGTGACATCACAGACATTTCCAATCTGTCGATTCGCTGCGTAATGTCAATACGTGAATCTAGATTATCCAGATCGTATACTGTATTTTCCATGGCCACTTTTAAATTATCAAAAACCGTCGGATCGAACATATATTTTTCACCTCCAATTATGGAGTATAACATAGCTTGTGTTACTCCTAAAATAGGATGCCCCTTTTCACGACAGCATATTAAGACGGGATTTTATAGTATACAGTAAGTTGGCTAACTCTTAATTGAAGTTTAGTGAATAAATTTGTAAAAAAGTATAATTGTGACAAAAAAATATATATTTTTGTTTATAGTTCCATTTTTATTCCATTTTATTGGGATTTAATATATAATAATGGATGGGATTGGTTATATATATTCGTTTAAATCCCAAAATATAAGAAGGGAAGAGATTATTAAATGAAAAAGGCAGTTTTTTCTACACTAGGTCTTGCACTTCTATTAAGCACATCCACCGCCGTTGCATCTGCTCAAGAAGCAGCACCCGCATTACAAAAGGAATCTATTCAGCCTTCTAATTCATGGTACGCCGACACAGAGCCTAATAACTGGTTTGATGAAATTACCAGTGAAATAACAGTAGGGGATGGAATCGATATCTATGGGAGCTTAGGAAGAAAAATTCCTGGAGGATATGCAGGCTATTATGACTTTGTCGATTATTATAAGTTTACAGCTTCTCAGTCTGGATTCTACGAATTTAATATTCAAGGAGAAATATATCCCAAAGCATGGATGAGGCTTAGTGTGGCTGACAGTAAAGGAAGCGTCAAAAGAAGTGCAGAAGAACGTCAATACCGTTTAGGTTTAAATCTTAAAGCTGGAGAGACTTACTACTTGTTAGTAGAAGCAACTGATGCCGATGTTGGTCAATTGTTCGACTATAGAGTTTCTTCCACGATTAAACAAATCAATTAGTAAAGTTGAAGCATAACAAAAAACGTGATCCTCTTTACAAGGACCACGTTTTTATATCTTTGAACACCTATTGCCTTATGACAAATGTAGCTATATCGTCGTAGAAGAACTGACGGTTTACGTTCATATCTTCTTCTTATGGCTCGTTTGTACACCTATGATGGAAACAATCACCATCTTATAACAATTGTACTCACATATTATTATTTCTTTTGTGTATATGATTATCTAGTGAATGATATAGAATAATAGCCCCAAAATTAAATCACCAATATATTCATGTAAATGAATGTAAATCCAAAAAAAGTGAGGACTCTTATTTATGAAAAAAACGTTATTAGCTTCATTAGGTCTTACACTAATGCTGAGTACTACTGCCAGTGTCGCTTTAGCCGCAGAAGCAGATTCTGTACCAGTTGCAAAGGTATCCAATCAACTCTTCGGTAATGGAACTGACAGGGAGCCTAACAATTGGTATGATAAGGCCAGCGAAGTTTGGCTAGGTAGTGATATATACGGAACCATAGGGGAACTCATTGAAGGAAGAGACTACGATACTTACGATATTTATAAATTTAAGGCTTTTCAGACAAAGTGGGTTGATTTTAAAATTGAAGGGGATAAATATCCTAATGCATGGTTAAAATTGACTCTAACAGATAGCGATGGTCATATGATTAAAACAACAGAAGAAGGACAGAATACTTTAGGTAAAAAACTTGAGGCTGGCAAAGAGTACTACTTAGAAGTGGGAGTGCCAGGCTACGAAATCGGTCAATTGTTCTGGTACAAGATTTCCGCTAAAATTGAGGAATAAAGATACTAATTCAGTTTCCTATACAATAAAGCCTCACTCCTAATTTTAGGGGCGAGGCTTTTTGGATTGCAGTATATTAGTAACCTATTCTTACGACAAACGAGAGCTAAAGTCCTCGTAGGAGAACTGACGGATTACCTTAATGCCTTCTTCGTCGTTGTAGCTGGCGATGGCTGGCAGGTTGACTCCGTTGAACATATGGTTTTTGACCATCGTGTAATGGGCCATGTCGCAGAATACAAGCTTGTCTCCCGGCTTCAATGGCTCTTTAAAGGAATAGTCACCAATCACATCTCCAGCCAAGCACGTAAGTCCACCAAGTCTGTAGGTGTAAGCATACTCGCCAGGCTGGCCTGCATCAATGATGTTCGGGCGATATGGCATAGCCAGCACGTCAGGCATATGACATTCAGCCGAAGTATCCAGAATGGCAATATCCATTCCGTTTTTCATCGTATCTAGGACTGTAGCAACCAGATATCCAGTATTCAAAGCAATAGCTTCGCCTGGCTCCAGATAAACCTGCACACCATATTTATCCTGAAAATATTGAATACAGCGTACCAGCGTGTCCAGATCATAGTCTTCTCTGGTAATATGGTGACCGCCGCCGAAATTGAGCCATTTCATGTTCTTAATGTATGGCCCGAATTTCTCATCCACGACTTTAATGGTGCGCTCTAGCGTATCTGAATTCTGTTCACACATCGTATGAAAATGAATACCGTCCACGCCATCCAGATCCTCAGGTCTAAAGTTAGCCAGGGTCACACCCATTCTGGAGTTGTTGTAGCAAGGATCATACAGCGGCGTTTCGATTTCCGAATATTCCGGATTAACCCGAATGCCAATGTCAATTTTTTTGGAAGTTACGCCTTGCACTCTGCTTTTGTAGCGTTTCAGTTGATCAAAGGAGTTGAAAACAATATGGTCAACATACTCCAATAGCTCATCAAATTCACTGTCAACATAAGCAGGTGCGTATACATGAACCTCTTTGTCCATTTTTTCGCGACCAAGTCGTGCTTCGAACAACGAACTGGAGGTTACGCCTTTTAAGTATTTGCCAACCAGAGGAAAGGTCGAAAACATCGAAAATCCCTTAAGAGCGAGCAAAATACTGCAGCCTGTCCGCTCTTGAACGGAATTTAAAACCTCAAGGTTTTTGACAAGAAGTCTTTCGTCAACAAGATAACAAGGTGATGGAAGTCCTGTAATATCAATATTCATCGCAGACCTCAATCAAGCAACGTTGGCGTAAAGTTCTCTTGCCATGGCAATCCGTGTTTATTTAGTGCTTCCATAAATGGATCTGGATCAAATTCCTCAACGTTGTAAACGCCTGGTTTTTTCCAGATACCTTTGATGATAAGCATTGCGCCGATCATGGCAGGAACACCAGTTGTGTAAGAAATGGCTTGGGAGCCAACCTCTGCATAACATTCCTCATGATCACAAACATTGTAAACATAATATGTTTTTGGTTTTCCATCTTTCACACCTTGGATGATGCAACCAATGTTTGTTTTGCCTTTTGTTCTTGGTCCCAGAGAAGCTGGGTCTGGCAAAATAGCTTTTAGGAATTGCAGTGGAATGATTTGTTGTCCTTCGTAATCAATAGGCTCGATCGAAGTCATGCCTACGTTTTGAAGTACATTCAAATGATTCAGATAATTGTCCGAGAACGTCATCCAGAAGCGGATTTTTTTCACGCCTTTAATATTCACTGCAAGAGATTCCAGTTCTTCATGGTACAAAAGATATATATTTTTCGGTCCAATTTCAGGAAGGTCGTATACCTTTTTCTCAGAAAGTGGCTCAGTTTCAATCCATTCTCCGTTTTCAAAGTAACGGCCCTTCGCCGTAATTTCACGAATATTGATTTCCGGATTAAAGTTAGTTGCAAAAGGATATCCGTGGTCCCCTGCATTCGCATCCACAATATCAATCGTATGAATTTCATCAAAGTAGTGCTTTTGAGCATAAGCCGTAAATACTCCAGTTACGCCTGGATCAAAACCGCTGCCCAGCAGAGCTGTAATTCCTGCTTTTTCGAATCTTTCTTTGTAGGCCCATTGCCAGCTGTATTCAAACTTCGGCGTATCCGGCGGTTCATAGTTCGCCGTATCAACGTAATGAACACCTGTCTCAAGGCAAGCATCCATTATCGTCAAATCCTGATAAGGGAGAGCCACATTGATAACTACATCCGGTTGAAAGCTTCGAATCAAGTCAATGACCATGTCGGTGTTGTCAGCATCAAGCTGAGCCGTTTGGATCTTCGTACGACCTCCACCCAGCTTCTCTTTAAGCGCATCGCATTTCTCAACAGTTCTGCTTGCGATACAAATTTCTTCAAATACATCTGGGTTTTGGCAACATTTATGCACCACAACGCTGGCCACGCCACCGGCGCCAATAATCAATGCTTTTCCCAAAATAAATAACCTCCTTATTCCATACGCTAATCGCTAATCATTCTTGCAAACAAAATGATTATAAAGACATCCCACCAAATAATCAAGAAAAACGACAATTTGCTGTATCAAAATTCACAGGAACATGTCACAAAAACTTTACAAATCCCAAAATTAGGCATAAAAACTCCGTAAAGTGTGCAGAAAACAAACATTACCTCATACACTCCAGAGAAGTCAGCACGTATTTAACGGAAGTTTTTTTGAATCTAATGCTCATAGTCCTAAAGAGTTAATACTATCTTATTTCTAAACAAAAGACCACCCCTCCGCATCCTATGAAGAAGATTCATGGGGTGGTAAAATAATGGGCTGATAGCGTAATGCCTCATCTACGATCTCAGCTGCACTCAAGTCACGGTCATCCCAGTAGATCAAATTACTGATCCCCGGATGGGGCGTATTTTGCATCACTATGGTCAGCATGCTGTCGATTTCCTCTTCTGTTCCCTCACCTCTGATGATTTTTTCCACTAACTCTATAAGCTCACTTCGATCCAAATTTTGGAGTTCCTTTCTATCTCTATCCAGACTCATATAATTGCCCTCCTTTGTATTGAGTATGATCGGCATTGTGTGGGCCCATCCCTTCTTCTGTAAGCGCTATATGACCTATTATGGAGATTTAAGAAGTGTTTATGATAAATAAAGCCGCCCCCAGTATGGGAACGGCTCTATACAGTAATAAAGCTTGTTAAACCATGATTTTGCAAATATCGTTCGTGAATTCAACCGGATCTTGCAGTGGCAAGCCTTCGATCAGCAAAGCCTGATTATACAGTAATGCCGTATAGAGGTTTACCTTCTCCTTATCCTTGTCAAAAGCTTCTTTCAAAGAGTTGAACACCGCATGGTTTACGTTGATTTCCAGCACTTTATTCGCTTTGACATCGGCGTTATTAGGCATGGCGTTCAAGATTTTCTCCATCTCAATCGTCACTTCGCCGTCTGCGGACAGACATACCGGATGTGTCTTCAAGCGCTTGGAGGCTTTAACACTGGATACCTTGCCTTCCAGCAAGCCCTTCATGTACTCGAACAGCTCTTTGTTGTCGTTTTGTTCTGCTTCTGTTTCTTTCTCGTTTTCGTCAGGCTCAATGCCCAGATCGCCGCTCGATACAGATTTGAATTCTTTCTCTTTGTAGCTTAAGAGCATTTTAATAGCGAACTCATCAATATCATCGGTGAAATACAGAATTTCGTAGCCTTTGTCAGCCACCATTTCGGTTTGCGGCAGTTTTTCAATACGCTCATTGGACTCCCCGGAAGCATAATAAATATACTTCTGATCCTCTGGCATACGCGATACGTATTCGTCCAAAGTAACCTGCTTTTTCTCTGTAGAAGAGTAGAACATGAGCAGATCCTGGAGAGTTTCTTTATGTCTGCCGTAATCGTTGTAGACACCAAATTTCAATTGTCTGCCAAATGATTTGTAGAATTGATCATATTTCTCCCGGTCATTTTTGAGCAAGGTCAGCAATTGACCTTTGATTTTGCTTTCGATATTTTTGGCAATCAGCTTCAGCTGACGGTCATGCTGCAGCATTTCTCTGGAAATGTTGAGCGACAGGCTTTCGGAGTCGACCATCCCTTTGACAAAGCTAAAATAATCCGGCAGCAGGTCAGGAGATTTTTCCATAATCAGCACACCGTTGGCATACAACTCCAGCCCTTTTTCATATTCCTTGGAGTAGAAATCAAACGGAATATTTTCAGGAATAAACAGAATAGCTTGGTACACTACCGCGCCATCCGCACTGACGTGGATATGCTGGAGCGGCTTGTCGTAGCCATAGCGTTTTTCCGCGTAGAAATTTTGATAATCCTCGTCGGTCAGCTCGCTTTTGTTTTTTCTCCAAATAGGAACCATGCTGTTAATACGCTGTTCTTCTTCGTAATCCTCGAACTCGTTGTCGCTTCCCTCTTTCAGACGCTTGCCTGTAATATCCATTTTAATCGGATAGCGGATAAAGTCGGAGTATTTTTTAATCAGTGCTTTTAAACGGTACTCGTCCAAATATTCATCGTAGGACTCATCTTCGGTGTTTGCCTTGATTTTCAGAACTATCTTGGTTCCGACCTCGTCCTTCTCAGCTGCCTCAATGGTATACCCGTCTGCACCTGTGGATTCCCATTTATATGCAGTATCGCTTCCCAAAGCCTTGGTAGTCACTGTAACCACATCTGCTACCATGAAAGCTGAATAGAAGCCAACGCCGAATTGACCGATGATGTCATGACCATCCTTGGATTCATTTTCATTTTTGAATGCCAATGAACCGCTTTTAGCAATAACACCCAGGTTATTTTCTAGTTCTTCCTTGGTCATACCAATCCCGGTATCACGCAGGGTTAGCGTTCTATTATCCTTATCGGCAGTTACTTTGATATAATAATTTTCTTTGTCAAAGACCAGTTGATCATCCGTCAATGCTTTGTAATAAATTTTGTCAATCGCATCACTTGCATTGGAGATCAGCTCTCTTAGGAAAATTTCCTTTTGCGTGTAAATCGAGTTAATCATCATTTCGAGCAGACGCTTGGACTCAGCCTGAAACTGTTTTTTCTCCATTCGGATATCTCCTTTCAAATATGAACCTATGTAAGGCCAGCGGATATGAGCTATGCAAACGATTCAACTTTGTTAGCACTCCCATCATTCGAGTGCTAGCCTACCTTTTTTATATCATTCCTCATTTTTTATGTCAATATCTCGGTCGGCTAAACATTAAAATTACATTTCAGGAAATCGCTAGTGTCTAATGTGCTTAAACATCACGTTAAACATTTCGACAGAAGATGGAAACAGCCCCTGTACATGGGGAAGCAGATTACTCCTGATCCGCAGCTCATCCTCATTCAAATGCTGTAGGTCCTCATGAAAGAACCAAACAATAGGATAATCGCCGTCCTTATGTCTGCTGCCTGCATTTAAACAAACGGGACCCTGGTCGTCCTCTGCTACTGCAAAAGGAATGTAGCCTGCTGACAACAAGGGTGACCACTGATCGATTAAATCATAAAATGCTTTTAAGCCCTGACCTACAGGCAGACGTGGGAACTCAACAAACGTACAATCGCTCCAGTATACTCCCGGAATGGATTCATTATCGAATTGTAAAGATACATAATGGTAGGACATGATAAAACTCCTTAGCAGGGGCGGCAGCTCAAAATGGTATTTTTCCTCCATCTCCCGAACTTCCTGTTCAGTAATCTGTGAAGGGAGAGGCTTCCACTTGATCCATCCCTCCTCATCGACATTCCCATCACGCATTTCAATCGGTACATTTTCTTCCACATCCATAAAAAAGGCTTCATCCATCTGTGCAAATAGTTCCTTCATGGATGTACGAATATCCGCTTTCTTGTCCATGCCTCACACCTCTTTCCCTCTCTATTCGCATTTTGCATCATGGGTTAATGCCAGATGCCCTCTATGAAAATAGCATTGTATTTATGTGCTACTGCACTTTTTAAGTTCAGCTTATCAGAACTTGCTTTTATCACCATTTGCGGAATATTAGTATTACCAGCGCAACGGCTCATAGTTACGCCAGATCACCCAACGCGCTGTCTCGTGAATTGGAGCGGTGCCAATACTATATTCGTCCTTCGTGCTGCTCTGCAAATCAATCAAATGAAGCATACCGCCATACGTTCCAACCGCCAACATACTTTCATCAGGTGTAACTGCCAGCCCGGATATCGTACTGCCGACAAAATAGCGCCAAAGTTCACGGCCCTCCCTGTCAATCAGACGGAGATAACCGTAGGCATCACCCAAAATAGATCCTTGTGTCAGCGCTGTTGCAGCGTATACTCGCATTTCTTCATTCATCATCGGCCATTCTTCCTTATTCTGAGCAAGACCCTGCTCCACCTCAGCAATCGACACTTGAATGGTGGCACCGTTGTAGAAATGACAGGCATTGTACCAGACGTCCAGATCATCTTTGGCAAATAGAGCATAATGCGGATAACTAGAACTTGGCTCCAATGTATGCACTGTCTTATCAGACAGATCCATAAGCATATGCTCACTCATCTGGCTACCGTAAGCAATCCAACGTCCATCCTTCGACACAGCTCCATGCGCCATATCCACAATCGTGTCTTCCAACTCTAGTTTTCTTCGTTCAGACGCCTTGGGATGGATCAAATCCACCAGATCACCAGCCAGCAAATAAACGCCGTAACCGCAAACCAGCAGAAGTCGCTGTCCATCGCCAAACGGAATCACTTCATCTAATATATCTTCAGGATGCTCCTCATCTCCCAAGCACTCCAGATCAGGAATGGATGCTTTTAAGCGGCCTTGTATATCCTTCCACTGAAAATGTGCTGTCTCTTCTCCTTGCAGATTTAAGTCCGGTTGACGAACAATCCGAATCCCCTGTCCATCCACCAACGCAAAATAAGTCCCGTCCGGCGAACAGCCTACTCGATGCAGTCCGGGGATTTGCAAGATTCTATCTTTTCCCGTCACATAGATCGTCCCACGTTCCCGAGGATTGCCCGCATGTAGAATGACTTCATTGCCTCCATTCACAAAAGCTATCGGCCTAACGGCTTGCAAAGCCTCCTCGAACGCTGGTGTAAGCGGCCAAGACGCGGCTGGAATCTCTCGACGTAACTGCTCCATTTCACCAGCCTGATTCGCCTCCCGAATCATACGAAAAATATCTTTGGCCATCTTGGGGCGTTCGTCCTGGTTTGGCTCTGATTGCTCCTGCTGCCATTCACTTTCCATGCCGACTCTGACAAATTCATTCACATCTGCGGCATACCTTTTTCCTTCCTGTCGCCACTTTGCTGCCATTTCATGATTCAACCAACTCATTTGCTTCCCCCATCCAGTGTATGTATGCCCTGTTTATTCTACAGGCTTTGTTCATTCTGTTAGGTGGTTTCTCACCTTTGTCAACACAGACCACAGGTCTGTCACTGCCTTCACCTCTTCATAGTCCAGAAAGGCATCTCGTTTGTCATAGTATTTTACCGCTATAATCACCATCTGAAGCGTCACTGGCTGTCCAGCAGCCTTAAGGACTTCCACAATACTTTCGAAGGTCGCCAACTCAAACCAGGTTTGAACCTGACGATCCGGCACCCACTTGGGAATATACTCGTCCTGTTCGTTGGTTACGACTGTACCCTCCTCTGCACATTCCTCTAGCCAATGCTCATCCCAATAATAAATCGGTGTGTGAACAGGATCTTGATCCCATTGATCCACATTCACATATAACCAGTTATTATGCAGTTGCCCCACGCTACGCACCAATTCCTGCAATCCTTCAAATACACGATAAGACGGGCGCTCTCTGCGACGGTAATCCTCAAGTCTTGTCTCATACCTGCTCATCTCCAACCTCCCGCTTCCTATATCAGCTAAACACTCAAAATTCGCATAACATACATTTACAACTTATAAAACCCGATATAATTACAAGCACCTCGTAAAGTGTCAAGACTACATAAGGAGATTGATCTATTCATGAAAAGAACCACCGCACTTGTTATCCTGTCCTTGCTATTACTGGTATCCCCGATCTACGCTGCTGCCCCAGCACCTATGCTGGTCTATGTGGACCAGAGTAACCACTCCTTCATCCCGCTTCGTCTTCTGAACAGCTATGAAGGGATCACATTCAATTTAACGGCAGCGGACAAAAAAATAGAAATTGCGCAAGGCAATACTCGGATCACCCTATTTGCCGGGAAATCTACTGCCAAAGTGAATGATCAAACGGTCCATTTGCAAAATGCTCCTTTTACCGATAACGGTTCGACCTATGTCCCCTTGCAGTTCATCAGTCAATATCTAAACCTGCAAGTCTCATGGCAAAAGGAAACCTCAGCTGTACGCATTAAGCAAGGTGCAACGTCCGTCACGCTTCCGGTACATACTGGCAAGTTACCCGGAAACACTACACCCATTACGACAGCTCATAAAAGCTTCAAGGTCGGGTCTCGTACATTTTCCGCTAAGGTGGTCACCATCTCTATGCTCCATCCCAAGGTAAGCCTGGACGTGGCACTGGCAGACGATTCCATTGGTAAAGTGGAAGACTTAAGTAGTCTCGCCAAACGTAACCAAGCGGTTGTAGCCATCAATGGTACATTCTTTGATGCCTATACCAAAAGCTCTTACAAAACGCCTTACGGCTACCTGGTCAGTCACGGAAAGATGTTGAAAAAAAGCTCTGGCGACCAACGGACGGTCTTCACCTACGATGCCAACCATTTATCTGAGTTAATGTCGGGTTCTGCCTTTGAACAACGCTTAAGCCAAGGTAGCGTCGAAGGTGCCCTTCAAGCCGGGCCTCGTCTGGTCACGAACGGTCAGGTTTCCCTAAATGTCAAAGCCGAAGGCTTCAAGGACTCTAAAATATTAACAGGCGGCGGCGCCCGTAGCGCACTCGGAATGAGTCGGGATCATAAGCTAATCCTCCTAACCACAAGTGGAGCGACTATACCGCAGCTCGCCCAAATGATGAAGCAGGCTGGCGCTTATCAGGCCATGAATCTGGATGGCGGTGCTTCCAGCGGGCTGTATTACAACGGCTCCTACCTCACCACACCCGGCCGCCAAATCAGCAATGCCATTATTGTAAAGTATCGATAGACAGATAAAGGGCTGTCTTCACGGATGTGTAAGCCGTGGGGATAGCCTTTTATCCATTTTCCTGGTTTCGGTTGTTCCTGCTTCCACCTGTTCAGGCGGCTTGTATGGGCCGTTACGGGTTGCCTGCAACCTACAATCGAATCAGACCTGTAAAGCTATTGCTGCCTTCGCTTCCTTTTTTTAAAGAAAGATAAATACGATTGTCTTCTCTGCTCGCCAAGCATTCATAAAATCCCGGTTGTACAGAAAGGAACGTCCCTCCCCATACGCATTCAGGCTCCAGTCCACCACTTGTGGCTTCCTCCCCTGCTCCAATAAATAGGTTGCCTGAGGGAACCTTCAAAAACAGCCGCACAGTAGGCTTGTCGATATGATCTGTCATCACAACCTCATAGGTCCCGTCGGCTCCCAGATTCAAAAAAGCTACATTTCCTTTGTTCAACTCGCCCAGCTCGTCCTCTTCGATGGACCACCAATCCGGATCATCGTCCAAACGATGTTTAAGTGCTTGCGTATCAAATAAGCAAAGAGTCGCCGTGTCTGTCGTAAATTGAAATGGACTGCTTGCCGTATTCATCATGCGATCCTCCTGATTTTGGTCAGCGAATTTCTGTTTTTCCACGTCTTACGCTATCCGTATTGTCATATATTTGAGGGAAAATCTCCCTGTATGTAAAGTATAACAATGCTTGCAGGGCCAGACAACATGTTAGGCTAACACCCATTCTGCATAAAAAGCCCTCCCTCACGATGTCGTGAAAGAAGGCCGATTTGTGGATTTAAGCGATGCTAACCTGCTGTTAGATCAAAAAAGACTTAGTAATAATTACCAACAAAATGAACAATACCAAAATCGCTCCTGTGGATGTCCATGCTCCACCGTAACCTACTTCACCCATGTCTGAATCCCTCCTTGCGTTAAAGCTTACTCTTATCGTATGAAGAAAAGCGGATAACGACAGGGCGAATCGGCAAGTTTATTTGCCATGGAGGGGCTTCTCAGAAAATGGACTGATACGTCTCGGATGGATCGCTAATGACTCTGGATGACAACTGGCAGAGAATGTCGTCCGTTCTTCGCAGTAGCCTGCTCACATCCTTGTGCTTCATCTTTTGAAGGAGCGGGGTTTCTAACTGGGATGAAAGAAATTGAGTGGTGCCTATAAATACAACAACATCCAATCCCGGGTTGGTTTCGGTATGTAATAAGTGCAGCAGATCAGTCATAGACAGGAATCCGGGAGGGAAAAGGCTGTCGTTTTCTTTCATATATAGTGCTTTTAACATGGAGGTCAAAGCCCAGTCACATAGGATAATGCAGCATTGGACTTGATTGTGCTTGTACAGGATTTGGGCTAGTTTCATGTGGTATTGGGATAGAGTGTGGAAATCAGTTATTGAATTATGTAGGTGTTGTGAGGGTCGGGACGGTTGAGTGGGACTTGGAATAAAGGTAGAAGGAGCTTCTTTCATATCTATTCCTCCAGAGAATTTAAAGATTAGTCTTATTATACTCTAAAATAATACTTATAGATATAATACTTGCTAAATATACGATTCTTAATCTCATGTTTACCCAATAAAATCTTGTCTACACTTTTTAGTAGAAGGGGTGTAGATAAATGCAGGACAAAGAAGTACTAAAGCTAGTTGGGGCTAGAATAAGAGTGTTACGCAAAGAAAAAGGCCTCTCACAAGAAGCTCTTGGGGAAAAAGGTGGATTTCATTTTACATACATTGGACAGATCGAACGTGGAGAAAAGAATGTTTCTTTGATAAATGTAGCTAAAATTGCAAAAGCACTAGACGTAAACTTAGTTCAGTTGTTTTCATATGTAAGCGAGGACCCCAAAATTGTGGAGTCTGATGAAGATATTATAGAAATTATTACGATGCTCAAAAAGTCGAGTCCAGAGAAAGTACGTTTGGCGAGGAATGTAATAAGGGAGATTATCAACTAAAGAAGAATGAAATGTTTCAATTAAGAAAACCAAGCTAGCCCACCTGTGGCTTATAAAGTGTCCTCTATAATGAACATTGGAAAATCCCCGGGTTCAACCGAGAGAAATTCTAGGGTTGCATTTTTTATGCCCGCAAAAAAAGGAGAAAATTATAGACTTATGCTGACACTGTAAAATAAGGGCCATTTAGCCTACATCTCGAAGAAAAGTGGACCTATCCACAGATTACCAAGCATTTGGAGATTCAGAATCAGGTCAAGCGATAGATAAGAAGTATCGTGAGCAAGGCGAATTCGGCTTGTTAGTCCAACAGGGGGAACATGAAGAATACAAGAATCAAGATCAGTATGTGCAACAGTTGAAACGGGAGAATGAAATGCTAAAAAGTGTTTGGAAAACTGGAAGCAGGAGGAGAGCAACAAAAATATGCTATGATCGCAAAGTTAGCAACCGAATACCTGGTGATCCAACTCTGTCTGTTGTTCGGGGTGTCTAGAGGTGAATATTACGCCTATTTGAAGCGCAAGGATACCGACCGGGATGGCAAGCAAAGGCACTGATTCAAGCGGTATATCGACGCTACGAAAGAATTTATGAATACCGCCAGTTCCAATTGTTACTGCTTCACGATCACTGAGTTTGGATGAACCACAAGAAGGCACTGTGGCTCTTGCAGACGCTGGGTATCCGCTCGCAGATTCACCGCAAACAGCATATGAATTATAAGGTTTTGCTTCAAGAACGAGTGATCGAAAATCTCTTAAAGCGAGCATTTCAGGCGGAGCAACCGAACCAAAAATGGGTAATGGATGTGACACAATATCATGTACAGGATACGTGGCTTTATCTCTGGGTGATTAAAGACTTGTTAAACAATGAGATTGTAGTCTATCACATCAGCCTTCTTAATGATAGCGAATTGGTTCTGCGAACCTTTGCGAAGTCCTTTGAAAAGCTTAAGGACGTGACCAGACCGGTCATTCACAGCAACCAGGATTCCAGTGCACGCCTCATGCTTACCATGATATGCTGCATCAGGTTAGCGCCCAAATCAGCATGTTTCGCCAGAAGGTTAGAACAAATAATAAAAGTTCATTAATTCACTAAACTTCATTTATCTCGTATCATAGCTGATTCCTCAGCCATCCCATACATGTGATAAAAATACCCCTGAAGCTCAATTAATTCACAAAATGTTCCCCGCTCCACAATTGTTCCATCAGCGAATACAAAGATCATATCATATCGTTCTAGCACTGATTTTGACAGCCGATGAGTAACCATTACACAAGTAGTGTTCTCCAAATCCAGTACAGTTTCTTCAATAGCATTTGCCGTTTCATAATCTAGTGACGAAGTCGGTTCATCCATTAGCAATAAGGGAGTATGACGTATCAAGGTTCTTGCAATCGCTATCCTTTGCTTCTCCCCCCCAGACAGTATACTTCCTTTCTCTCCAACCTGGGTATCTATACCTTCTGGCAACTTATTTATTAATGTAATCAAACCGGATTTTAAGATTACGTCAGCGATCTCATCATTTGAATACGTTTGGTATAGTAAAATATTATCCCTAATGTTGCTATCGAATAAAAAAACATCCTGATGTAGTACAGACTCCAATCGGCACCACTCCTCAACATCAATCTCCTTTAAATTCACATCGTCCACACTAATCGTACCTTCATAGTTCTCATACTGTTTCATAAGGAGCCGTAACACAGTTGATTTTCCTGATCCGCTCGGCCCTACCAAGGCGTATTTTTTTCCCTGTTGCAATTCCATATTCAACCTGTGAACATTAAAACTGTTTTCTTTATAACCAAAAGATACTTCTTTTAGTGAAATCTTATTCTTAATCGTCGGTTTGTGAATGTACGCTACATCCTGATGCTCTGTATGTAAAAAGTCTGTAATCTTTGCCGATATATCACGTAATGATTTAATCTGAGTTATATATTGAATGCTCATTTGTATTGGATTGACGATACTATTGGTCAATTGTACACAAGCAATCATGGTCCCTAAGGTAATAAGCTGCCGTAATGTGAGAAAACTACCGATGATAAACACTGAAATAAACATAAAGCCGCCGAAAACTTCACTTATAGAGGTAACCCATGCACTCAATCTCAAAAATGCATATTTATTTTTTTCTACTTCCCTATTAAGATGATCATATTGCCCCTTGACATACTTCTCAATGCCAAAACTCTTAATTACTGCGAATCCTGAATACATATCGTTCGTATTAATTATGAATTTCTCTACAGCATCGGCTACTTTTCTCTTTCGATTTACCAGTTTTTTCTCAAACATACGAGGGATAAACATGGATAAGAGCGTTAACAAAAGAAGACAAATTACAATAGTAGGACTGAGCAGAAACATGCCAACTAAGGATGCTGAAAACGAGATACACATTCCAATTAACGAGAATATGTTTTTAAAATAGTCATCTTCAATCATCTTGATATCATTACTAAAAATAGATATATATTTAGCACTGTTATAAGCAGAAAACTGAGTCAGGCTTTTATTCATAATATGTCCGAAAACAACTTCTTTCAAATATAACATCGTCTTCTGAATATAAGAAGCATGGAACAAATTAGTTAATAGCCTAAGAATTGCACCTATCACAATAAAAGATAAGGCCAAAATAGCTGTCCCGACAAACTCTTGCTCGCTCCCTACGGTAACAACGTCTACCAGGTCTTTGAAGATAAAGGCCATATACATATTCATTAGACTCGACAGAATAATAAATGTGATGAGCAACATTAACTTGTATCTATACTTTAGTAAAAATACAATCATCACTTAGCCCCCGTCATAATAAACATAGTATTCATTTATTTCACTAGTCGCCACGCTATGATATATTTATATTACTATTTTGCTGAAGAATTGTAGTCTTACACATTAATAATCCCTCTACGTTTTGCGGCAATTACAGCCTCTAATCTGGAACTAACTTTAAATTTATTAAAAATATTAGTTAAATAATATTCAATTGTCCGTTGGCTGACACAGAAAATAGTAGCGAGTTCCTTGTTACTTTTTCCCTCAGCAATCCACTCTAAAATAGAACGCTCCTTGTTGTTAAGCGGTACATAATCCATCATTCCTTCATGGTGATGCAGCTGTTGTAACAGAGATACGGGTAAAACGGCGATTCCATCCAATGCACTTCGAACAGCTCGAATCAATTGTTCTGAGGAAAATTCTTTATCAATAAATGCTATAACTCCCATGTGTAATAACTTATCTATCATTGTATACGTATGAACCTGACCGACAAATAGTATAGGTGTAGCCTGAATCCCACGTATATGCTCTAATTCTTCCAAGATAATCTTATTCAGATAATAAATACAGAGATTAAAACTATATTTCACCATTTCCTCTGCAGCTTCGATTGTAGAGGCGACACGTGTGACACAAAAATATCCTTCTTGTCCAATAAATGACTTAGTAACCTCACCTGATTCAAGATGATCATCCATAAGTAATATGCTATACATTCATCTAACCCCCTATGCATTGTATACATACTTATTCGATTTTTCGAGTAGAGAAATAACCGCCTGTTAACATAAGACAGGCGGCCATAGATGTTTAAGGTTAAGATTTATACATAATACAGCCATGTTTATTATCTACCCAGCAAAAACCAGCTGGTACAACTGAGCTTTGAAGTGCTTTAGGCTCAATAATCCAACGCATTTTCCTCACCTCCTTTCAAGTCACAACAGATTAGATACGGACAAAGGTGAGGCTTACAATTCAAGTCGATAATAATTAAATCTTAACATTTCGTTTAAATTATATTTGTATTCACAGCAAACAGGCTGCTTGTCATTACTTTCAAATGCTTGTTGCGCACATCCTCCACCACACAAAGGTAGAACAGAACAACTTCGACATTTTTCAACTTTATAGGGTGAATAATCAAGCCACTTCTCTGCACGTTGATCTGAATTTATTAAATTACTAATATGACCTATGGTATACTTGGGGTTTCCTACGGTATTCCAACATTTTTGAATCCATCCATCTGGCTGCACAACGATTGAATTGGCTGCAATAGCAGCACAGATAACAGGAGCATACTGAGGGTAATAGGAAATGTTTAGCCCTTTTCTTAACGCTTTCTCGTACAAGCTCAGGATGATTCCCGAAAACTCCTGATTCGCAAAGCAGCTACCGCTACTTGAACAGCCTCCCGCAACGTAGTCGGTGGTAGCAGAGAAATAGATGCTAACCTTTTCCTGGAAGTCTTGTTGCATTATATAATCCATATATTCCTCTAATGAATCTACATTATGGAGATCCACATTTGAACGTATACTTATGTGAATTAGATCACATGTTTCTCTAATATTTTCTATAATTTGATCAAATGTCCCCTGTCGGTTCTCCAGAACTCTTCTTTTATCATGATTTGATTTGTTACCATCTATTGTAATCTGAATATTTTTCAAGCCCAAATCCCTCAAAACAGCAGCACGCCTCCTAGTAAGTAAATATCCATTACTTACCATATCGTGTGACACTTCGATGTGTTTTTCCGCAGCCATTGCATTCATTTTCTCCATAAGAAGGGTGACCTTCTTAAACTCAAGAAGCGGCTCTCCCCCCGTCCAATTTACAACTACATGCTTCAAATCTGAAGCCTCCATGGAGGTTTGTACATAATTCAAAATATCTTGCTGTACTTGAGTTGTAAATGAACGATTACCCGATTTTTCCGTTAGGTTCTCGAAACAATAAGAGCATCTAAAGTTACAATTAAAGGTAGGCAAAATAGTGAGGTGTAATGTGTGTTTCTGATACCTTGTTGCAGTAAACAGTTTCTCCATTGTCTCCAACTCATCAATGGGATGCATGTATATAAATTGTCCCTGAATTAAATGTTCCAACTCTTCACAATGTATAAGGTGAGAAAAATCCTTATTAACAAGAGCATCATACAAATCCTTTTTTATTTCTCCCAAACCGTTAGTTAAACTGTTATATATTAAATACTTTCCATCATCTACCCCATCCAGTTTCAAGTACTCGTTGTAAGATGAGATTTCCATATTCATTCCTCCCAATCTTAGTATTAGGTACTAGATTGACTTCATTTTCAGCGCATAAAAAGTTTCCATTAAGCGGATAATAATCATTCATATATTAATATATTTATATTTTACCATTAATTTTCGGGAAAATCACCGTAAATTAACCGCAAACCACAAAAAATAGTTTTTCCCGATTAGTCTCCCGTTTATTAGTTAATAAATAATTTAAAAGTAAAGTCCTCACACTATCAATTATAATTGTTGAACATTATGCGAATTTTTAGTAACGGTGCCAAGGACTACATTGTCTATACCAATCACGAAAGGGCCCCTCGAATGTTCTCGCGTAGACCACGTCTCATTTCTCCAAGCCACTTATGGCTTACCTTGGCAAAAAACCGGGCGAATCCAGGAGATGAACTGAATGTCCTCGGTAGGATCTATATCTAGTAGCCTCCTAGGTATTCTCTAATTCTTCAATTCTTACTGTTTTCCTCTATGCTAGAGACAAAATATCCAACAAAGACGATCGCAATGAATGATGCCCCGATAATCAATAACATGCGCGTGTCTGGATTGAACTACATTCCAACCATCACTTGCGACAAGAAGAGAATTGTGATGTAGTTGCTGATTGGGAAAAAAAGTGACCTAAAGGGAGGATCACCTATTTCGTTCTTCCACTGAATTTAAATTAAATGATTGCCAATGTAACCCCAGGTAAAAGGGCTTGTCAATAATTTTATGTAAAAATTTGTTATATATTACTACATAGAGAAGGATACTCTTTTTTCGAAGATGTTGACCGGCACGGTATGAAAGAAAACAGACAATTGACTAGTGAGAGAGGGGGAAAACTTTGCTATTGCTGATGAGTTATTAGCAAAGAAATAGTTGACTCTAGATATTTTATAACACGAAAATAGTGTGCCAAAGGACAAAAATCTAGCCTTCAAAATCACGCAGTTCAAAATATCCATCATTATTTTGGTTTTTACGATTGATGAGGCAGAGTCTTTCAAAATTTTTATGTAAACTCTTATTGATTGAATCCCCCGGGAGGGGATTTCGCATTTCTAATGTAGGTGGTCGCCAACTCGTTTCCAGGAAGAAAATGGAAATTTGTAGCAACATCTGGCCCCAATTCTGAATGCGCCCCGTCCATTTGCGGGTGACATCCATCGTCGCCAGGCAGAGCATTTTAAGCAGAGCTTTATCGGTGGGAAAGATACTCTTGCCTCTCGTCACTTTACGCAACTGCCAGGGTAGCTTTCGATCATGTTTGTAGTGTAAATCAGTTTACGGATCTCCGGTGGATAACTAAAAAAGGGCGAAAGTTCTTCCCCGTCGTTCTGCCAGGAACGTACAATGATCGGGTATTTTACACTCTAGATTTCCTCGAAACATTCCAGCTCCAACTGTGCGCCTTCCTCGGTAGTTGCCTTGTAAATCGGCTTCAGATCGGCGGTGACTTTCTTGAGATCTTTGTAAGTCACGTACCGGGTGGAATTGCGAATTTAGTTAATGATGCACTTTTCAATTTCAGTCTCGGAATAGCAGGCGGCAGTGGCCCTAGAGAACTCACTCAGATTATCCACACAGATGAAGAGAATGTCCTGAACCCGGCAATTTCTCAAGTCATTCAGCACGCTGATTCAGAACTTGGAGGATTCGTTTTCGTCCATCCACATGCCCAATATATCCTTATTACCATCCAAATCCATGCCGATGACCATGTAGGCCGCTTTGTCCGCAATGGCCCCATCTTGCTTCACCTTGAAGTCGGTAGGTCCATGTAGACGATGGCGTACACGCCTTGAAGTGGCCGCTTCTGCCTTTCCTTGATGAGCGGAATGATCTTGTTCGTGACACTGGAAATGGGCGTCGGGGACACCTCGACGCCGTACAGATGCTGAAAGTGATCCTGAATTCACGGATGCTGACTACTTTGACGTACAGGGCCATGATTTGGTCTTCAATGCCCGTTACGTTGGGCTGATGCTTCTGAACAACGACAGTCTCAAATCCATCCAATTGATCCCGAGGAACAGCAATCTCTTGTTCGCCGTACTCACTCCCCACCGTAACCATTCGATTACTTCCATTTACTAGGTTTAGGAGTTTGCACAATCTATTTTACAGACTCATGAGACTCTCTTTTTCAATAATGTCCAAGGCTAATGATGAATGACACCTTCACCTAGTCTTTTATATAGCAGAAACCTTTAAGTTAATAAAACCTATTTATCCCCTAAACTAAACCCTTACTTCCAAATCTCGTCTGCAATCTCTTTAATGAAGGCAAGCTTTTTCCACTGCTGCTCTTCCGTCAGAATATTGCCTTCTTCTGTTGAAGCGAAGCCGCACTGTGGGCTGAGGCAGATATGGTTGATGTCCACGAATTGAGTCGCTTCCTTAATGCGGTTAATGACCGTCTGCTTGTCTTCCAGTTCACCCGTTTTGGAGGAAACGAGGCCCAGTACGACCTGCTTTTGATCTTTCAGATGCTTAAGCGGTGTGAAATCACCTGCACGGTCGGTATCGAATTCGAGATAGTAGCCGTCGATGTTGTCGATGCCGAACAAGGTTTCGGCTACAGGCTCATAGCCGCCAGAAGATGCCCAAGTGGAATGGTAGTTACCACGGCATACGTGGGTCGTTACGACCAAATCGGCTGGAAGATCCTTCACCGTTTCCTGATTCACGCGGGCAAACAGCTTTTTGGTATCTTCCACATTTTCACCCGCATGCTGTCTAGCTTCCCAATAGTTTTTATCACAGAGCATACCCCATGTGCAATCATCCAGTTGCAAGCTGCGGCAGCCCTCATTGTACAACGCTTGAATCACCGATTTGTAGGCTTTGGCGATATCCGTCACCAGTTCATCCAGATTGCTGTAATACGTATCGATTGTTTCTTTATTCTCTCCGCGCAACAGCTCGGCCAGGAACTGTGCAGGTGCCGGGATCGTTTGGCGTGCGATCGCATCCTCACCTGCTACTTGCTTCAGGAATTTGAAATCTTCAATGAAAGGATGACGGGAATGTCCAATTTTACCGGACAAGCGTGCGGTTTCCGCTCTTGTTTCCACACCTTGGAATTGGTAGCCGTTCGAAAGCTGTACCTTTTCCACACCGTCCAGCCCCCACATAAAATCAAGATGCCACCAGGAGCGTCTGAATTCGCCGTCCGTCACGGCTTGAAGTCCTACGGATTTTTGCTTTTCCACTAGCTTGATAATTTCGTTATCTTCAATCTGTCTCAGCTCGTCCGCAGAGATTTCATTATTTTGAAATTGAATTCTAGCGTCTTTAATCGCTTGCGGGCGCAGAAAGCTGCCGACCATATCGTGTCTAAAAGGGGTCACTTTACGTTGGGATGCATTATCAAGGATGCTGCTCATTAGGGTTATCTCCTTTTTCGCTTCTGTAGTGAAGTTCTTGTAAGAAAGATAACATACATTTTCAGTTATAAGGTAACTCCAATAAACTATAGCTAGTTATAGCCTAAGGCTATATCCAACTTTTTATCCCCCTATCGCCTCATGTAGCGCTTCTACATAGACGGTGGCCAGCTTGGAGAGCGCAGCGTTTTTATGGCAAATCCATCCCACATTAATAGACTCATCACATTCCAGAGGGACGGAAATAATGTCATTACCGTTCAGATCCGCACTGATCACCCCGGTAGAAATGGTATAGCCGTTCAAGCCAATGAGCAGATTAAAGAGGGTCGCCCGGTCATGGACACGAATACTTTTGGGATGCGATAACGTACTGAGAATCTCCTCGGAAAAGTGAAAGGAATTGTACTCCCCTTGCTCAAAGGACAAATACGGATACGGATGAAGCTGGTCAATGGTCACGATGGACTGTCGGGATAGCGGATTATTGGCACTGATAAAAATATGTGGCTTGGCCGTAAACAGGCTGTTAAATTGCAGATTCGCATCTTTTAGCAGCTTATTAATGACCTTAGCGTTAAATTCATTCAGATACAGGATTCCGATCTCACTGCGCAGGCTTTTGACATCCTGTATGATTTCATGGGTTTTGGTCTCTCGCAAAGCCAATTCATACTCTTCTTGACCATATTGATTTACCAGATTTACGAATGCATTTACAGCAAAAGCGTAATGTTGCGTGGACACAGCAAAATGCTGTGGTGAAGGCTTGGCATCCAGATAGCGACTTTCCAGCAGCTCTGCCTGCTCAACGACCTGGCGTGCATAACCGAGGAATTCCACGCCTTCCTTGGACAAAGAAATCCCCTTATTGGTACGCTCAAAAATGGTGATATGAATTTCTTCCTCCAGATCACGAATCGCGTTCGACAGACTGGGCTGGGAAATGAACAACCGCTTTGCCGCCTCATTCATGGAACCGCGATTGGCAACCTCAATGACATATTTTAATTGTTGTAAAGTCAATGCATGATGTCCTTTCCGTTTGTGTTTCTTCTATTATATAATACACGATCACACTTCTGGGAAAGGAGTGATTGGATGCTTGAATGAATTCAGACTCTCCCCAAGGCTATAAATACAAACACCCCCTCAAAATGGTAATATCCATTTCAAGGAGGTGCTTTTTCACGGCGGCTTTAATTAACGAATTTCACCGTTTGTGGAAATCAGCTTTTGATACCAATAGAAGCTTTGTTTACGAATACGACGCAGATCCTTGAGATCAAACTCCTCACGATCCACATAGATAAACCCGTAACGTTTGCTGAAGCCCTGATTAGTACTAACAAGGTCAATCGCAGACCACGGACAGAAGCCGAATACTTCTACACCGTCTGTAATTGCCAGTTGAATTATTTGGGTATCGCCTGCTTATCAGTAACAATGCAGAATAACAACACAATCATGCCAAAAAACTGCTAAACACTCGGAATCCCTTGCGCTTAGCAGTTTTTAGGTTCATGCTTAACTCTCTTTCTCTTTGCAAAACACCTCTTTGGCAACCTGCATAGCTGAGGCTGCCCGGGGCCATCCTACATAAAAGGCAAGCTGTGTAATGACCTCAACCAGTTCTTCCTCCGAAATTCCGTTCTCCTTGGCCAGTTTCAGATGATAAGGAAGTTGATTTACATGCTCACACGCTACCAGAGCGGCAACTGTAATGAGACTCCGTTCTCTGAGAGATAGCTCACTTCTTCTCCATACATCTCCAAAAAGAACATCCTCCGTATAACCTACAAAAGCGGGAGCAAAATCACCGATGGTTTCCCGAATACTCGATCTGATCAATTTATGCTTCATACAATCATCTGGGCAAGTCCGTTGCCAAAGGACCAATCCTCTAATTCAGTCTCTACCAGTGTCACAAATAGATCCTCCGGTCTAACCTTACATTCAATAGATAAGAGTTCCGCTAACTTTTGGTAGAAACTCTTTTTTTGTTCCGTAGTTCTACCCGATCCCATTGTAATTTGGATGTACAGTAACTTGTCTGTTCTGGATACATTCAAATAATCGGGACTATAATAAAACTCGCTTTGCTTATGAGCATGAAAAACCTGAAAGTAATCTTTTTCCGGAACCTGAAAATGTTCGATCAAAGCATTCATGATACAGCGGCTAATGCCAGGCAGCTCGTGCTCTGTGTATTGTTGCTCCATGTAGCCAACTCGTACAAATGGCATGTTCATCTCTCCTATCCGTTGGGATAAGATGATTGTACTCCTCTTATTTTCATCTGTATAATTGAAAATAATCATAAATATATTCAATTTTACCGATGGAGATGAACATGCGTGGATCTGAAAGAATTAACTACATTTCGTACCATAATCGAAGAAGGAACGTTTTCAAAAGCTGCTGCCAAATTAAACTACGCTCAGTCTACAGTCACGAACCAAATCCAGAGGCTAGAGAAAGAGCTGGGATTTCAGCTTTTTAAAAGGGGTTGGGATGCAGAGTTAACGTCCCCAGGCAAACTATATGCCGAGGAGATAAACGGGCTTATTCAGCATTGGAATTTTGTAATGGACCAGGCGAAGTCTCTGAAAAAGGAGGAGATTGGCACGCTCCATATCGGTGTGATTGAAACGGTGGCGGCTACCGTACTGCCCTTGGTTCTGCAGCGGTTTCGAGAGCATAAACCGAATATTACGTGCCATTTTACAGTTGGAAACACGGATGCACTCGCAAATGCTTTGGTGGATGGTAAGCTGGATTTTGCAATCTCCGGGGAACCTCACTCGATTCCTTCCTTACACTTTGAACCCATATATCACGAACACATCGCCTTTATTGTGTCCCGTAATCATCCCTTCGCGGCAAAAAGTGGGCTTCATCTCGAAGATCTGTACGAGTATCCGCTTATCGTCGGAGGTAAGAACTGCTTGTACCATATACGACTGGAGAAAGAGCTTTCACGCTTTCCGTCGATGCCGTTTTTTTATACTGTCAGTCAAATTTCGTCGATCCCCACATTTGTAAAAACGATTCCATCAGTTGGAGTGGTTCTATCGTCAATGCCTTTGCCGGAGGAACTGATCGCCCTCCCCCTCCAGTTAACAGACCCGAATATCCCTATTGGACTGCTACAAAACAACCATCACCAGCAGTATATGTCTTCGGCCCGAAAGCTGTTTATACAGCTGGTTAAGGAGCTTTATAGGCTATAGCTCCAATGCAATAATTACTAATAAGCTATATAGGCAAAGCCGACACCTTTGCATAAAGAAAAAGCCGCCAAACACTCAGAAACCTGATGTTTAGCGGCTTTACTATTTTGATGACCTAAGGAAATGTGGCCCTCTTTTAATTTTTATACTCTTGACATACCCGTTATTTCGCTTCGAGCGGTTTTTTCCACAGTCCCAGAATGAGCGCGGAAATCACGGAGCCTATCACGACTGCAAGCAAGAACAGCAAAGCATGATTGGCAAGAGCTGCTACAAAAATTCCGCCATGTGGAGCTGGAAGATTGATTTGCCAGAACTGCGTCAGACCACCAGCAATCGCTGAACCTACAATACAAGAGGTCAGGACACGCAGAGGATCGGCAGCTGCGAATGGAATGGCTCCTTCCGTAATGAAGGACAATCCAAGTACATAGTTCGTCAAGCCAGACTTGCGCTCTTGCTCAGTAAACTTATTTTTGAAGAACGTCGAAGCTAATGCGATCGCCAGCGGAGGTACCATACCACCCGCCATAACAGCCGCCATCATAGCACCGTTCGTGTTACCGCTGGAAGTAAAGACACCGATCGAAAATGCGTAAGCTGCTTTGTTAAAAGGTCCACCCATGTCGATCGACATCATTCCGCCCAGGATCAGACCCAAAATAACTGCATTACCTGTTCCCAAATTGTTCAGAACATTAACAAGCCACGTATTAATACCACCGAAAATTGGATCGAACAGGTAGAACATAATCGCGCCTGAAATTAGAAGTCCAAATACAGGGTATAACAAGATTGGTTTTAAACCATCCAGCGCTTTCGGCAGACCTGCAAAAGCTTTACGCAGGAAGATCACCACATAACCAGCCATGAAACCAGCTGCCAGACCGCCAAGGAAGCCTGCATTAGAGTTTACAGCCATCAGACCCCCAACCATACCTGGCATCAGTGCCGGGCGGTCTCCAATGCTCATCGCGATAAATCCGGCCAGTATCGGAATCAGGAAGTGGAACGCACCTGTTCCACCACCAATTGTCTGCAACAGTTGGAACAATGCATTGTCTTCTCCTGCCACTTGTTCAATCAAGAAGGAAATTGCTAACAAAATCCCCCCGCCTACAACGAATGGCAGCATATGAGAAATACCGTTCATTAAATCCTTGTAGATTTTGCTGCCCACGCTGCTCTTCTCCGAATTCGACTCATCAACGCTGCCTTTACCTTCACTATGATAAATTGGGGCATCGCCGTTCAGCGCTTTGCGGATCAGTTCCTCAGATTTACGGATACCGTCGCTTACCGGTCTTTGCAATACAGGTTTACCGTCAAATCTGGCCATTTCAACCTTTTTGTCAGCAGCAACGATTACACCTTTGGCACGGCGAATTTCATCCGCTGTGAGTACGTTTTGCGCACCTTCCGAGCCATTCGTTTCTACCCGGATGTTAACACCCATTTCTGTCGCTTTCTTAATGAGAGCGTCTTCAGCCATAAACGTATGCGCAATGCCTGTAGGGCAGGCAGTCACCGCAACCACAAACTCGTCTGAATTCGGGTTACCAACGATAACATCCGGCGTTTTCTGTGCTTTGGCAGCCTCTTTCTTTGCTTCTTTTGCTTTCTTGGCTGCTTCTTCTTCCGCCTGCTTGGTATCAAACAGCTCGGATACTTCATCCGGTGTTTGCGTATTCATCAGTTTGTCAATGAAATCGGTATCAATTAGAAGCCGGGAAAGAGCCGCTAGTGTGCGAAGATGCGTATTTGCTGCTCCCTCTGGAGCCGCAATCATAAAGAACACTTTTGCCGGCTCACCGTCCAACGATTCGAATTCTACGCCTTTACTGCTTTTGGCGAAAACGACAGTCGCTTCATTCACGGCTTTAGTCTTGGCATGCGGCATCGCAATGCCGCCGCCGATTCCAGTGCTAGACTCTGCTTCACGTTTGTAAATCATTTCTTTAAACAAGGCACGGTCATTAATACGTCCACTTGCTTCGAGACTAGCGATAAGCTCCTCAATCGCCTCGTCTTTTGTCGTCGCCTGGAGGTCCATGATCATCGTTTCTTTAATCATCAGGTCTGTTATTCTCATTTTTCACACTCTCCTAAGTTCGATCAGCGTGTTGATACACGCATAATAAGCTCATGATGCAGCCGGATTACCGTTTTGAAATCGTGACTTGCGGCCGTAATTGTTCAATTTTCTCTCTAGTAGCCAGATCATCGGAAAACGCAGTTGCACTTCCGGATGCCACTCCTGCACGGAATGCTTCGATCGGATCGCCATGAAGAGCCAGCGTACCCACGAATCCAGCAATCATTGAATCACCTGCGCCTACAGAATTTTTCACCGTACCTGCTGGTACATTTGCGTGATACACTTCATCTGCCGTAATGAACAAAGCCCCTTCTCCTGCCATGGAAATCAGTACATTTTTTGCACCTGCTTCCAGCAGCTTACGACCGTAAGTGACGATCTCCTCCTTTGAATGAATCGTTACGCCAAACAACTCAGCCAACTCGTGGTGATTCGGCTTGATGAGCAGCGGTTTATGAACCAGTGCCTTCATCAGCGCCTCACCTGTGGTGTCGATGACGAATTCAGCTCCAGTTTGCTGGCATACGCTAATCAGCCGATCATAGAAGTCTCCTCCAAGTGACGGTGGAATACTTCCCGACAAGACGACAATGTCATTTTTCTGGAGTCCCGCCAGCTTTTGCACCAACGCATCGGCCTCTTGCTCACGAATCGCAGGTCCCAAACCATTAATTTCCGTTTCATCGCCATGCTTGAGCTTAATGTTAATCCGCGTGTCATCTTCGATCATTACAAAATCAGTTTTAATGGATTCTTCCCGCAATGTATCGTCGATAAACCTGCCTGTGAATCCTCCGAGAAAACCAATCGCCGTGCTATCTGCCCCCAACTGGTTCAGTACACGTGATACATTAATCCCCTTACCACCTGGCAGTTTTAAATCACGTTTCATCCGGTTCAAATCACCAAGCTTCAAATCATCAACTTCCACGATATAATCAATGGAAGGGTTCAGCGTTACTGTATATATCATTGTTATCCCTCGATTATCTTAGTTTTCTGAGCGATGGATCGGCGTGACCGTTCTGGCATCGATTCAGTAATAAGTATAGCTTCCTTGAGCTCGAACAGTTTGGCGAAGGTTACTTCTCCAATTTTGCTGGAATCGGCTAACACATACGTTTTGCCAGACAGCTGGTGGGCACGCCGCTTGATCAGCGCCTCTTCGGGATCAGGAGTTGTATACCCCATTTCCATATCCACCCCGTTCGTTCCCAGAAAGCACTTGTCGAATCGAAAATTGTCCAAATTTTGTAGGGCAATACTCCCGATTACGGCTTTGGTATGAATTTTCATCATCCCTCCCAGTAGATAGCTTCTGATTCTTTTGCTTACCAGTGCTTCTACGTGGGATAGTCCATTCGTCACGACCGTCACGTCTTTAGCTTCAATGTAAGGAATCATCGCCATCGTTGTTGTTCCCGCATCCAGATAAATACATTCGCCATCCAAAATTTCTTTGGCTGCTATACGGGCCACTGCATTTTTTTCTTGAACGTTTTTGAATGTTTTTTCTTCCATGCCAGGTTCCTGACTTTTCTGATTCAGCAAGGTTGCCCCGCCATGAATCCGCTTGAGCAACTGACGGCTCTCAAGATCTATCAAATCACGCCGAATCGTTGACTCAGAAGCTCCCAACAGATCAGCCAATTCTTGCAACTTTACAACCCCACATTCTTGTAAGCGCTGTATTATTAACTTGTATCTTTCTTCCGTCAGCATCATCATTCCCCCAACTGTTCATATCGTACCACAAACTTGACAAAAAACAATCATTTTTCTTCAAAAAGATTCAAAAAAATTCATTCCGACTTCATTTTTTTACAAAATGGTGAATTCCTGCTCTAATCAGCATGATTGCGTTTACATTTCAAAGAAATTTCATCTGCTTTTATGTAAATTCATTCTTCTTACATAGGAATTCAGCAGTAAACGTTCAAAAACGTTCTAAAGCTTCCAGCAGTACTATTTTACCATTATGCGCACAATTCGTCCCCACCTTCTCTACTGCTCAGAAAAAGGCTAAACACGAGGACTGCTCCCCTTTGTGTTTAGCCAATCGAGACGCTTAGCGTTCAGCCTTTAACGATTCCAATGACGAAACCGTCATACCCCTTGCTCCCCACGGTTTGGATAGCTGTAGCTGTAATTCTTGATTCCTCAGCTAGCATATCATAAAACTTTCTTACTCCCTGCACACGAGGGTCTGTGCTATAAGCTTGAACCACTTCTCCTTCACGGATAACATTATCACCGATAATAACGGTGCCAGGATGTGAGAAGCGAAGTGCCCAATCCAGATAAAATGGATTATTGGGTTTATCCGCATCGATAAAAATAAGATCAAAGGGGTCAACTCTCTCCTCTTTCATCTGTGCTAACTGCTCTAAAGCGTCTCCCTCCCGAAGTTCCACTATTCCATCCAACTGAGCCAACGATATATTCGACCGGGCAATTTTAGCATGGATCGGATTGGCTTCCAGCGTAACTATTTCTCCATCCTCCGGCAACGCCCTTCCCAACCAGATTGTACTGTAGCCTCCCAAAGTACCGATCTCCAGCACACGTCGCGCTCCCTGCATTTGAGCAAGGATATTTAATAGCTTTCCCTGATTGGGGGATACATCATGCGGAGGTAGTCCCGCCTTTTGATTAGCGGCCAATACTTGTTCCAAGACAGCATCATGCGGAATGAGACACTCCGAGATATACTGGTCTACTTGATCCCACGTGTTCGTTTGATTCATTCGCTCCACTCTCCTTTGGATTAACTTACAATTTGATTGTAAATGAATTATTATTATAAAAATAATATATGTTTTTGCTCTATTCATAATCTACATATATGAATCTGTCGGAAAGGAAGTATGGTCTTGAACCTGCATGCATTACGCTTATTTCACGTGGTCGCCTCTACAGGGAGTGTGACACGTGCCTCTGAACTTTTAAATATTAGCCAACCTGCGATTACCGCCCAGATTAAAAAATTTGAAAAAGAAATATCTCTCACACTGCTCATGCCGCTAGGAAGAGGGATTGCCTTAACGGATGCTGGTGAAAAACTTGCTGTACTCGCCAGACGGCTCTTTGCTGTCGAACAGCAAATCGAACAATTTTCACAAGATTATCGTGATGGAGCTCATGGTCATATCCGGCTAGCGGCTACTTATTTACCGGCTCATTTTCTCATTCCGGCCTGGATTGCAAAATTCAAACAACAATATGAACATGTTGAAATGACGATTAACACTACAAATTCCAACGATGCTTTGCAGCAGCTATTAAATATAGAAGTGGATTTGGCTATCTACGGAGGACTGCCTGAGCAGTATCCCGATACGATTCAGACTGAAGAATTATTTCGTGATGAATTGTGGTTCGTGGTAGCTCCAGATCATCGATATGCAAATCAGCAGGTTTCTTTATTGGAAATGATGCATGAACCCTTTGTTATGCGTGAAAAGGGGAGCTCGACACGGGAGAGATTATTTTCCTTATGTCGAACCTATAATGCCCCCGCCCCCCAGGTCACCCTAAACTTCACAGGGCTTCATGAGGCGATTACCGCAGTTATTGCCGGATATGGTGCCAACTTTGTGTCCTCACTGGTCGTGCGTGAATATGTAGAACGTGGCGAACTGTGCCGGGTATATGTAGAAGACATCCAGCTTCTCAATTCAATCGCCATCTGTACCCGTAAGAACGAACCCCTATCTACCGCTACTCTAAATCTCATTCAGCTCATACGTAACCATTCCTGATGAGCATTAGGCACCTGTGTACACTAGCGCTGTATTTTAAAATAACAAGAGCCACGACTGCGTGCAGTAACGATTACCATAAGCGACTGAGAGAATGCCTTGGTAAAATCACTATAAAAAAAACCGCCAAACACAGGGTTTACCCTCGTCTTTTAGCGGTTTATTTCTCTTTGAACACCGTAATCCATCGATAATGTAGTTTATACGCACTTCTCCTCTATAGATCTAGACCATTCTTCCGTTACATAACTAAAAATAAATATTTAAATCTTGAAGTTCTCCACAAGCACCTGAAGCTTCTCGGCAAGTGATGAGAGAAGCGCTGCGGAGGATTCCACTTCTTGCATGGCAGCAAGCTGTTGCTCCGAAGAGGCTGACAGGGACTTTGCCCCTTCAGCCGTATGGTTAGAGACCATTACGGTATTCTGAATGGCTTCAACGAGCCCTTCAGAGATCAGCGCCAGATCCCGAACTGTGGCTGATATTTGCTCGCTTTGGGAAGACATATCGGAGATGGAGACCTCGATCTCGGAGAAGGAGCGTCCGGCTGATATGATTAACTCTTTGCCCTGCATCATTTCGTCCGTGGAACGCTTCATAGTTTCTCCTGCCTTGTCCATTTGGGCGATAATCAGACTGATCAGCTCGCTGATTTGTGTGGCAGAATTGGCAGAACGTTCGGCCAGCTTGCGGACAGAGCCAGCGACAACGGCGAAGCCCTGACCTTCTTCTCCGGCACGCGCAGCTTCTATCGCTGCATTCAAAGACAGCAAGTTGGTCTCCTCGGCGATGCTGGCGATGGTGCCGACAATGTTCTCAATCTCCTTGGAATGGCTGCCAAGCGTATGAATAATGCTTGAGAGATCGCCGATGCTTTCGCTGACAACTCCCATTTGGGAGGTGGTGGAATCCATCGATTCCCGGCCAAGACGTGCTTTCTGGACATTATCCGCGGCCTTGTTCATTGCGATGTCTGCATTGCCGGCAATATCGCTGATGAAGCGTGACATATCCTGAACAGCTTTATAGCTTCCTTCCAGATTCTCCAGTTGGGTATGCGCCCCATCGGCCAACTCAATCGTAACATTCACGCTATGCTCTCCAGCACGGTTCGTTGCCTGTGCGCTGGCAGACAGCTCTTGAGAGGAAGAAGCGACCAGCATAGAGGTGTTGTTGACCTGAGTAATCAGGTTGCGCAGGTTCATTGTCATATCGTTGAAGTCGCTGGCCAGCGTCCCGATTTCATCCTTGCTTTTGAAAAGAAGCGGTTCATGAGTAAGATCGCCTTTGGTAATGGTATTCACAGAGGCTGACAGCTTGGTAAGCGGACTTACCATATGGCGAATCAGCAGGTAAACAACAAGGATAGCCACGATGAAAATGGAGCCGCCAATAATAAAGGGCTGAACAATAATATCCAACGTACGTTCCTGAATTAACGAACCGTCAAAATTGATGGCCATCAGTGCAACAATGGGCTTGGTGGGATCATGGTCCTGATAAATGGGGCCGTATCCGGTTTTGAGCGAGGTTCCTTCATATGTATAAACCTTGGAATATGCTGAATGCTTCATGGTAGTTATCATTTTTTTGTCTTCGTCTGTGAAGTAGAAGGAATCGCCAGCTTGATAGCCTCTTTGCTTGAAGTTGGCATCGGCGGCCAGAATTTTTCCATCCAAGGAGATAATGAAAGCCTCTTTAAAAATAGGCTTATGTGCTACAATCCAGCCGATCCGGTCTTCAATGGCAGCAAGTTTGCTGTTATCTCCACTGACCAGAGCCGATATATCGGCAGGATCTATAAGGCCAGTCGTAATATTGGCGCAACCCACCAACTCGATCCCAGCAGCTTCATCCACTTGATGATAAGCGGTACGATATCCGAAGTATCCAATGGAGGAGCCTACGAGAAGCAGTATGATGAGCATCATCCAGGTTAATTTTGTTGCCAGCTTCATTATTTGAACCACCAATCCTGACTCTAATAAATTTTTGTGACCATCCGTTTTCACTGCTACGATTATAGCCTATCAACACTTACTATAATATGGCATTCCAGTGTCGGAATATGTCGCTTTTTTGTGAGAATAGTCACTGTTTTTTGTAAACGGGGACGTTGCAGCGAACAGCCGTCATTAATGGCGCGGTGACGACTACCATAAGCGACTGAGGTGAGAGTGCCTCTGTTGAATTACGACAAAAAAACTGCTAAACACAGAGGTTTGCCCTCGTTTTTAGCAGTTTATTTTTCTATAGCTGTATTCAGCTTTATTTTTTGTGGGTTAATAAGAGATTAACTATGGTATCCAATTGAAGTTCCAATGAATAAGGATCTTCCATCACAAACTCATCCTCTTTATCGCTGAATGAACCGTACATATAAACCTGTCCTTTTTTTACAGCCGGAAGTCCTTTCCATAGCTCACTATGCAGAATCTGATTAGCCCCTTCATCTTCTGAACCGTATACAAAGATGTGATCTCCCATATACTCGGGTAAAACCTCAAGTGAAATATTTTCAAATCCTTCTTTCATGTTCAATGCCTTCTTGGTAGGTGGTAGCTTTAGCGTCTGATAAATGGTCGGACTTCCGTAATTGCCGCCTTTCGCTGCCAAAACATATATCGATTTATTGGCGACTTGTACAATTGAAACCGTCTCTCCGTCCTTAACGATACCTTGAATTTTCGTTCTGGCCTCTGCAGCTTTCTTCTCGTATTCAGTAATCCACTGCTCGGCTTCTTTCTGCTTGCCAAAGATTTCACTGATTCTGCGGAATTTATCCAGTGGCCCCGCTGTAGATTCGCCCTCCCAATACGGCAAGAACACGGTCGTTCCTACCTTTTGGTAGCTGTCGATGTTCTTTTCGATTGAACCGATAATTAAATCCGGTTGCAGAACGGTCAGTTCCTCCAAATCCATAGGAAAATCACCGAGATCCTTGATTCCGGCCAACTTCTCTTTGGGATATCCCGATTGATCAATCCAAGCCTCATTCAGCATATAGCTTCTGACCCCCACCGGAATAATCCCCAGCTTCAAAAGATGCCCCATATACTGATCCGATGCCATTCGTTTCGGGTTTGCAGGTACTTCCACATCGCCTTTTAATGTCTTAACCGTTCTTGTCTGTGCTTGCACTGCCGCTTGTCCATCGCTGTTGGATGATGTCGCTGTATGATTAGCCTTCGTTTGCGAGCTTCCATTTGTATTCGTCGGAGCCGAGCAAGCTCCCAGCATCAATGATAAACACAACATAATCATCATGGCCGTTATTTTGACTCTTCCGTGCATGAATAAAAGTGGCGTCCGTCTGCATTAGCAGTTCTGCTGCTCGATCTGCTCTTACTTGGCCCAAGTAATGAATCGGACTGGTATGCATTTTACTTTTGAACAACCTTTATAAATGTCCAGTACTGCATTGTAGCTCCTCCGCAATGGACTCAAGTGTCATAGGCCGACTAAAATGCTCACGCATATAGGCTACAGCCTGCGATACAAGGTCGGGCTTAAGAGGTTCGATGCTCTGCCCATACAACTGCTGCAACAACTCATATACAAATTGATGAAATAAGGCTTTAACATGCAGTTTGCCAAGTCCAGAAGCTTCACGCCATTCTTGCTCCAACAGCTTCACTTATCGTACAGGGGCAGCGGGTAATGAGGTGCAAAAGCATACTGATTCTGAAAAGGATTTTCCTTTTCAAGCATGCAGTACATGGAAACGCTCTACCCTGTGAATACTGTTATCCAACCGTACCCGTGCGCTTCCACGCACAGCATACAAGAACGCACTAACAGGAAGTCGATAGGTTCGTAGCTCCTCCCCTTTTTCCATCTTCTTATGACGAACATCCATCACCTGTATAAAAACATGATTCCACAGCAAAATGTGATCGCTCAACTTCATTACTACCGCTCAACCTCCATCCAAACCGTTCCTTCAGTTCTTATTCCGCCCTATCAGATTAAACTCATTATAATTGATAATCATTCTCACAAGCAATCGCTTGTATCTAACTTCCTCTGAACAGTTCAAAACCATTGATTATGTATGTATATAATCGAAATATATGTAAAAAGCCCTGCAAAAGGGCTATCTTTCTTGCAATTCATTCTACTGTTGATTAGAGCTCACCTGTATGATTATGTTCCAAATCGTTTGCGGTACCCGCATTTTCGGCATAACTCTTCTACCGCTTCTCTCTTGGAGAAACCGAAGTACAGACGGTTGGCACGCTCCCCTTCCACAATGTCGGAAAAAGATTGTTCATGCACGTTACCTAAATTAATGACACCTTCTCCATCCAGACAGCAAGGGACCACCGTTCCATCCACCAATACCGCCGCCTGGCTACGGAGTGCATGGCAAAAGCCTTTTCCGTCATCTTCCGGGGCACTGAGGCTCGGCCATTCAAATTCATGGTCTTGATTCAAATAAACGTTTGGTGCGATTTTGACCCCACTGCCTGGTATCACCTTTTCCTCAATCCGATAGTCCAGTCCAAACTCTTGCTCCAGTCGTTCAAGCGTTTCCCGGTTGCGCTGACGCTGCACATTAGTCAGATTATCCTGAGTCAGGTTCCAGAGACGGAACGAAATAATGACATTGTGTTTTACTGCTTCTCTTACAAACGTGAAAATATTACCCAAATATCCTTCTCGATCCACGGAGCCTTCGTGCCCGTCAAAGCTGTGAAGAGAGAAGTTCATCTGACGCAGCGCTGGTTGCCCAAGCAGCTTATGTCCGGTCTTCGGCAGCAAGGTACCATTGGTGGTAATATTGACCTTCAATCCTTTCTCATGAGCACTTTCCAGCAAAAGATCAATTTTCGGATGGAGCAACGGCTCTCCTTTTACATGCAAATAGATGTAATCCGTATGTGGTTTGACCTGATCAAGCACATTTCGAAAGACTTCCGGATCAATAAATTTTTTGACACGCTGTGTTTGAGGACAAAAGCTGCATGCAAGATTGCAAATGCTCGTTATCTCAATGTATACCTTTTTAAAAGTTTTCAACATGATTTCCCCATTCTAACCTTCATCCTGAGCATCTTGTTTATGCTCACTAATCTTATGATTATAACGGGTTATCACCGACAGGTAAACTCTCCAGCCTCCCCTTGGTGTGGGCATTAAATGCTCGACACCTATGCCTATCCAAGATTTGATTTGATATTTTCTATTGACCCTAGGTCTGACCTAAGGTTTATAGTGGAGTTATTCTCTACCAGTAAGGAGTCCTGTCATTGAAAGAACACATTACGATCAGCCAGCTTGCCCAGCTCATGAATGTATCTGTACATCAACTGCGATATTTTGAAGAAAAGGGAATCCTGTATCCATCACATACAGAAGAAAATCAATATCGGATGTACGGGCTTCATGAGATTTATCAGCTTTCGCATATTTTATTATTACGCAAATTAAACGTCCCTGTCGGCCAGATTCTAGAATGTATGACTTCCTTTGCTGCCGATAATTATAACCGGCTTTTAGAGCATTCGTTGCAGAAGGTACAGGCTGAAATAGCTAACTTGAAAATGCATGAACAGTTTATTCACAAACTGTTAGAAGAACATGATAGCCTGACTCAGCGAAATGATGAATATCAGGTCAAACGATTAGGTCCCCGTCATTTAAAGCTATGGTTTGCATTGGAGAATGGTCAAGAGCTTACTGCCGGAAACTTATTTAAACACCGCCCGGCCCCACCTCGATTATTTGAAAATGACCTGCATTACTTGTCTGATGCCGGACAGGTGAAGCTGTGTTATGAAACGGTGGATGTGGCTGACTATATTCTGGAAGAAGGCAACTATCTTTATAAGCATCTTTCCGTCATTGAAGAGCCTGAGATTGATTATGAAATTAAACAATTGGAACGATATGTGGCTCATCACCAATATAACCGCCAAAGCAAGATTGTTCTAGTAGAAAAATCTTATCTTTCGATGTTCGACAACAACAAGCTGCAATACGAAATTCAAGTTAAAGTAGAATAAATCTAGGAGGGCGTTACATGAGTGCAAAATCCTTTGACATTGTTGCATACCAGAAACAAGACCATGAAGCTGTTTGTAGTCTTTTAGTCGAATCGTTTAAAGCAAAATTCCAATCTCTTGTTACACTGGAGGATCAAGCTATACAGCAGTTGTTAATGCAGGTTTGGGTTCAAAATCCTTATTCTACATCTATGAAACAATTTGTAGCCAAAGAAAACGAAGAAGTTATCGGTGTTCTTTCTCTTAAATGGAAACCCTCCTCCTCTTCCCTTCCTGAAACACCCCCCATTTCTTTGGCTCCGCTCATAAAACAGTTTGGTTGCTTTAATATACTTAAATTTTTGACAGGTATGCATGTGCTGGAGTATACCCCCGTTGCAAATGAGTGTTACATTGATCATTTGGCGATTCGTTCAAGTCATCGTAACCAGGGAATAGGACGCCGTCTTCTAGCTTTCGCACAGCAATTTATGGTTGAATCTGGGTTTCATGCATTGACGCTTCATGTAGCGCATAAGAACCAAGGGGCTATCCATTTGTATCACAAACTGGCGTTTGAAGTAGAACAATCCAAATATAATGGGTTACGGCATTTTTGGTTCAAGGAGCCTGAATGGCATCTGATGAGTTGGAAAGAGAACCTGCATTCGAGGAGAGAACACCATTGAAAAAAACATTTAAGCTTACTTTGGGTATTGCGGCAGCTCTAGCTGTTGCCTTGATACTCATTGTTCTATATCAAAATTCCTACAAAATGACGGAAGAAAAAATACAAATTGCGACACCCAAAGGGCTCCTAACAGGCACGTTAGCTTTGCCTAAGGGTTACTCGGGAAAGGTTGGATTAATTGTTTTTGTGCATGGGGATGGTCCTATTAATGACACATATGATGATGGATACAAACCACTGTGGGAAAAGTTCGCCTCCAAGGGTTATGCCTCCCTGTCATTGAATAAGCCCGGTATTAATAGTGCCCCTGGCAATTGGCTGGATCAAAGCATGGAGGACCGCGCACAGGAGATCCGATATGCAATAGACTGGGCGAGAACCTTGCCGATGATTGATACGCAAAAAATCGGCCTATGGGGAGCCAGTCAAGCAGGATGGGTCATTCCGAAGATCGTTAAAGAGGAACATGATATTGCATTCAGCATCCTTGTATCGCCTGCCGTGAACTGGATTTCCCAAGGACAATTTAATACCAGAAAAGAAATGGAGCAAGAAGGAGCTACTCCGCAAGAAATTCAAAAGACATTGAACTACGATCAAGAGATTCTACAGTTACTGAAAAAACATGCTTCTTATGAAGAATACCTAAGCATAGCCGATCCTGAGGATATGATCTCCAAAGAAAGATGGAGCTTTATAGGCAAAAATTTCCGGTCTGATTCCACCGAAGAATTAAGTCACTTCCATTCTCCTGTACTCTTGGTTCTGGCTGGCAAAGATATTAATGTAGATGTAAAGGATACCGAGCGAGTCTACCGCCAGAAAATACCCGCAGAGCTGCTGTCCGTTATTCATTTACCTGAAGCCGACCATTCCATGATGGATGAAAAAATCGCGCGTTCAAAATCTCTAACTTTTTTAACAGCCGTATTCGCCCCAAGAAAATTGGTGAATGACGAGTATCTCAAAATCCTTGCCGATTATGTCAATCAGCGTTAAACAAGGATGTTCTTTTTTGCCATACTTCTTTTGAATATGCTAATGAAAACCCCATAACTGTTCTCGGTTAGACTGGGAATAGATCTATAAACAACAAAAAAACGGCATCTCTGCCGTTTTTTCTAAAGGATGGACTCTCAGGGACTCGAACCCTGGACCAATTGATTAAGAGTCAACTGCTCTACCAACTGAGCTAAGAGTCCATAATAAAAGTTTGGTGGAGCCTAGGGGGATCGAACCCCTGACCTCATCGCTGCCAGCGATGCGCTCTCCCAGCTGAGCTAAGGCCCCATCATAAGTAAGTTTAATCAACGTTTCAAGCGACTTCTATATCATATAAAATTTTTATCCCTGTGTCAATACTTTTATAAAAAATATAATCATCTTCCCACTTTGTCCCAAGAAAGATACAGTCAGCGATCAGTCGCTGGCTGTATCTTTAGATAATAGTGTTTTCAGTTCCTTCATAAACATATTGATGTCTTTAAACTGACGATAGACGGACGCAAAACGTACGTAGGCGACTTCATCCACTGGGTAAAGCTGTTCCATGACCAGCTCACCGATCTGCTGGCTATCCACTTCTGTGGCTGCTGTGTTGCGGATAGCATTCTCTACCTGGGATACGATCATATCCAGTTGCTCGACGGATACTGGGCGCTTCTCGCAGGCTCGAATGAGACCGCGCAGCATTTTATCACGACTAAACTCTTCACGGCTGCCGTCTTTTTTGATGACCATGAGCGGGGTTTCCTCCACCATTTCAAAGGTGGTAAAACGCCTGGCACACTGCTCACATTCACGGCGGCGACGGATGGACTTGTTATCATTCGCAGGTCGCGAATCCAACACTTTCGTGCCGTTGTAGGCACAATACGGACATTTCATAATCTCACCACTTTCTTTTTCCAATAAATTCCCGTAGATTTTTAGTAATAATTTTGTCAAAACAGATCATAATATGTTTACCATATCGCGAGGAGGTGAACAACAATGGCACAAGGAAACAATGGCAACTCCAACAATCTGGTAGTCAGCAGATCCTCCGGCGCTCTGGAGCAAATGAAATATGAAATCGCTCAAGAGCTGGGTATCAGCATTCCTCAAGATGGTTACCAAGGTAACATGACTTCCTATGAGAACGGTTCGATCGGGGGCTACATCACAAAACGCCTCGTAACGATCGCCGAACAACAATTGGCAGGTCAATACCAATAATCGCGGTAATAATGCAGAAATAACAAGATAAAGTGTATGGATGGGCTGCTAAAAACAGCCTGTCCTGCGCTTTTTTCATTTTAAAGCGAAAAGGCTCATCATGTCATTAACTTGTCATTTAAAAATCATTATAAATTTTCGTGTATTGCCTGTAGTAATAAATGACCCGCTGTACATAATGTCGTGTCTCACCAAAAGGGATTTGCTTAATGGACTCTTCTTTTCCATCCCACACTCCCTTATCCAGCCACTCTTGAACTTTACCCGGCCCTGCATTGTAAGCAGCTACGATTGCTACAGGATTATCCTGAAACTTTATGGATAGGTTATGCAAATACCAGGTTCCCAGCTCAATATTGGTGCCAGGCTCGTGCTTGACACTGTCCAGCGGAACCTTTTGAATCTGGGCGCTGTCCATAATCCAATTTGCCGTATTCGGCATAATCTGCATCAGGCCCAGTGCACCCTTATGCGACTGCTTGCTGGTTTTAAAATTGGTTTCTACACGGATAATAGACGCCACCAAAAATGGGTCCACTTCATACGTTTGTGAATACTGCCGAATCTCATCCTTATATTGAATTGGATAGAACCAGGACATCCAATTTGAATTAAGGAACAGGATCAGGACAAACCCGACAAACAAAGTGAGCAGGACTCTTTTCTTTCGCAAAATATTCATGCAAGTCCCTTCCGCTGCCAAAATTGATCAATTTGTCGCTTCGTCTCAGTCTGTGTTCCGCTATTATCGATAACGATATCGGCCAAGCTTTTCTTTTGTTCAATATCCATTTGTGCGGACAGCCTAAGTCCAGCTTGCTCCTCCGTCAGACCGTCTCTGAGCATCAGACGCTGGAGCTGAATATCACGTGGTACGTACACAACCATAATTTCCTCGTACAAGCTCTCCAGCCCGGACTCGTACAGTAACGGGATATCTGCCAAAACAAGCTTGTCCGGCTGTTCCCGTTCATATGCTTCCATGCGCATACGCATTTCCTCACGAATAGCAGGATGTGTAATATCGTTAAGTGCCTGCCGCTGGGCAGGGTCTCCGAATACAATCTCACCCAGTTTTTTGCGGTGCAGGGTTCCGTCATTGTTCACTATAGCTTGTCCAAAATGCTGTTTGACCGCCGCCAGCACCGGATGCCCCGGAAGCATGACTTCCCGGGCAATGGCATCTGCGTCGATCAGCAGCGCACCTTTGGCGACCAAAAGAGCCGACACGGTGCTTTTTCCGGTAGCAATACCTCCGGTTAATCCGATATTCATGCTCTTTCACCTCATAACAGCTTCAATATGCCCATCATAATCAGTAATAATGCCGGCAATACACCCAGCGCCTTCATAAATCGAAATGCTGATAGAAAGAAGCCTGCCTTCATCCCTGCAATCAAAAATGTTCCACTGAATAACGTAATAGCCAGCGCAGTAGACAGTGGCTGAAAACCAAGCATAGCTGCCCCGAGTCCCGCTCCGAACGCATCGACCGATAATGCAATGCCCAGCCAAACCGCTTCGGTAGCAGATATACTGCCGGAACGGTCCATATCCGCAGCAGACGGACTTCGAAGAATCCGAATAACAAGTCCCCATTTGCGGAACTCCAGAGAAAATAGCGTTCGCTCCTGCTGCTCCACAGAAACTTCTGACGACAGGTCTTTTCTTGAGCTAAGGAAAGACTCTGTATCAGTATCCTCTATACTCTTCTTCTCCCCAAGAACAGATCTGCTCACTGGATCAGTCTGTTCTGTAAGAAGCAACCCCCGAGAGGCCTCCGCTGAATCCTCTTGCGAATCCTCTTTGCGGTGCAGAGCTTGAAACAAAGAGTAACAGCCGATACAGATCAGGATGACAGCGCCAAAAACGGTCGTATATACAGGAGACAGGACACGAGATAGTAACGCGCCCAATTGCATGGATATGCCAATCACCAAACCTGAACATACGGAGATGATAGCAATCGACAACAGTGGAATTTTCATTTTGCGCAGACCATATGTAACACCGACTCCGAAACTGTCCAAACTTAGCGCAAATGCCAGTAACAGCAGGCCTCCCCAATGATTAGCCACTACAATTCCCTCCCATTGCGAAGGCAGGGCCTTATAACAACCGAAACCCTCCGCAGTATTGGTACTTGGAACAATATATGAGAGGGATGGGCTTGGGGTGACTGTGCCTGTTTAGCGCAGAGGCTGGCAGACCGGACAATGATGTGTGCCACGTCCGGCTACGACAGATTTTTCGATCAATGTGCCACAGTTAACGCAAGGCTTCGCGTTACGTCCATAGATTTGCAATTGATGCTGGAAGTCGCCCGTTTTACCCTGTCCATTAACGAACGATTTAATGGACGAGCCTCCAACCTGAATCGACGCACCCAGCGTGGAGACAATAGCTTCATGCAAGACATGAAATTGGCTATCCGTTAGGCTTTTGGCTGGCTGTGCTGGATGAATCCCCGCCTTAAACAACGATTCATCTACATAAATATTCCCGATGCCCACTACATATGACTGGTTTAACAGCGCTGCCTTGATCGAAGTCGAACGAGTTCCAACAGCGACACGCAGCATTTCGGGTGTAAAGGCCTCGTCCATCGGTTCTAAACCGAGCTTGTTCAGCGGCTTTTCCAGCAAATCCTGTCCTGCCGGAAATAAGTGCATTGTGCCAAACTGGCGCACATCCTGATAACGCAGCTCCGTACCATCTTTAAAATGAAAGATGACATGGGTATGCTTTTCCACAGGATCATGTTGCGAATACAATCCATATCGCCCTTCCATTCGAAGATGGGAGACCAGCACCAGCCCGTCCAGCAAAATCCGCAGAAACTTTCCGCGTCTCTCAACCCCTGTAATCCGGTGATCGGCCAATTCCATCGCAAAAGCGTGGATATCATCGGGCCGTTGAATGATCCGCGGCAAATTAACGGTGACATGATCTATATGTTTATCAACGATAAGCTCGTTTAGCGTTCGTTTAATTGTTTCTACTTCCGGTAATTCCGGCATGATGTCTTCACCTCACCCTATATTATAACGGAAGCAGCGTCAAATTGGGACTATCTACTCATTGAAATATATTACTTGGCCTCATACCAATTGCTGCCATAGCTTACTTCGGCTTTGAGCGGCACAGCCAGCTTTAATGCGGCTTCCATGGTAGCCGGGACAAGCTCTTTCATCGTTTCCATTTCCTCAGGCGGAACCTCGAACACAAGCTCATCATGTACTTGGAGCAGCATTCTGCTGCGAAGTTTACGTTCACGTAAGGCCTCATCCATCTGTACCATCGCCAACTTGATAATATCGGCTGCGGTACCTTGAATCGGCGTATTCATCGCTGTACGCTCAGCGAATGAACGCAGGTTGAAATTGCTGGCGTTAATCTCCGGCAAATAGCGTCTGCGTTCCAACAGCGTTTTTACGTAGCCGTCCCGCTTCGCATCCTTCACAATATCATCCATGTAACGGCGAACGCCTTGGAACACATCAAAATACTGGTCGATAAAACGAGCCGCTTCCTTCCGCGTAATATTCAAATTTTGTGACAGACCATAATCACTGATCCCATAGACAATCCCAAAGTTGACTGCCTTCGCAGAACGCCGCATATTGGAGTTCACATCTTCCGCTGCTACCCCAAACACATCGGATGCGGTCTTGGTATGGATGTCCATATCGTGGACAAAGGCCTCCTTCAAACGTTCATCATCCGAAATATCAGCCAGCACCCGCAGCTCGATCTGTGAGTAGTCTGCCGCCAAAATAGACCAGCCCGGTTCGGACGGAACAAATACTTTGCGGATTTTGCGACCCTCTTCAAGACGAATCGGAATGTTTTGCAAATTCGGAAATTGACTGCTCAAGCGTCCAGTTGCTGCAACGGTCTGCCGGAAATACGTATGCACCTTACCCGTTTTCTCCGAAATTTCTTTCAGCAATCCTTCGACATACGTCGATTGGAGTTTGGCAATGGTGCGGTACTGCAAAATATTTTGCACAATATCATGATAGGGGGCCAGCTTTTCCAATACCTCCGCATCGGTCGAGTACCCCGTTTTCGTCTTTTTAATGACAGGTAAACCCAGTTTATCAAACAAAATCTCACCCAACTGCTTGGGCGAATTCAGATTGAACTCTACACCGGCAATGCTGTAGATTTCACCCACCAACGTTGCAATCTGGGCTTCAAATTCTTTCCCCAAAGCGCGCAGTTCTTCTACGTTCACCAAAATGCCCTGCTTCTCCATATCCGCCAAAATGCGGGACAACGGCATCTCCAGCTCATGAAACAGCTTGTGCATTTCCGTTTTTTCCAGCTCCGCCTGCTGTACAGGCACCAAAGCTTCAATCACCGCTGCCTTACGCGCCACATGATCGGACAGTACATCCACGTCAGGGACTTTATATTTAGCTCCTTTACCGAACACTTCTTCGTCTGGACGGATCGAAGACAAACCATATTTGGCTGCCAATCCGCTCAATGTCTGGTTTGCATCGGTCGGGTCCAGCAAGTATCCTGCCAGTTGCACATCAAACTCGGCCCCTGCAAACTCAATTCCATGCCAGTGTAAAGCCAAATCCGTACGATGCAGATCATGACCACGTTTTTTTCGTTCAGGGTCAGCAAGCCATTCGCGAATAGGTGTAGCTGCATCGCTTTGCAGTACATCCAGCGTCATAAAATACTGCTTCCCCGTTGCGGCAAATATCAGACCTACGATGTCAGCATGATGCGGATTATCACCATGCGTCTCAACATGCAGCACATCCACATGATCCAACACTTCTACCAATTCACTAATCCGCTGCTTATCCAGCACTGTTACGTCAGCCGCGGCTTCCTCTACGTCTACCCCAGTACTGCCAACCTCACCTGAAAAGGATAAACGCTCCAGCAAGGACTTGAACTCTAGCTTCGCCAGAGCTGGCCCGGCCGTTTCTGCTTGCAGCCCGCCAAAAGCAACATCTTCCAGCTGCTTGTCCAACGTTACATCCCGATAAATGGTCGCCAAATCTTTGCTCATTCGCGCATCATCGGCATGTGTCTCTACGCGTTCTTTCATTTTGCCCTTCAGCTCATTCGTGTGCGCCAGCACTTCTTCGACTGAACCGTATTGATGCAGCAGCTTGAGCGCTGTTTTTTCACCCACGCCGGGAATACCAGGAATATTGTCCGACGTATCGCCCATCAGACCCTTAAGGTCAATAATTTGCAGCGGCTTCAGGCCATATCGTTCCTGAATTTGCTCAGGTCCATACGTCTCCACCTCAGTAACCCCTTTGCGGGTCAAGCCGACTGTGACATGATCTGAAGCCAATTGAAGCATATCCTTGTCCCCAGTCACGACCAGCACATTGAAACCGGCTTCGTCCGCTGTCTTGGAGAGGGTGCCTATAATATCGTCCGCCTCATAGCCATCCAGTTCAAACTGAGCAATGCCGAAAGCGGTCAATAGCTCTTTCAGCAACGGAAATTGCTGGGACAGCTCTGGCGGTGTTTTCTCCCGTCCACCTTTGTAATCCTCGTATCCTTTATGGCGAAACGTTATTTTACCGGCATCGAAGGCAACCAGAATATGTGTTGGTTTGTGCTCCTCCAAGAGCCGCAATAACATCGTCGTAAATCCATACACCGCGTTCGTCTGCTGCCCACTCGAATTTGTTAACGGTGGCATAGCAAAAAACGCCCGGTAAATGATACTGTTGCCATCTATAAGCATGAGTTTATCCATTTAGCACCTCGCAAGTTCATCAATGCATTCGTAACGTTCTTACGTTTTACGCATTCCTCTTCCTATCTTAACATACAAGACTCCTTTTTCAGAAAAAAACGGCTGCTTCCTAACCAAATTTGCCTTTTGCTCAAAGACAAGTCTGGGTCAGAAACAACCGCTATATACCTGAAAGCTCTACTGGTTCAAATCTGGTCTCTCCCCTGTCACGAGATATACAGTGCTTTCACCGATATTCGTAGCATGGTCACCAATTCGTTCAATGTATCGTCCTACAAGCAGTTGCAGCATGGCTTGTGAAGCCTCTGCCGGCTTTTCTACCATAAAGGCATACAGATCGCTGATCATGTGGCTATACATGGAATCCACACGATCATCCTCTTTGGCCATTTTGTAGGCCAGATCTGTATTTTCATCCAAATAGGATTTGATCGCATCATCTATCATTTCTTTAACAATGGAAGCCATGTGCGGAATATCCACCAGCGGCTTAATGATCTGCTGCCCTTCCAAGCGAAGTGTCACCTTGGCAATATCAAGCGCCAAATCGCCCATTCGTTCCAGATCACTGGAAATTTTAAATGCAACAATGATCCGGCGCAAATCCTTCGCTACCGGCTGCTGGGTGATAATGAGCTTGGAACCCATATCGAGAATATTCTCTTCCAGCGTATTGAGGGATGCATCATTTTTGACCACCTGCTGAGCCAATTCTGTATTTTTGGTCTGCAAACATTCAATGGCCTGATCGAGCGCCTTCGAAACGTGTGCACCCATTTCGCGCAGTACGGCTCTCAGTTCATCTAACCCTTCATCAAAACCTTTTCTACGTATCATTTCGAAGTCACCCCTTCTGGCATATTCATCTGGTAGGCTTTAGCCAAATCGCCCTGAAATATAATCTTCTGTACGTGAATCTTGCGGCGTGGAAAACATTGTCTCTGTATCCGCTGCTTCCACCACAACACCATTCAAAAAGAACGCAGTTCGACCGGACACACGGGCTGCCTGATGCATGTTATGCGTCACCATGACAATGGTATACGTGTCTCGCAATTCCTGAACCAGTTCTTCAATTTTCATCGTGGAGATCGGATCCAGCGCAGATGTCGCCTCGTCCATAAGCAAAATATCTGGCTGTACAGCAAGCGCCCGGGCAATGCACAACCGTTGCTGTTGTCCACCGGATAAACTCAGAGCAGAACGCTTCAGAAAATCCTTGACCTCTTCCCAGAGTGCCGCCTGCCGCAGGCTTTGCTCAACCAATTCGTCCAACTTGTCCTTTTGCCGAATTCCATGCAGACGCGGGCCGTAGGCCACGTTATCATAAATGGATTTGGGAAATGGGTTAGGCTGTTGAAAAACCATTCCCACCTGCTTACGCAGAGTTTCTACTTCCATAGTATCGCCGTATATATCCTGACCTGCGATACTCACAGTGCCTTCAATACGCGTTCCCGGTATCATGTCATTCATCCGGTTCAGCGTACGCAGCAGGGTTGATTTGCCGCAGCCGGACGGGCCGATGAAGGCAGTTACCGTTTTTTCAGGAATATCGAGGTTTATATGTTTCAGCGCGTGAAATTTCTCATAATATAAATTCAGCTTATCGATCCGGATTACGGAATCATTCATGGATTTATGATCTCCTTCGTGTTGCAGTTATGATCCTCAAGCATTGCACCTGATTTGCACAATATGAAGATTATATAAGCTGTGTGTAAATTTAGTGTGGTGGATTTGTTAACGGTATGTAAAATGATCAAGAACTTAGCATGAGCTCAAGCTCCTGCGCAATTTCGGCTGCATTCAAAGCCGCTTCCTCTGCGGAACGGGACATTTCGCTGTTTTTGGCTTCAATTTCGTTGACAGCCTGCAGTAGTTTGGCAAAAGTTTGTGTTCCGGCAGAAATATATTGAGAGCCTGTATGAATCTGCTGCATACTCGTATCCGTCAGTTCAGCGGTGTCACGCAACATTTGCTCGATATGGGTGAGTAAGCCTGTAATCTGCGTGGAAAAGGCTTTCGTCTGGAGTGACATATTCCGCACCTCCTGAGACACAATCTGGAAGCCTCGTCCGTGTTCGCCAGCATGCGCCGCTTCAATGGACGCGTTGATCGCCAGCAGTCCGCTATGATCTGCCAGTGCACGAATGGATGAGGCCATGCGCGCAATGTCATTCAGCGATTGGGTCAACGCCGTCATCTGCTCATGCTGGCGCTTCATTTGCTCCGTGACTGCACGATAGGAGAGCAAAACATCCTCCAGTTCTACTTTGCCACGACGGGATAATTCACTCATTGAGCGGGTTAGCCGCACACTGTCGTCGGCCTCTTTAGCTGCATCCAGCACAGTCAGCTGAATACGCTGGACTCCGTCATAGCTATGCCGAATCACATCGCCCCGCTCTTCGTCTGCTTCTCTTTGCATTCGCTGCACGAAGGACAGGATATCACGAATCGTGAGTACGCCGAGTAACCGTGTTCCTTCCTTAATCAACACACAATCGTAAAAACGCTGATCTTCGCGCAGCATCGCCAGTTCCACAATGTCCGATGCCTGGCTTTTCAGATCCACAATTAATGTATCGGGGTCGGCAAATATGGCCGCAGGCTTATCATAGAACAACGCCGCAGCAAATCTGCCCGTAAAATGGCGATTGTACGCATCTCTCATAATAATGCCCAATGGAAGATCATTTTTATCCACAACAATGACACAAGGAATATCCTCCTGTGTTTTCATAAGCGCTAACAGTTCTTTACAAGTCATATCCGTACCAATGATCGGAACCTCCCGGCATGGCACATAGGTAGTAATCGGCTTGTATGCTTCACGTTCAATCACGGCAGTGGAACTCGGCTGGGTCTTTGGTTCCGTTATCATCGTTCTGAAGTCCCCTTTTTTTAACTACTTGGAGTGACGGGAACATCATATCGGTCATTTGTTGATTCTAGCGTCTATTTTTGTTAATGAAATGTAAAATCACGAAATGGACACAAAAGTCGTCAGACATTTCCCTGGATAAAGAAAAACGCTCCTCATTTATAATAAATGAGAAGCGCCAGAGTGTCGAGAAAGTCCAGAGGACTTTTCGACACTTCTATTTTTATATGGGGAGACGCATCTTTTAAAACAAAAATCGATTTAAAACGATCTGAGGACCCTAGTTTTTAGACCACTAAGACAGTTTTAAACCCCCTGCAAAAAAACAGGGGGTTTCTCGACAGCCTGACGCTCCTCATTTATAATAAATGAGAAGCGCTTCTTTTTTTATTTACAACCAGCTTGTACCCCACTCCACGGATCGAATCGATATGAACCGAGTCGGGATCCAGCTCCAGCTTTTTACGTAAGGAACTGACGTGCACATCCACGGTTCGTTGACCGCCAATGTAGTCAAAACCCCAGACAGCATTCATCAGATCATCCCGAGTCAATACCACACCCGGCTTGCGGGACAAATAAAGAAGTACCTCAAATTCCTTTGGTCTGAGGCTGATGGACTGACCTCCAAGAATGACCTCATATTTCTCAGGGTAAATCTCCAGCTCGCCCAGTTGAATTTTGGAGCTATCTTTCTGATCAGACAGCACTCCTTCATCCCCGCCGGAAGTTCTTCGCAGCACAGCCGTTACACGGGCCAACAGCTCAGAAACGCCAAAAGGCTTCGTGATGTAATCATCTGCACCCGACTTCAGCCCTTGGACAACCTCGGCCTCGCCGTTTTTGGCCGTTAAAATAATGATAGGCGTTGTCAGCCCCTGATGGCGAAGTCTGCTCAGAATGTCCAGTCCGTTCATTCCCGGCAGCATCAAATCCAGCAGGATCAAATCGTAGGACTCTCTGGAGGCTTTTTCAAACCCTGCACTGCCATGATCCTCCGTGTCCACTTCGAAGCCTTCTTGTATCAAATTGTAGGATAGCAATCTGGCAAGCGTTGGCTCATCCTCAATAACCAGCAAGCGTTGTCCCATAAATAACTTCATCTCCTGTTTACCTGTGAAAGGCGCATTGGTCAAAATCCTGAAACCTTTTCCATACTCATGCAACACCCGTTTATTTTATCACGGCATTGTTAACAGAATGTAAAAAAGGTTATAGTTCATTCTTCCTGTTGCAATAGCGGTAATTCAACTGTAAATGTGGTACCCAATCCAAGCTCACTTTCCACCGAAAGGGTGCCATGATGCAAATCGATCAAGTGTTTGACGATCGACAGTCCCAGTCCCGTTCCTCCAGAGTTGCGCGAGCGTCCTTTGTCCACCCGATAAAAGCGTTCAAAGATACGTGGTAGGTCCTTCTTTGGAATTCCAATACCTGTATCACTGACTGTAAATACGACCTTTTCCGTGTCATTCTCCCGCTGGATCGTTAAAACCTTAATCTTTACCTTGCCACCATCAAGTGTATAGTTGATACCATTAGACAAAAGGTTCAAGAAAATCTGCTGAAGCTTATCTTCATCTGCCTCCATAAACAGCTCATCCGGGATATCCATGTGCAGCGTAATTCTTTTTTTGGCAGCTACATTGTTCAGTTTTTCCAGCAATGATTCTATGAACGACGAAACATGCACTGGCGAGCAATCCAGCGGAGAACGCTTGGATTCAATTTTGGATAGCTCCAAAATGTCACCGATCAGCCGATTCAATCGTTCGCTTTCATCATATATAATTTGCAAAAATGAACGGGCCGTCTCCTCATCTTTAACCCCGCCACCGAGTAACGTCTCGGCAAAACCCTTGACTGCGGCAATTGGTGTTTTTAGCTCATGAGAAACGTTTGCCACAAATTCGCTCCGCATATTTTCCAACCGTCGAATAGCCGTAATATCCTGTAAAAGGAACAGCATCCCCCGGTATCCGCCTTCATCCTCATACATCGGAACACCATCCAGCAACACGAGTCTTTCCTCGGGATTGTACAAATGAACCTCACCATGCAGCCTTTCTCGGCTTTGTATGCTGCCCTCAATTAGCTTTGTGAGCTCATAGTGCTTCTTCAGCTCATGATACGGCTTGTCCGTAACCCGTTTACCCACGACACCGAGCATTCGCTCAGACTCACGGTTTACAAGCGCAATAGACTCACTTGCATCAATCATTAGAATCCCGCCTGTCATATTACTCATGACGCTCTGGAGTAGATCCTCATTGTCACGTATCGTTTTCATTTGGTTTTGAAGACTGTCAGCCATACGATTAATGGCTTCCCCCAGTTGCCCTACTTCGTCCCGGCGCTGCACACCAACCCTTGCGTCATAATCCAGTCCTGAAATGCGGTTGGCTACCCCTGTAATATGCTCAATAGGCGAGGTCAGACTGCGGGCAATACGATAGCTCACCAATCCAGCAGCAAGAAATAGCAACACGAGTCCAATCCCGATAGCCGTCCAGCCGCGGCGTACTCCCTCCTCCACCGCTTTCAGACTCATGGACAAACGGATATATCCGTCAAAGCCCTTGCCCGATACAACAGGCTCTGCAACGTATAGCATGTTCCGTTGCAAGGTTTCGCTGTAACGAATCGTGCGTCCGATTCTCTCTGTTGAGGCTTGCTGAATTTCTTCACGAGATGCGTGGTTTTCCATCTTACGCGGATCGCTTAACGAATCGCCAACCACCGTCCCGTCCTTGCGAATGAAGGTCACCCGCGATTCCGTCAAACGGGCAATTTCCTTCGCCTTTTGAGAATAATAAGAGACATAATCCGTACTGGACAGGGCATCTGCATTCACAAAAGGGAATGTAGCACGAAGCAGGTCTATCTCCCGTCCCATGTTCTCCTCTAGCACCTTCATATTCGAATTTTTAAAGATTTGTCCCATCGTGATTCCAGCAGCAAGGACAGATACGCCAATCAAAACCAGCATGATCAGGGTAAGCCTGAAACGAAACGATTTCATAGAAATTTGCCCATCCTTTTATGTAAGTTAATCTCATTCTACAGGCTGCCTACATTATGTTCCACTGTGAAAAGAAAAAAAGGCCGGAGCATAAGACTGCCCCAACCTTTTCCTTATCCTCTTATCCGTTTACAACTTCACCGCCATTGATATGAATAACCTGCCCGCTTACATAAGACGAATCGTCTGAAGCAAGGTACACATAAGCTGGCGCCAATTCTTCCGGCTGACCCGGGCGCTTCATAGGCTGTGCTCCTCCAAATTCGCTGACTGTCTTGGCATCAAAGGTAGACGGGATTAACGGTGTCCAGATCGGTCCTGGTGCTACAGCGTTCACCCGAATACCTTGATCCGCCAAATTGAGCGAAAGGGAACGAGTGAATGATGTGATTGCCCCTTTGGTGGAGGAATAATCAATGAGTGTCTTATTCCCAGCATACGCGGTAATCGATGTTGTATTGACAATTGTGCTCCCTTTCTTCAAATGCGGCAATGCTGCTTGCGTCAGGAAGAACATACCGAAAATATTCGTACGGAACGTGCGCTCCAACTGTTCTTTGGTGATATCCTCCAGCTTTTGTTGTGGATGCTGCTCTGCCGCATTGTTCACGACAATGTCGAGCTTGCCCAACTCATTAACCGTCTGTTGAACCGCTTTTTTGGCAAATTGATCATCTCCGATATCACCAGGAATCAATACGCATTTGCGCCCCTCCTGCTCTACCTGACGTTTTGTTTCTTCCGCATCCTTATGCTCATTCAAGTAGATGATAGCTACGTCCGCACCTTCTTTGGCATATGTGACAGCTACAGCCCGTCCAATTCCACTGTCCCCACCAGTAATAAGTGCAACTTTACCTGTTAGCTTGCCAGCGGCTTTATAAGTTGGTTTTTCAAACTGAGGTGCAGGCGACATTTTGGACTCAATCCCCGGTTGTTGGTCTTGATGCTGTGGGGGCAAAGTTTGCTGAGGTTGATTACTTTTAGGCATTGTACATTCTCCCTTCAAAATTAGATATTTTTTAGGATGCAACATTTGCATCCACTCTACTCCTGATTTACCACGCTAAGTTATTCGTTAAACGAAAAAAGAAAAATGTAGTTATTTGAGCACACAAAAAAACGGCCTATGCTTATTCAGCACAGACCGTTTTTTTCAATTTAGCATTTATCATCATTGGATTATAGGCTCTCACCAAATGCATAATTAAATAATATGGCTGTATACCATTAAAAACGTAATTAAAATCAGGAATACGGCAAGCAGCGTACTGAACATGCGCATTTTGCCAGCGTATTGCGTAATAGGCTGTTGGCTACGGATCGCTTCCAGCGACAGCCGTAACGGCTTACCCATGGCTCCCGCAATACCAGAAATGGCGAGAAACAACAATAAAACGACCACGATCCAAGCTACGGAATATGGCCCCCAGGCAAAAATCATATAGATACCGCTAACAAGCACAAGGATCAGCGCAAATTGGGCTAAACGATTCAATAGCTGAACAGCCGATATCGTTCCTTCCTGCACGCTAGGAGCCAATTTGTCGATTTTGCCCACAACGAAGGGGAGCAATAAATAAAAACCCATCGCCAGTGATCCAATAATGTGAATAAAAAACATTTTTCACAACCTCCATTTCTTTGTTTTCTTACAAACTCTTATTCCATAGAACGATCATATTCCAACGAATGACTACCATCTTTTCAGTGTTTTGGGACATGCTTTTCTATGTCAGGATTTTTGCAAAATCCTCATGTAACTATCCATGCATATGAACTCTATTATACCGGGGAAGTGGTCCAAAGCAAAGGAATAAGGAAGAAAACGAATAGATTCCTTATTTCCGTTTAAAAGTAAAAGAGGTGTCCGATGGCCATGACTATGGCCATCGGACACCTCTTCAAGTAAAAGTATACCGATTTAGTAGAAAATTGAATCTATACGGTAACTATTTTAATCACACTGCGGACCGATTCGGCGGATTGATCGAGCGCTGCTTTTTCTTCGGCTGTCAATTCCAACTCGAACACTTTTTCGATACCATTACCGCCAAGAAGTGTTGGTACGCCAAGGAACAAATCCTGATAGCCGTACTCTCCCTCCAGATAGGCAATGACCGGGATAATCCGTTTTTTATCTTTTACAATCGCTTCTGTCATCTGTGCAAGCGAAGCTGCCGGTGCATAATATGCGCTACCATTACCCAACAGGTTGACGATCTCACCGCCACCGCCGCGTGTCCGTTGTACGATCGCTTCGATACGTTCCTGCGAAATCAGGGTTTCGATAGGTATACCTCCAACGCTGGAATAGCGTACCAGGGGCACCATATCATCACCGTGACCACCCATAACGAAGCCGCGTACGTCTTCGACGGAAACGTTCAGTTCTTGTGCAATAAAGGTACAATATCGCGCTGTATCCAGCACACCTGATTGGCCAATAACCCGATTTTTCGGGAACCCAAGCGTTTGATAAGCAGTATAGGTCATAGCATCTACCGGATTACTCAGAATAATGACGATAGAATCCGGCGCATACTTCTTCACGTTCTCACAAACGGATTTTACAATTCCTGCGTTCGTATTTACCAAATCATCACGGCTCATACCCGGCTTGCGTGCAATCCCGGCTGTAATAATGACGATATCCGAGTTAGCTGCATCCTCGTAACTGGAAGTGCCCGTGATCTGGCTGTCAAATCCCTGTACCGGACCGGCCTCCAAAATATCAAGCGCCTTGCCTTTGGTCGGATTCTCTAGTTGCGGAATATCGATCAGTACGATATCACCTAGCTCCTTTTGAGCCAGCAGCAATGCGGTAGTGGCACCGGTAAAACCGGCGCCAACAATGGATATTTTTTTACGTTGAATGGACAAGTGGTATTCCCCTTCCTTACAGGTTACTAATAATGGTATCTGCGAACTCGGAGCATTTCACTTGTGTAGCACCATCCATCAGACGAGCAAAGTCATAAGTTACAATCTTCTTATTAATGGACGTCTCCAGCCCTTTATAAATCAGGTCAGCCGCTTCTTTCCAACCCAAGTGTTCAAGCAACATTACGCCCGACAGAATTACGGAACCAGGGTTCACTACGTCTTTGTCTGCGTATTTTGGAGCTGTACCATGTGTAGCTTCAAAGATAGCATGCCCTGTTACATAGTTAATGTTTGCACCTGGCGCAATACCAATTCCACCAACTTGGGCAGCAAGAGCATCGGACAGATAGTCCCCGTTCAGGTTGAGCGTAGCAATTACATCAAATTCAGAAGGACGAGTCAGGACTTGCTGAAGTGCAATATCAGCAATCGCATCCTTGATAATGATTTTGCCTGCATCTTCAGCTGCTTTTTGAGCTGCATTTGCCGCATCCTCACCGTCTTTTTCCTTGATTACATCATATTGGGCCCAAGTAAATACTTTATCTGCAAATTCTTCCTCAGCCACTTCATAACCCCAGTTTTTGAAGGCACCCTCGGTAAATTTCATAATGTTACCTTTGTGTACGAGCGTTACACTCTTGCGTCCGTGGTCAACAGCATACTGAATGGCTGCCCGTACCAGACGCTTTGAACCCTCGGAAGAAACTGGCTTAATGCCAATACCAGAGGTTTCAGGGAAACGAATTTTGTTCACACCCAGCTCTTGTTGGAGGAACTGAATAACCTTTTTCACGTCTTCGGACCCTTCAGCATACTCGATCCCCGCGTAAATATCTTCTGTGTTCTCACGGAAAATAACCATGTCTACCAATTCAGGACGTTTCACTGGAGAAGGAACACCGTTAAAATAACGAACAGGACGCAGACATACGTATAAATCCAGTTCTTGCCGCAATGCCACATTCAACGAACGGATACCACCGCCAATAGGTGTCGTAAGTGGACCTTTGATGGCTACAATATACTCACGGATGGCTTCCAAAGTATCGTTAGGGAGCCATTCGCCGTATGTATTGAAAGCTTTCTCACCAGCGAATACTTCATACCAGGCAATCTTTTTGCTGCCGTTATATGCTTTTTCTACAGCTGCGTCCAGTACGCGCTTGGAAGCTTTCCAGATATCGCGACCCGTGCCGTCACCTTCGATAAACGGAATTACCGGATGGTTCGGAACCCGTAGTTGACCGTTATCAATCGTAATCTTTTCGCCTTCAGTTGGGAGCTCAAACTTTTCAAATTTCGCCATAAGTTCCTTTTCCTCCTCAGATATGAATGGGTACAGGACGAAAGACATGATCTTTATCACAGACAAAAACGTACATCTCTCGCCGTCCCCTCTATTGTACCTTATTTTTTAAATTCAGGGTATACAACCTCAATCTTCCTTCAACAAAGGGTTAGCGCAACTCTGGTGATACATATTTTTGATCCATTGGACCTGTATATTCGGCGCGAGGACGAATCAGGCGGTTATTTTCATACTGCTCTAAAATGTGTGCGGTCCACCCGGATACACGACTCACAGCAAAAATAGGTGTAAACAGGTCTCTCTTAATACCCAACTGGGTATACACAGAGGCAGAATAAAAATCCACATTGGGCTTCAAGCCTTTTTGCCCTGTTACAATTCCCTCAATTCGAACTGACATATCAAACAACGTTGTGTCGCCGTTCATTTCCCCCAGCTCGCGGGACATTTTGTGCAAATGCTTGGCACGTGGATCACCGTTTTTATAGACTCGGTGTCCAAAGCCCATAATTTTTTCGCGGTTATCCAGTTTCGCCTGAATATAGGAGTCCACCTGATCCAAGCCACCAATCTCCTCCAGCGTTTTGGCCACAGCCTCATTGGCCCCACCATGCAGTGGTCCTTTTAAAGCTCCAATAGCAGACGTGATTCCGGAATAAATATCCGACAATGTGGCTACCGTTACACGCGCAGCAAAGGTAGACGCATTTAATTCATGATCGGCGTGCAACACGAGAGCCTGATTGAACGCTTTAATAGCCGTCTCCTCTGGATCCTTGCCAGTCAGCTGATACAAAAAGTTTTCAGCGATGGAAATACCTTTTTTAGGCGCAATCGGCTCCAAGCCCTCGCGTATACGTGCTATAGCTGCCACAATGGTAGGCAATTGCGCCTGAAGCTTGACGGTTTTGGTCACATTAGACTCTCTCGACATATCATCCGCCTCTGGGTCATACAAAGCGAGAGACGATACGGCTGACCTCAAGGCAGCCATCGTGCTCAAATTTTTCGGATATAACTTTAATTGAGTAACAATTTCATCCGGAATAGCAGCGTATTCGCTTAACTGGTTGCGAAGCTCCTGCAATTGCTCTTTATCAGGTAATTTTCCAAACCACAACAAATAAGCTACCTCTTCAAAATCGGCGTTAACAGCCAAATCATCAATGTTATAACCCCGGTACGTGAGAACGCCATCTACGATAGAGCTTATGGAGGAAGTGGTCGCTACGATCCCTTCCAGACCTTTAGTCGCTGTCATCGTTACATCTCTCCTTTGTAAAAACATTGTGAACGGACTTGCAATGTAAACATTTTCAAAAGTAAGATATGTCTTTTAAATAGCTGAGTAATGTTAACGCCATATGTCAATATTTAAACCTTCTTTCACTATACTGGATTTTGTCGTTTATGTGAACATTGAGGGCTATTCCAACACATTCAAATGTTTTATCGCTTCCATAAATAAATTTTTGAAACCCCTTACAAAAAATATTGATTCATTTGCACTTTTTTACACAGGTCTTGTCTTCCCCCTTTCCCGCATATGTATAGTAGAGCATTTATTTTATGAAAAACTATCGTAAAAGAAAGGAGCCGTGAAAGCTTGAGCCGGTTAATCCTGAATCGCATATTTCGTGCTCTATGGGTGGCAATCGTGATTGTAGCTCTGTTACTGGGCATATATGTGCTTTTCCCTCTCGTCTATCCTTTCCTATTCGCCTGGCTTGTGGCTTATGCCATGAATCCACTGGTTGGTTTTCTGCGTAGCAAAGCCCGTATGCCACGTTGGACGGCTGTCACGGTCTCATTATTTGTATATTTAGGTGGAATTGCAATTATCCTATCTGCGGCAATCACCCGCATGGTTCGAGAAGTTATAAAGTTGGCCATGACTTTTGACGGACATATTGAGCGTTTTAAAAGTCTGTTTATCGATTGGACACAAAGTGATTTGATTCAAAATGTAATTATTGAAATTAACCATTTCATCCGGGATAATCCGGATTACCAACATACCATTAACAGTAACATTGATAAGACAACTCAAACTGTCAGTTCGGCTGTCACTACGCTAGTCGCTCAATTTTTTAATGGAGTTTTGAACTTGCTGACCTCTCTGCCTAATATGGGAGCAGTTCTAATGGTTATTGTATTAGCAGCCTTTTTTATTAGTAAGGATTGGGACCGACATAGTCGGATGCTCTCAAACACGATTCCTGATACGATTCGCAAGCCATTGTCGGATATATGGCACGATTTGCGTAAAGCACTGTACGGGTATTTGCGTGCACAGTTCATTATCATCTCCATTACGGCATTAACGGTCATTGTTGGGCTGTTCATATTGCGTGTGGAATCCGCCTTTACCATCGGTTTGATGATCGGGTTGGTGGACTTGCTACCTTATTTGGGGGTTGGCATTGTGATGATTCCGTGGATACTGTATGCGTATATGTCTGGTAATTTGGCACTAGGGGTAGGATTGTCGATCCTTTATATTATCCTGTTGATTGGACGACAGATCGTGGAGCCTAAGGTGCTGGCCAGCAGCGTGGGCTTGAACCCGCTTCCCACCCTCATCGGTATGTTCATCGGGCTCAAGCTGTTTGGCGTTTTAGGACTAATTATCGGACCTGTATCACTCATTGTCATTGATGCACTGAATCGCGCGAATGTCATTCAGGACTTGCGCAACTATATTCTCGCTGGAAGAGTCCGCTAGATCACGGATAGGAAAACGGCAGCTCACGTCAAAACCGCCGAAACGTAATACTGCCGTTCTTCATTTTTTTCTCCAACCACTTCAATAAAAAGCGTCGGTACAACGCTCGTGTTAAAGGGAACACCAACGTAAAACCAATAATATCTGTTAAAAATCCAGGGATAAGCAGCAAACTCCCACCGAAAAAAACACATAATCCATCCAGCATTTTACGGCCAGGCATTTGTCCCCGGTTCATTTCATTTTTCGCATCGGCAATCACCTTACGACCTTCAAATTGCATCATGGCAGCCCCGATTAGGGTCGTCAGAATGATGAGTAAAATCGTTTTGCCCGCTCCAATCCAGTGACTTACCCATATAAACCCGTACAGCTCCGCCAAAGGAATGAGCAGCAGCAACAGCCACAGACGTTTACGCATCATCATGACTTCTGTCCCTCCCCGCCTGTAAAAGCAAACCTTAATGCAGTGTACAGCTCAGGTAGCGCCTGATCCAGTCGAACGGGCTTCCATTCGGTGTTCAACCATACGTGCCGTGTCATCCCTGTGACAAGCAGCTCTCCCGGCAGCGTGTCTGCCTGGGTCCATACCTTTCCCAGATACCTTTGATGCTCATCTTCCGTTACCCGTCGAACCTCATAGATATAGTTTAGACGTAGTCTGGAGAAGTCCGTAATTGCGGTATAAATGGTAATTAAATCATCATATCGAGCAGGACTCGCATATTTCGCATTGATTTCAATAACTGGCAGCAAGACTCCTCGTTCCTCCATACTCCGATAGTTAAAACCCGCCTGTCGGATCATTTCGGTGCGCCCGATCTCAAACCAGTTCAAATAATTCGCATGATATACGACCCCCATCTGGTCGCTTTCCTGATAACGGACGCGTAGCGGTGCGCCATACCAGCGTAATTCCGTTTGTTTCTCCTCTTGAGTCATACAAGCTCTCCTATCTTTGTGCATCTTTATCTCTATTTTGCCCTCTCTCCATTAAACCATATTTACAGCCCGGGAACAAAAAGAGGGCAGACCGAACGGTCCGCCCTCTCCAATCATATATAATAATGCCTTTATTATTGTGGCAACGGCTTGGACAGTTTATAATATCCGCTATCCGAAGCCAGATTGAGCAAGCTCTTAGCCTGGCTTCCCGCCCAGGCGTAACCAAGTCGTCTTTCCTCACTAATTTTCATGATGTCGGTATACTTTTTGCCATCCCGGTCTGAAAAGAAATATTTATTGTCTTCCACATTATAGAACCGATACCACATTACGCTCGATGCGTCCTTTTGGAAAAACTCCGGACCTTGACGATTGTATTTGATACCGTCGATTCGGTTCGTGTCAAACCATTTCAAAGCACTCTGAGCCGCTTTTTTCACTTCAGCGGTTTGCGGCTGGGACATGAGAAAAGCAGTAATGCCTACTGATTCTGTAGTTGTTTTGGAAGGTAACTCAAATGCCCGGGCTTCAACAGATGCATAAGTAGCCGGATCGTGCTGTGCACCCCAGATTGTTGGTGTACCATTATTTACAATTTGAGATTTAATTGTGTACTGGATACCTTTGTTTAGCGCTTGCTGAAGTTTGGAGCGGTAAGAGTTATCCAGAATATCGCTATCAAACGGCTGCTTCTTGTTCACAATATCGTCAGCCAAAACCATAACTCTTACCATCGCATCATCATTATAAGTTACAGCATCGGAATAATTACCACGTTTAGGGTATACCTGAGGCCAGCCACCTGAGGAATATTGAGAGGTTAGTACGAAGTCGACTGCTTTTTGTACACTGTTCTTAATATCTTTATTTTTGGTTTTTTTGTATACATCCGCTAAAAAACGAATCTCGGTTGTCGTGGCCTCGTTATCAAACGTTCCGAGTTCAACACCATCCTTGCTTTTCCATGTGGAGCGTGCAGCTTTGCCATCCCATTTGGATTTATAATTCTTTTCCATAGCTTTGAAGAATCCGCCATGCGGCAATTGCCAGGATACAATATTTAAGGCAAGCGTCGTATCCTTGGATATATTCCCCGTAGAAAACTTGCTAAAGTCGCGCATTTTGTTCAGGAGGCTGTCTGTATTCACAACAGCGGTTGGCTTCGCCACAGCCGACAGCCCAAATAATGGCTCGCGATCCAGAACACCTGAATTTACATCACTACCATAAACGTCCCGTCCCACAGCTGAATCTGTGGTAAGTTCATAAGAAGCAGTTGCCGATTCACGTCCTGAATCATATGTAGTCGGCATCATCTCCTGTGCCGCAGCCCATGAGGGACTTAGGAGTCCTGACGTTACTGTAATCGCCAAACTTGAAAGCGCTATCATCTTTACGGTTGGACACATCTTCTTCTTCATTTGAACCTCTCCCTTATTTTGATTTGGGTAATTGTGTTCAGTTTAACCCTATTTACTCTTGCTGAAGATTCTTTTTGATAGCGAGGGGAACTAAACCACTATTTATGCATGATAAATAGTTAGTTGTATTATATGAAAATATACCCAAACGATCAATATATTTTAATTTACTAATAGATTAAAAAAGTCACAAAACGTTGAACACAATAAAAATCCTCTTACTAATGCTGGATTAGTAAGAGGATTTTACGTGCAGCTAATATAAAGTAGGTCGATGAGCAACATCGCTTAACCAAATCGACCCATGATGTACTCCTGAGTAAGCTCATTTTCAGGATTCGTGAAAATATCGTTCGTTTTCCCATGTTCAACCAGACTTCCAATATAAAAATAAGCAGTATAATCGGAAATTCGTGCAGCCTGCTGCATATTGTGCGTCACAATAACGATGCGCAGTTCTTTTTTTAATTCGGTGATGAGCTCTTCTACCTTGCCTGTAGACACAGGGTCCAGCGCGGAGGCTGGCTCGTCAAGCAATAGAATTTTCGGTTGAACGGATAGTGCACGTGCAATGCAAAGCCGCTGCTGTTGCCCGCCAGACAGCGCCAGAGCGGAATCGTGAAGACGATCCTTGACCTCATCCCATAATGCTGCTTTACGCAGGCTACTTTCGACGATTTCATCAAGCTGTTTCTTCTTGCGCACCCCACGGTATTTAGGACCGAAGGCGATATTATTGTAAATGGATTTGTAAAAAGGGTTGGGACGTTGCCACACCATGCCAATTTGCTGACGCAGCTTGATCACGTCCGTTTCCGGTGCCGTCAAATCCTGTCCATCCATCCAGATGTGCCCCATTGTAGAGGAAGACGCAATCTCATCATTCATCCGATTAAGGGAGCGCAAAAAGGTCGATTTACCGCAGCCGGAAGGCCCGATCAGGGCAGTCACTGTCTGCTCGGGAAAGGCAAGATTCACTTTTTTCACAGCCTCAAAGCTGCCATAATAAATACTCAAATCCTCAGTACTGAACGGATGCGGCGGTTGTCCCGCAAGCTGTTCCGAACGCGTAGACTGAACGGATGTTGCTGGTGCGGCGGTTTTTGCCGTTCGCGTAATCACATGTTCCATTGTTCTCCATCCCCTTTCTAATCCATACGTTTGGCAGCTGTCAGACGGCGGTATACAACTCTTCCGAACCATCTTGCACTCAAGTTGAATGCAAGCACAAGCAGCACCAGTACGGCAGAAGCGCCTGCAGCAATATCTTTGGAGTCAGGAGCAATCCCCTCACTGTTGACCTTCCAAATATGAACAGCCAATGTTTCAGCAGGTCGCATCGGGTTAATAGGCGATCTAGCATGCAATGGATTCCAATCGGTAAAATCAAGCGGCGGCGTACTCATCCCTGCTGTAAACAGCAATGCGGCGGCTTCCCCGAAAATACGGCCTGCGGCCAAAATGGTACCCGTAATCAAGCTTGGCAGCGCAGCTGGCAACAAAATGGAGGTGATAATTTTCCACTTGGACAATCCAAGCGCAAGTCCAGCTTCCTTTTGCTCCTTCGGCACAGCTCGGAAAGCCTGCTCAGTTGTGCGAACCATCAGCGGCAGGTTAAATACGGCCAAAGCCAAGGCTCCTGATAAGAGGGAAAAGCCAAAATCAAACGTATTTACGATAAGTAGTAGTCCAAACAATCCGATGACGATAGACGGGAAAGAGGACAATACTTCGACGACAAGTCGTATAAAGTCCGTAATTTTCCCCGGCTTTGCATATTGCGCCATGTAAATACCTGCGCCCCAGCCAATCGGAATGGTGATAATCAAAGTTAAGATTAACAAAAATACGGAATTAAATAGTTGTGGGCCAATACCACCGCCTGCACGTAATGTTTGGGGAGCACTGGTTAAAAAGTCAAAAGAAATATGACTGACTCCGCGGGCCAAAATGAAGCCCAGTAATCCAACCAAAAGTGCAACAATGAACAAGGCGAAGAAACAGATTACAAATGTAGCGATCTTGTCGGTCGTTTTAGCTTTCATCAAACCCGGTTTCTCCTTTCAAGCAGCCTTACCAGCAGCACGAAAATGAATGTCATGAGCAGAAGAACAAGCGCCATGCTCCAGAGAGCATTGTTATGAACGGAGCCCATCGCTGTATTGCCCATGCTTAGTGTAATGACGCTGGTCAAGGTCGAAGCGGATTCCAGCAAGGAATGCGGTATGTGCGGAGCATTCCCGATTACCATCTGTACAGCCAACGCTTCTCCGAAGGCACGAGCCATACCGAGAATAATTCCTGTTAAAAGAGCAGGCAACAGCGTCGGAATAATAACACGGGCAATTGTCTGCCAGCGGGTAGCACCCAAAGCATAAGAGGATTCACGCAGCCCCCCCGGCAAGGAAGACAACGCATCCGCCATAATACTCGTAATCGTCGGCAAAATCATGACTGACAACACTAGGCAGCCTGCCAGAATGCCGATGCCTTGTCCTCCAAACACGTTCCGCAGCAGCGGGACGATCACGGTCAAGCCGACAAAGCCATATACAACAGACGGAATACCGGATAATAATTCAATCGCGGGTTGAAGGATACGTTTACCCGATTTCGGCACGATTTCCGTCATAAATAAAGCCGCACATAAGCTGAGCGGACTGGCAATTAAAGCCGCCAGTATGGTTACTGCAAAAGAACCCGTAATAAACGGAAGCGCGCCGAAGGACTTAGGTTCGCCATCCGGGCTCCATTTGGTTCCAAAGAAAAACTCTCGCAGACTGACTCCATTCACCGCAAATGTAGCTACACCTTTGGAGGCAACAAAATATACGATGGAGACAATGACTGCAACTAAAAAAACGACACAAACCGACGTATATATGCGGCCGGTCCATTCTTCCCAGTAATGTCTTTCTTTCATAACTCGGGATCGTTTATTCTGTTCCATGTATGCCTTCCCTTCAATTGGTTCCATACTGTAACTCCTTTAACCGAAGAATAGAGGCCGGACGCTAGTCCGCCTCTTCTTCGCGAATATACTCGCGTTAGCTGCGTTCATCGAACAGGAGGTGTGACTCTCCTTATTTCGTGATATTACCGTCAGCATCACGTTTCACTTGCATACCTGCTACTGGAATGTATCCCAAGTCTACGACATCCGTTTTTTGGATTTCATCTGACAGAATGTAGTCCAGGAATGCTTTCACATGCTCTTTTGGCTCACCTTTAGTGTACATATGCTCGTAAGCCCACACTGGATATTTACCTTGTTCTACATTTTCAACGTTAGCTTCAACGCCATCGTATTTCAGAGCAGTTACTGTGTTGTCGATGTAGGACAGAGCCAGATAACCAATCGCACCCGGTGTTTCAGCAATCAGCTTTTTCACAGTACCGGAAGAATCTTCTTGAATGGAGCCCGGCAGATCTTCTGTTTTTTGTCCCAATGCGTATTTTTCAAATGTTGCACGAGTACCGGAGCTGCTTGGACGGTTTACAATAACGATTTTTTGATCTGCACCGCCAACTTCTTTCCAGTTCGTGATTTTACCTGTAAAGATTTGTACCAATTGATCTTTTTTCAGGTCTGTAACGCCTACTTTAGGATTCGCTACCGCTGACATGGCTACAACAGCTACTTGGTGATCGACCAGCTCATCTGCGCCGCTCTCCAGTTTTTCTTTTGCAAACACGTCGGAGTTACCGATATCCGCTTGTCCGCCGGAAACCTGAGTCAAGCCAGTACCGCTACCGCCGCCCTGTACTTGAACTGCAATGCCTTTATATTTATCGACAGCCATAAATTTTTGTCCCGCTTGCTCTACCAATGGTTGAAGTGCAGTGGAGCCAACAGCCAGAATGTTTCCTGTCAGTTCAGCAGCTGCCTTATTGTCTGTTCCTGTAGCAGCGTCTCCTTGTGGTGCAGCATTGTTACCTGATCCGCAAGCTGCAAGTGCAAATACCATGGTGAGAGTCATCAGAATGAACGGCCATTTTTTCAACATTTTTTATTGTCCTCCCCTTAGTTAAGTGACGGTTTTTTATTTATGACCATCAACACTTTTACATTGTAGGCCTGGAATGTTAGACGAACGACGTGGTTTTGTAAAACAAATATAAAATATTGATAGATAAATTATTTTTCGGTATATAATTAATCTATAGTTTGAAATTCATATATGAATGACATATAAGGAGAACTGTTGGATTCCATGAATATTCTAAAATTGCGTATTTTGATGCTGATCGACAAATTCCATAAGGCGACGGATGTGGCCGAAGCTTTGCAAGTCAAACAACCTACCGTCAGCTTTCATATGAAAAGCTTGGAAAAGGAAATGGGTGCTTCCCTATTCTCTCTTCAACAAGGCAGAATTATGCTAACGGAGGCTGGAAAAAAATTATTGCCTTACGCAAAGCAGATCATCTCTCTGGAGCAAGAAGCTAGACAAGCTGTAGATAAACTGACAAAAGAGTCACAGGCGCATTTACATCTGAGTGCAGAGTCGATATCAGGTACGTATCTCCTCCCCACTTTGATGGCTAAGTTTGCTGAGCGGTATCCAGATTGTCGTATTCAGTTGGAGATTCAATCCCCGGATGCAATTAAGCAGCTACTGAAACAGGGGGAAATTGATTTTGCTTTTCTCGACGATAGAGATTCTCTTCCAGAGTATACGGTGGCAGAGCCAGTGGCTTCAGATCAAGTAGGAGTTATCCGTTCTGCATCTGCACTTGCATCTGCATTCAAATCAGAGGAGGTCAATGGACCTGATATGCTGGACAAGCACACATGGGTAAAATATAGCGGTTCATCAGTTGTAGATCAGTATTCCTCGCTAGTTAAGCCTCATCTGGAGATCAACTCTTGGGAAGCGGTAAAGCAAGTCGTAAGCGGCGGAGAAGCGCTTGCCTTCTTTCCTGCAAGCGGAGTGGATAATAATGAAAATGCTGTTCCCTCGGTGGAATGGCTTCCTTATCCCGAGGCTGATAACCAAAGGAGCCATTATCAAATTAACATCGTGTATCAACAAGATACACACATGAACTTGATGCAACAGGCATTTCTTGATTTCATACGACGAGAAGGACTGGAAATGAAAAGCTAGAGAACATAAAAAAAGAGCATCCAAGTCTTATTGACTTGAATGCTCTTTTGCTTGTTGTAACGATGCAGCCTCGGTATTATGTCATGGAGACTTTAATTACGCTTGTGCTGGAACGCAGCTAATTTTGATCAGGTTCGTAGAACCGGAATCACCAAGAGGTACGCCCGCAGTAATTACAACCAAATCGCCCTCTTTAACGAGGCCAGATTTGCGACCGCCTTCCAGTGCGTTGTCAAACAGACTATCTGTTGTGTCAACGATTGGTCTGCCTTGTACTGCATGTACGCCCCAGATCAGAGCCAAACGGCGAACTGTTCTTTCCTGTGTTGTCACAGCAACAATCGGAGCTTCAGGACGGTATTTAGAAATCATACGCGCCGTTGTTCCGCTTTGTGTGGACGTCAGGATCGCTTTGGCATGCAGGTCAAGTGCAGAAATAGAAACAGATTGGCTGATTGCTTCTGTAATACTAATTTCTTGAGCCGTTCTTTGTTTCTTGAACAAATCACGGTAGTTCAGAGAGGACTCAGCTTTTTCTGCAATACGTGACATCGTCAATACGGATTCTACCGGATATTTACCCGCAGCTGTTTCGCCGGACAGCATAATTGCGTCTGTTCCGTCAAAAATAGCATTCGCCACGTCACTTGCTTCCGCACGAGTCGGACGCGGGTTACGTTGCATGGAATCCAGCATTTGTGTTGCCGTAATAACAGGCTTGCCAGCTACATTACATTTGTTAATCATCAATTTTTGCGCCAGAGGCACTTCTTCAGCAGGAATTTCCACACCGAGGTCACCACGAGCAACCATCAGGCCATCTGAAGCTTCCAAAATTTCATCCAGGTTGTCAACACCTTGCTGATTTTCTATTTTGGAAATGATTTGGATATGACTTGCGTTGTGTTTCGCCAGCAATTCACGGATTTCCAGAACGTCACTTGCTTTACGAACAAAAGAAGCCGCGATGAAATCAATGTCCTGCTCAATACCGAAAATGATATCATTAGCATCTTTTTCAGTAATACCAGGCAAAGAAATAGCAACGCCTGGAACGTTAACGCCCTTCTTGCTTTTGATCGTTCCGCCATTAACAATGCGGCATTTGATTTCAGTGCCTGATACTTCAATAACGGTGAGTCCGATCAGACCATCGTCGATCAGAATGGTGGAGCCGGGCTCCACGTCCGAGGGAAGATCTTTGTACGTAATGGAAATACGATCTTGCGTACCGAGAATTTCTTCCGTTGTCAGCGTAATGAACTCGTCCTGAACAAGCTCAATAGGTTCAACTTCGAGCTTTCCTGTCCGGATTTCCGGCCCCTTCGTATCGAGCAAAATAGCAACGTTTTTGTTAAGCTCCTTACAAGCTTGACGGATGTTTTTAATCCGGTTGCCATGCTCCTCGAAATCACCGTGAGAGAAATTCAGGCGGGCTACGTTCATACCAGCCAGAATCAGTTTCTTCACATTTTCCAATGACTCACTGGAAGGACCGATGGTACATACAATCTTAGTTTTGCGCATTTGGGTTTTTCCTCCGTTTTCAAAGGTGCTACTCTTTATATCTTTTTCCAACAATTAAATCTACTACACTTTTTCCTATTTGTATAGGAAGTTCGTCATATTTATTGTTACCCGTTTACAGCGTATTACAACATAGGCTCAGATTCCGAAGGCTTCAAGAAGGTGTATTGACCTATTTTTCGGAATTTTTGATACCGATCTTCCCTCAATTCATCGCAGCTCATATTCGTAAGGTCTGCCAAATGACGTTCCAATAGCTCCTTGATTGCGGCAGCAGTCAGTTCATAGTTACGATGCGCGCCCCCTTTCGGCTCCGGCACAATATCCTCGATAATTTCCATGCGCAGGAGGTCATTAGCCGTAATCTTCATGGCTTCAGCTGCCTGATCGGCCTTGGAAGCATCTTTCCATAGAATCGAAGCTGCACCGTTTGGAGAAATGGCCGAATAAATGGCATGTTCCAGCATCAGCACACGGTTACCGACTGCAAACGCAAGCGCACCGCCGCTTCCACCCTCGCCGATGACCACACAAATAACAGGCACCGAAAGCTTTGCCATCTCCCGCAAGTTGCGCGCAATCGCTTCCGATTGACCTCTCTCCTCTGCTGTATTACCCGGATAAGCGCCCTTCGTATCAATAAATGTAATAACAGGGCGTTTGAATTTATCAGCCTGCTGCATAAAACGCAAGCCTTTACGAAATCCTTCCGGATGAGCACTACCAAAGAAACGCGCAATGTTATCTTTCGTATCCTTACCACGCTGTTGACCAATGACGGTCACCGGAATACCATTTAGCTTGGCAATTCCGCCCACAACCGCCAGATCGTCTCCAAACAAGCGGTCGCCGTGTAATTCAATAAAGTCCGTAAACACCTGCTCAATCAGATCAAGAGACGTTGGTCTTTGATGATGACGGGCCAAATGCATTTTTTGTGGTGCTGTAATGTTCGAATATATTTCTTCTTCCATCTCGAGATAACGTTCCTCGAGACGGTTGATTTCATCTGTAAAATCAATTTGCTTATCCTGTCCGAATTGCTTGAGTTCTTCGATCTTCTGTCGCATCTCGACCAGGGGCTTTTCATAAGGCAATTCACCAGCCATCTATTCCACCCCTTTCACACTGTGCAGATCAAGCAGTTGCCCGAGGGTATCACGCAGTTCCTTGCGGTGTACAACCATATCCAATTGTCCATGCTGCAAATTAAATTCGGATGTTTGAAAATCATCCGGCAACTTCTGTCTGATTGTCTGTTCAATTACAATACGCCCTGCAAAGCCGAATACAGCTCCTGGCTCCGCGATATTAATATCTCCAAGCGTAGCAAAGCTGGCGGACACTCCACCTGTAGTCGGGTCGGTGATAACAGAAATATACAGCAAGCCCTGCTCATCCAGACGAGCAAGAGCAGCACTTGTTTTGGCCATCTGCATCAAGCTTAAAATACTTTCCTGCATACGTGCCCCGCCGGAAGTTGAGAAAATAATTAGCGGCAGACGCTTGTCTATTGCTTGCTCAATGGCGCGGGTAATTTTCTCTCCTACGACCGAACCCATACTGCCAGTAAAAAAGTCAAAGCTCATCACAGCAACGACAACAGGATGTCCATAAATAAGGCCGTCGCCCGTAACGACAGCCTCTCGCAAGCCAGATTTCAGGGTCTGTTGCTCCAGCTTGCTCTCATATCCCGGAAAGTCCAGCGGGTCAACCGAAATCATATCGGCATCATATTCCGTAAACGTGTCTTCGTCGAGCACCATGCGAATGCGATCCATAGCATTCAAACGCATATGGTATCCGCACACCGGACACACTTTCAAATTTTTCTCTAGTTCTTTGCTGTATTGAATACTTCCACACTTGCCACATTTGGTCATAAGACCTTCGGGAATTTCCCGTTTGGGACGATCCGGCATGTCCGCTTGATCGCCGCTCAGCGCCCGTTCCGAAGGGATGGTCGCGTATTTACGCTTCTTTTGGAATAAATCTTTAAACACAACTACACCTCTCCAGCCGTTTATTTGTCAGCCGTAACCGATACAAGGTCCTCTGCCGTCTATGCGGCACCTTTAAGCATTATGTTCATACACACGTCAACGCCTGTTACTAAAACTTTACCGCCGATCGTGCATCCTTTGTTCCACTCATGCTGCTGTATCACTTCCGCCGTTCCGGACTCAAGGGCGCAAAATCGAATTAAGCACTTCCTGTATTTCTTCGACTTCACCCGAAGGCACAAGTATCTCAAACTGTTGCTTGGACGCGCTGATGGCCCGGGCCTGCACCATAAAACCTTCTTCAGACAGTTTGAGCTTAATCATGTCAGCCAGTCTGGCCGTCGGTGCAATATAAATCACCGTCCACATGCCTTGTTTCTACCCCCTAAGCCTCAAGTTTTGAGCCCATATAATAGACTCATGATAACATACCTTACTTTTTTCCCGCAACAAAAGCCCTCCTGATCATTCAAGTTCGTCGGAGGGCCTAGAAAATCATCAACTCTGTCTACACAGGTCAATTAAGCGTCCAATGATGCAGGATAATGCTTGGCATGGAGGCTCCGATGTGCAATGCGCGAAGAAGCAGCGGCAGCTAGTCCGGCGACAAGATCGTCTAAAAACACATGAATACCACTGCCTTTTTGGTTCAGCTGTTCAATAATCCCCGTCTTTTCCTTATCCAGATAACCAAAACTGGTTAAGCCGATCATGCCGTACACACTCGTAATTCCAAGAGCCAGTGTCTCGTCCACTCCGTACAGCGGTTCGTCAGCCTCCATAATGGCTTGCAATGGCTGGGGGAGAAGTCTTTTTTCGGCCAGCTCATCGAGCGCAATACCTGTGAGCAACGTATATTGAACCTCACGCTTTTGTAAAACCGCTTTGACACTGTCTATACATTCTTCCATCGTCAAATGAGGATAATATTTTAGCTGAAGCTGAAAAACAATGTCCGCAATGGACTCGATACGAATGCCTCTGCGATTTAACAAAGTTTCTGCATATTCATAGGACATAATTTCCCTCCCGCTTTCACCGTGCAGTCTATTCTTTCACCGTACGGGACCTTATGGTGCAGGGTACGTGTTGAATCTCCTGTTCCGCCAGTTTTCCAAGTGTATGCGGGAAGGAAGGAAAATGTTCATTAAACCGTTACAATAAGGGCGGTTTGCTGTGTGCCTATCATTTGACTTTCACCGTACCTTCACCCAACATCGACTCCATTTGATCAAAAAGCTGAGGAGAGGGCTTAATGCTGTAAGCATCGCTCAAGGCCAGCAGACGCTGGTTGCTCTCATAAAAAAGTACGGTAGGCATAGCACCGGGATGCTCCTGGAGCAGTGCCTTGAGACTGACCAGCAAGCTGGCGTCCTCCTCGGCCTGGCGGGTGATTTTGACAAACACCCGCTGATGAGTGGTCGGCTCCGAGCTGCGCGGGACTGGCACCTGCTCACCTCGAGCCGCTTCGGCTCCACGCGGTGAAGCAGCCATCACGGGACGGGCCGCCTTCGGTTGAGGCGAAGCAGATGCATTGGCTGCCGAAGGCGGGGGCGACACGCGCGACGCTCTCCCGCCCGGGCCGCCAGCAGGAGAGCCAGCAGCTGGCACGGATGTTCCAGCTATTGCGGACGAGCGCGTACTGGCACGTCGGCGCTGGAGGAGCCGTGCCAGCGAGTCTTCCGCCAGCGGGGCGGTCTCATCCGCAAGGAGCTTGAAGTGCTCGTCTTGCTGCTGCATCTTGGCTCGAAGCGTAAGCAAAGCTCCCTTTTCAATCCACTGCTGGCTTCGCTTCCATACCTCAGGAAACAGCACAACCTCACAGCGCTCAATCTGATCCTCCAGCTCAATGAAGGCCATGGCCTTACCCTGCTTGGTCGTAATCGTTTTGAGTGACACTACCATGCCTGCGGTCACAACAACCGTTTCATCTGGCACATCGCCCAGCTCCATCAAACGATCCGCCTCGCTGCTTTCCAACAGCGACTCAAAATCATCCAACGGGTGCCCGGATAAATACAGTCCCAGTAGTTCACGTTCCAGCTCTAACTGCTGGCTGGCACTGAATTTGGGTACATTGGGATATTCGATATCCCAATTGGGCATTTCCACAAAACCAAACATATCAATTTGCAAGTCATCCCGTTCCTTGCGCCACTTGACGGCTGCATCCACTGTTTCATCCAACATGGCAAGCAATTGTGCCCGATGACCTGTCAATGAATCAAAGGCTCCTGCCTGAATAAGCGATTCAATTACTCTCTTATTACATACCCGCAAATCGACACGTCGACAAAAATCGAGCAGGCTGTCGAAAGGCCGTTCCTTGCGAACAGCGAGAATGCTCTCCATCGCCTGTGTGCCGACATTTTTAATCGCTGCTAGGCCGAAACGGATGCCTCCCTGCTGTAAAGGAGTAAACAACACCCCGCTCTCATTCACATCAGGCGGCAACACTGCGATATCCATACGACGGCATTCGACGACATATTCAGCCACTTTCCGATGACTTCCCATCACGGCTGTCAGCATTGAAGCCATAAATTGCACCGGATAATGGGCCTTTAGATAAGCCGTTTGAAATGCTAGCACACCATAAGCAGCTGCATGAGCACGCGGGAAGCCGTAGTCAGCAAAACGGACAATCATATCGTAAACCCTTCCGGCCTCCTCCTCCGTGTATCCCTGCTTGATACTGCCTTCGACAAAATGCCCGCGCTCCAGATCCAACACTTCGCGCTTTTTCTTGGACACAGCCCGGCGCAACAGATCGGCTTCTCCCAGGGAAAAGCCCGCCATGCGTGAAGCAATCTGCATGATTTGCTCCTGATACACAATAATACCGTACGTATCCTTTAAGATCGGTTCCAGGTCAGGATGCGGATAAGAAATCTCAATCTGACCATGCTTGGCCTGTATAAAGTTAGGAATAAAGCCCATCGGGCCCGGACGATACAAAGCCAGGACAGAAATGATATCCTCGAATACACTCGGCTTCAAATCCTTGAGTACCCGGCGTACACCGGCCGACTCCAGCTGGAATACGCCTCCTGTATCTCCTTTGCCCAGCAAGTCATAGGTATGCGGATCGTTATCGGGAATACGATTAAAATCAGGCGTTTCTCCATGCTCTTCCGCAATCCAGTGTATGCACCGTTCAATAATGGAGAGCGTACGCAGCCCAAGGAAATCCATTTTAAGCAAACCAATGCGCTCTAGATTTTCCATCGAGTACTGCGTCAAAGGAACCCCTTCGCTCCCCTCTTGAAGCGGAACCGCATCGGTCAATGGAGTCCGCGAAATGACAACACCTGCTGCATGTGTCGAAGCATGACGAGGCATTCCTTCAACCTTGATCGCCATATCCAGCAGTTCACGTGTCTTGGGCTTCGTTTCATATAGCGTTTTTAGCTCCGGGGTGATTTCCAGCGCATGACGGATATTAATGCCTAGCTGCGCCGGAATCAGCTTGGCTGCCTTGTCCACCTCGCCATACGGCACGTTCAATGCACGACCGACATCACGGACAGCGGCTCTTGCTGCCAGCGTTCCAAAGGTAATAATTTGCGCTACATGCTCATTTCCGTACTTCTGTACTACATAGTCGATAACCTCGTCACGCCGTTCATCACTAAAATCAATATCTATATCTGGCATACTAATTCGTTCTGGATTCAGAAACCGTTCAAAGAGCAGGTTGTATTTCATCGGATCGACATTCGTGATGTTAAGCACATAGGCAACCAAACTGCCTGCTGAGGAACCCCGCCCCGGTCCCGTTGCAATCTTATGCTTATGTGCAAAGGCAATAAAATCCCATACAATCAGGAAATAATCGCTGAAACCCATACTGTCAATGGTATTCAACTCATAGTTTAGCCGTTGGTTCAGCCTTTCCCGTTCCTCCGGCTGCTCCCATCCGGGATCGCTTCCATAGCGACGCTCCAGCCCTTGCACGCACAGATTGCGTAAATAGGACGAAGAGGTCATTCCTTCCGGCAGCGGGCGATATTCAGGCAAAATGGATTGACCGAATTCCAGCTCTAGTTCGCATTTTTCAGCAATACGCACCGTGTTGGCGATGGCTTCTGCCACATGCGGGAATAAACGAGCCATATCCTCCTGACTTTTCAGATACAACTGACGTGTTGGTATACGCAAGCGTTCCTCATCGTCAACTGTCTTCCCTGTCCCGATACAGATCAGAACGTCTTGCACGTCCGCATCTGGCTCAGTCAAGTAATGCACGTCATTCGTCGCCACCAGTGGAATATTCAGTTCCTTCGCCAGTGCGATCAAGAGAGGATTTACACGTTTTTGCTCCGAAAGACCATGGTCCTGGAGTTCCAGATAAAAATCATCGCCAAAAATGTTACGATACCGTTCCGCTGCTCGTCGTGCTTCGGCTTCCCGACCATGCAGTAAATGCTGCGGCACTTCACCGCCCAAACAAGCGCTCAGGCATATGATGCCTTCATGATGGGCAGCCAAAGCCTCCATGTCGATGCGCGGCTTGTAGTGAAAGCCCTCCAAATGGCCGATGGAGCACAACTTCATCAGATTTTGATAGCCTGTTTTATTTTTGGCGAGCAAAATCAAATGATATATGGGCTGATCCTTCCGGCTGCCACGCTCCTTGCGCGATCCTGCCGTCATATAGGCCTCACACCCGATAATCGGCTTAATGCCGTTCTCTACACACGCTCTATAAAAAGGAATGGCACCGTACATAACCCCGTGGTCTGTAAGGGCCAGCGCCTTCATTCCGTAAGCTGATGCCTGTTTGACCAACTCCGCGGTACGAGCCGCGCCGTCCAGCAGGCTGTACTCGCTATGAACATGCAAATGCACAAATGAACTCATGCGCTTCTCTTCCTTTCACCGCTTGATTTTCTTCAAACTATTTTATCATATCCGCGTTAGTAGCGCCCATAGAATAAAAGTACAGACCTCGGCGGACAAGCGCGGTCCTGATTCGTATACCTAAGGAGGAAAAGAGCATGAGCACTTTTATATCCAAAGCGATTCTCGACTTCTTCATTGCCTTCGGCATCGTGCTCGGGGGAGCCATGCTCGGCGGAATGGGAGCTGTCGTATCGCTTCAGCCGCCAACCCAGACGATGCTGGAGGTTGCCGGAAGAATTAAAATATGGGCGCTTGCCGCCGCTGTGGGGGGAACGATGGACCCGATCCGGGTCATTGAAAGCAATATGTTGGATGGTAATTTGTCACCTGCCATTAAGCAGATATTGTATTTGATTTTCGCCTTTTTAGGCGCTCATATGGGTGCAGAGCTGGTCAAGTGGGTATGCGGCAACGGACGACCGTGAGGTGAAACGACTATGAGAGTCCCCCCTTTTGAGCGCCTGCGCCCTTTTATGCAATTATCCTCCGTCTTTGTACTCGGTATGATTACGGGAGGAATGATCTACAATGCCATCTGGCATGCCAGCTTCAATCAGCTGTGGACGAACAACCAGGATCTTCAATTCCAGCTCCAGCAAGCCGAGGAAGACAACAAAACATTGCGCAAATACAGCAAGCGCCAAACCGTTGTCAAAGAAATCAAGCTGATCGCGGAGGAAGCTTCGGCCGAAAAAATTGATTCTATCAACCTGAAGGAACTTCTTCGCCGTGTCAGTCGGGATCTGGAGGTGCTGCGCGGCAGAGATATGTTCGAGATTGACTCTGACAGCAAGCTGGTACGTATGTTGCTGCACCAAAAAAAATACACCGTTCGTGACAAGGAGTATACGATCCAGGTCAAAACGATGCTTGTAATGGAAGGGGTGCTGCAAATTTGGCTGGAAGCAAAAGAAAGACTGCCTGAAAGCCACTAAGTCGATCTATTCGACCTCACACCCTGCTCCGATCCATAGGTAGCCACAGGTAGACTAACCATGTTCAATGGATTGAAGTGTCATCACTGCTTTGCATACCAAATGGTTTTCCCGTGAAATTGCAATTTCTAGCTTGCAGGTGCGGCGACTCAGCTCGAGCAGCAATGGACGAAGAACGACAGCATCCTCTATCTGTACGGGTCTAATAAAATAAGTCGTCAAATTGTCCAGCACATAATCCTTGCCGGTCATGTCTCTAGCTACCCGGTAGCCCGCTTGTGTCATCACGTTGACCAGTACGCCTTCCGAGATCGTACCTAAATTGGTCGCCATCTGTGGAATAATAAAACCGCGAAAAAATAACGATCCGTCCTCATTACGCTCTTCAGCAAACCCGTTCCAGATCAACTGGTCGAACGTCTCGCCAAGTTGTGGCTGCTTTTGGGCGTTACGCAGCGCCTCCAGCACCTCACGCCGTGTAACGGACCCAAGCAGCTTGCGGTTACGGTCCACGACCGGCAAATAATCTACACCTTCCCACGCCATCATTTGCGCGGCAGAAGCCAGCGAGGTCTGGTAGGTGACCGTTATCGGATTGCGGATCAGACATTTATCCATCGTATGCTCAGGTAGAAGCCCCTCCACATCTTTGCGGCTGACGATACCAATTAAACGATTCCATTCATCCACTATTGCAAAATGATGATGTCCGGTCGTCACCGAAAGTTCTTCAAACTCGGTAAGCGTGCTGTTGATTTTCAAGGTCAACGTTTTCGGTTTGCCTGCCGCAATGTCTTCAATCAGCATAATTTTCTTTTTGATCAAGCGGTCAAATATGGCTCTATTAATCATAGATGCCACTGTAAAAGTATCATGGCGTGAGGAAATAATCGGCAGACTAATCTGATCTGCGAGCTGCTTAACCTCTCGGCTCGTACCGAAGCCCCCTGTAATCAGCACACCTGCCCCCTGCTCCAATGCAAGTGAATGCGCATCCTCACGGTTACCAACGATTAGCAAACTACCTGCGTCAATATAACGGGCCATAGCTTCCTCGCGCATCGCTCCGATTACATACTTGTGCAAGGGCTTCTCCAACCCCTCACTTCCGCCCAGCACATGTCCCTCTACAATATTCACGACATCTGCAAAGGTCAGCTGCTCGGACAAGCCGCGCGGTCGCTTCTCCACTCGTACTGTTCCGATGCGTTCCTTGGTAATGACGATTCCCAGGTTCTCGGCTTCCTTCACGGCCCGATAGGCCGTTCCTTCGCTGACACTCATTTCTTTAGCCAACCTGCGCACAGAAATTTTGGAGCCTATTTTCAACTGCTCGATATGTCGCAATAGCTGCTCATGCTTCGTAACTGTTTCATCTAGCCCGTCCAACTCTGTTACACCCCCAACGTTCAATCTGTATCATTCTGTATCTATTATAGCACAATATCCCTATATTTTAGACCCTTGTTCATTTTGAGTTCTCCGCTTCGCAAATAGCAAAAAAAGCGATCCCCTCTTTTACAAGGGATCGCTTCTTACTATGATTGATTTGCCATCTGGGAGGCAAGCCCAGGACAAGCTGAAAAAACTCACTACATGCTGCCTTTGTCAGCTTTTTTATCCCACTTCATCTGCCACTGCTGCATTTTGGCCCGTCGCACACGCTCCAGCGTTTTGCGCTTTTCCTCATCCACACCCAGCAAAAAATGCATGTTTGCTCCGATGACTAGCAGCGCAAAAAGTACCCATACCATCCCAAAGCCGTTGACCCAGTTCAAACCGCCTGCAAGCGAGATGCGTGGTAACGCGACCAAAACCATAGCCAATGCAATGAGTGTGTACAAACCGTGTTTCCATTTTTTGAAAGAACCCAATCGTATCCCTTCCTCTCCCTGTGACTCTATGTATCTAGTCTATGAGAGGACAGGAAGGAATATGAGACAAACTTACAGAGATGAACCGTACAAATGTTGAAGGCTGTCTGCAATAATTTTGTTAACGTCCTCAATAATCACGCTCAGGCGACGTTCAGCGTCGAACAGGCGACGGATGTTGAGGTTCAAGCTAAGTACCTCAAACAGCTTCTCCATCTTTTCCATCTCTTCCTGTGCTGGCATATCGCCGCTCATCATGCGTTGCTGTACTTCCATTTGGCGTTCACGGAAATCGTCGAGCATTTTCTTGGCTTCTGGATCGGTTTCGATCAGCTTCATCGCTGACGTAATTTCCTCTACCTCTTTGCTTTCCTTCAATGCTTTCGCTAAATCATGGGCTTTGTCATAGATGTTCATGATTGTTTATTCCTCCAATACAAGTTTAGTATCAACATTTCACATTGTCCGTCAATCACCAAGGGATATATGTCCTCATATGATGAATCAGTGCTATTACAGCCCATTCACGTTTCCCGTTACTTTCAAGACATCAAGTTGCTGCCCGGAAGGAGATCCACGATGTCCATCAAAAAAACAACGATTCAAATCATCGGATCGGGCATCTTGCAGGATGACGTACTCATGGTCGGCGAGTCCCTGCTTCGCAAATGGAAAATATCCGCTGGCCACCCCGTTCAGCTCGCCTTCGGTTCGTTCCGCCAAGAGGTTACCGTCATATCGGTGCCCCGCTACAGCGGCCTACGTGTGGGAAGCGTGCTAGCCCGAAAAATGGGGCTTCATGCCAATTGTAATCTGCGAGTAACCTACAGCCGAGGTCGCCGGACACTTCGAGTGGGCCCACTTATTAGCGTGCTGGTCAGTCGGGACTATCCCGAACAGCCCGACAAGCCTTTCGGGTCGATCACCCTGTTCTGCCGTGAACTAGTCGGGGAATGCCGCAGACAAGGAGCATATGTGTATTTTTTCACCCCGGAGCATATCGGAAGTCAGCCCGGGCGAGTTCAGGGATGGGTGTATGACGGAGGCTGGAAAAAGACGGTCATGCCTGCCGGCGATGTCGTCAATAATCGTCTTACCTCCCGTAAACTCGAGAACAGAACTAGCGTACAGCATTTCATGAAAGAAGTAAAATCGCAGTACGGCACGACCATTTTTAACGAAAAGTTTCTGGATAAGAATGAAGTCTTTGATGCGCTTAAATCCAATTCTTCCCTGCGCAAGTATTTACCCGAGTCCCACTTGCTGCAAACCTTTGCTGTTTTCAAAAAAATGTGCAACCAGTATCCCGCTGTTTTTCTCAAGCCAGTGCGCGGAAGCCTAGGTAAAGGCATAATGCGCATTAACAAACAAACGGATGGCACCTTTTCGGTGCTATCCACAACAGCGGGCACACCCCGCAAGCAAATGTATGCCAACGTCGATAAACTGTACAAAAGCTTAGCGGGAAAAATGAAAACAACACGCTTTCAACTCCAACAGGGACTTACCTTGATTGATCATGGTAAGCGTCCGGTCGACTTTCGTGCGCTTGTACAGAAAAATTCGTCCGGAACCTGGACCGTAACATCCATTGTCGCCCGGATCGCCGGAGGCAGCCACTTTGTGTCCAATCTGGCAAGAGGCGGCACGCTGAGTACAGTCAAAGAAGCACTTGCCAAAACCACGCTGCCCGCAACCGTTAAATCGAATGGGCATACCTCTCTCAAAACAGCAGCACTGGATATCGCAAGCGGAGTGGAAAAAGCGATTCCCGCCCATTTCGCAGAATTTGGTATAGATCTGGCAATAGACAGCACGGGGCGCATCTGGTTGCTGGAGGTCAATTCGAAGCCATCTAAGAATGACAACACGCCGTTAAATGATCAGAAAACTCGCCCGTCCGTAAAAAAAATGATTGAATACTGCTGTTATTCAGCCGGCTTCAAATGAATTCATCTCTTCCAGAGTCTGGCTGCCAAAGGAGCTGTTGTCGGTGTCTCTTGTTGTGCCAGGCACGCTGGGCGTGCTTGTTAGCCGGAATCAGGCCGCCACTCCCCCTATTACCGAAGCCGATTTTTGCCGCAGGCTAAGTCTGTTGGGCAGGCGCTCTGGTCTTAGCGTAATGGCGTTTACCGCCGAAGGAGTTTCACCTGAAGATCACTCCATACGAGGTTATGTTTACCGTAACGGAGTATGGACATCCGGCCGCTTTCCGTTGCCGGATATTGTGTATAACCGCTGTCTCCATGTTCACGAGAGCCAGAATGTCAGGCGCACACTGGAAGATATGGCGGAGCAAAAATCGCGTAAGCTCATCTACTGGTCGCGTAACTTACCTGGCAAATGGCAGGTGTATCGCGCTTTGCATGCGGTAGATAAAGTGCGTCCCTTTGTGCCGCCTACGGCGCCATACCGGGACACGATCCAGCTTGTGGAATGGCTACGACGCCATTCGGAGCTGTTTATGAAGCCACAGACCGGAACACATGGCAAGAGCACACTGTATCTCCGGCTGGCAGAAGGAGGCCAGGGACTACTTGTACAGGGTAGAGACTCCCGTAACCGCCCGTTCCGGCGCTTGTTTTCCGAATTGGATGCAGGATTGTCATGGGTCCACGGAATTGCACACAAACGCGCTTATATCGTGCAGCCTTATTTGAAATTAACAAGCCAAAGCAATCATCCCTTTGATGTTCGCGCACTCATGCAAAAGGATGGCAACGGCTATTGGCGCCTGACGGGCTTTGCCGTAAGAGAAGGCAGACAAGGAACTCTGACTTCTAATCTTCACGGTGGGGGCGAAGCCCATCCAGCTGAGCCTTACCTTCGTGAACAATTTGGCGCGGACACCACGCGTCTCATCATCAGGCAGATGATGGCGCTGTCCTTGACCATTACCAGGGCGCTGGAGGAACGTTATGGCCGCCTTGGCGAGTTGGGAATTGATTACGGTATTGACCGGAGCGGGAACATCTGGCTATTGGAGGTTAATTCCCGACCTGGCCGGGCCTCCTTTTTTCAGACCCGTCAGCCAGAGTGCGCTTTCCAGTCGGTCAACCGCCCGCTCGAATATGCTCGATATTTAATGACCCATTCCAAAGCGACAGGGCCAAAGGGCGCGGGCGCCTCCCTTGAACATACGGTATAGGAGGATAAACAGATGAGTTTAACGCATTGCAATGTGCATTTCTCACAGCAGCCCGACAAGGTGGCGTATATATCCACTTCCTTGTTGAAAAGCCTTAAATTATCCGGAGCCAAGTCCGTACGTCTGCGGCTCGGTAAGGATCAGATTCCCGCTACAGTAAAACCAATTCAGAAGGCGGGACGCCATCTATACTTGACCTCGGGCTTACGTAATGCAATCCGTGTTCCCAAAAGCGGGGCCATCTATTTGCGAAATCTGGATGGGGATATACAGCTAGGGCCGTTGATTGGCGTGCTGTCTGACGGTACCAACTCCACCACTCGCCCTTTCGGATCACGCACAGGCTTTATTAAGCAACTGCTAAAGGAAGGCAGCAAAAAATCTTATATTTTTGCCTTCACCCCTCGGGATATTAACTGGCAAAATGATACGATTAACGGCTATTTTCTGTCTTCCAGCGGGGAATTCACACGTAAACTTGTACCTTTGCCGGACGTGATCTATAACCGTTTGCCGAGCCGTCGATCTGATTTTTCCCCGGCGATCAATCAACTACGCGAACGCTTTTCCCGCAAACGAATTCCCTTCTTTAACTGGAGCTTTTTCAATAAGTCCGATATCTATAATCTGCTGGAAAATAATCCAGATGTTAACCGCTATGTCCCTGAATCATATATGAATCCCAGCTCTGAACGTATCCGAGGTATGTTGGAGCGACATCAATTTGCTTATTACAAGCCAAGTGGAGGCAGCCTCGGTAAAGGAATCTACCGTCTGTCCCATGTTCCCAAGCAAGGCTATTTTGTGAGGTACCGTAAGAAAAATAGCAATGTATTGCTAAAATTCACCTCTTTTAACTCCATGCTCAGGATGCTTCACTCCAATCAGGGACAGATGTTAAAGGGTTACGTCATTCAACAGGGTATCCAGCTGATCGAGATTGACAATTGCCCAATTGATTTCCGGTTTCACATGCATAAAAATGGAAATAATCAGTGGGTCGTCGTCGGCATTGGAGCCAAAAAAGCCGGACGCGGCAGTGTCACGACCCACATCAAAAACGGCGGCTCCCTTATGACACCTGAACAGGCGTTGAACCGGGTATTCGGAGACCGGGCGGGTGAAGTGCTTCAACGTGCCAAAAACGTAGCAGTTACGCTCGCAGAAGCCATTGAACACCATCACCAGCATCTACTGGGTGAAATCGGTTTTGATCTGGGTATTGATCAGGATGAAAAGGTATGGATGTTTGAAGCCAACTCCAAGCCAGGCCGATCCATTTTTCAGCATCCATCGTTGCGTGCGGAGGGTAAAGCATCCGTGGAGCATATTTTGGACCACTGTCTTTACCTCAGTAAATTCCGCAGAAAAGAGGAACTATGAATACCCGGGCGGAGCATAAGCCAGTCGTTGCTGTATTGACAGTGCACGACGAAGAACAATTCTTCAAGGGCAATCAGCGCAATTTCAGGGATATTCTTGAAACGGGAACACGGATGGGCTATCAGGTGTACATTGTTACCGTCAGGGACCTGAAACTGGCAGACGAAACGGTTAAGGGCTACGTTTTCAACAAGAGCTTACAGACGTGGGAGGAACAGAATTTTCCACCTCCACAGGTCATTTATAATCGCATCCCCAATCGTAATTATGAACTTAAAACCTCTGTGCGCACAAAGTTGGATGAAATTTCACATGCTTCAGGCATTGAGCTGTACAATCCAGGCTTTTTTAACAAATGGGAACTGTTCAAGTGGTTGCGTACCTCGGAAACCACTCGTCAGCTTGTTCCGGCAACCAAACGGTTAAGCAACCTGTCTTCCTTAGGAAAAATGCTGTCTGCGTATCCATACCTGTATCTCAAACCGGAAAACGGTAAGGCCGGAAAAGGGATTATGATTCTTAAATTCCGCCCAGAACATCTAATGGCTTACAGACTGACCATTCAGCATGACAAAAAAAGTGTAACCTACAGATCTGTATCGCTATCCCGGCTGTGGGGACGTATCCGCCGGGAAGCGGGCAACTCGCCTTATATCATTCAACAGGGTATCGATCTGGCAACCTATCAGAAAAAACCCTTCGACCTGCGTATCCTGGTACAAAAAAATATCCGCGGCTCCTGGAGTATAACCGGGGTCGGTGCCAGACTGGCAGGTAAAGGGAGCATTACCACACATGTCCCGCGTGGCGGGAGTGTAGAGGACCCGTTCAAGCTACTGTCCTCACTGTTTGGGCCTGAGGACAGCACGGATCTACTGAACAAAGTTAAAAGTACGGCCATACAGATTGCACGTCAAATTGAACGCGCATCCGGTCTTTCCCATGGCGAAATGTCCATGGATTTGGGCGTGGATACGCTCGGAACCCTCTGGTTTTTTGAAGCCAATGCCAAACCGATGAAATTTGACGAGCCGGAAATCCGCCAAAAGTCGCTTAGACGCATATTCCAGTACAGCTCCTTTTTGGCCGGACGAATGAAATCATGATCAAGGAAGTGGAATCATGCCGCAAATTAGCGATGTTCAACATTTGCCTGCCCGGAGCTGGCTGCTGAGACGACGACAGTTACTGTTTCTGGCCCGCAGCTCAGGGGGCATGCGCATTACTCGTAATGCTCTGCGGCAGTTGGCTGTTTTGACGCCGGAGCAATTGAACACCCCTGGTTCCTCCCTCCTGTGCGCATATGTGCGCACGGAGAAGGGGCTGCGGATTGCGGGATTTTCCCTCGCTCTGAATTACGGGAAGGATGCTTGCATCGTAATTGTTCGTCCGCTTTACCGGGGCCGCAGACTGGGCGCTAGACTGCTGTCCGCCCAGCTCAAACAGCTGCGCCGTCTGACGTGCAGCGTAGCCGCCGACAATATGGCCAGTCTCAAAACCTGTTTCCGCGCTGGACTGGTTGCGCATGAAATGACGACTGGACCGACCGGGAAACCCACGCTGATATTTCACGGGGAGTTATCCCAAGATAAGCAGACGGCAGAGGAAGGTGGAATGCTGTGCCAAAACCTGTCCTAGGCATCATGACCTTGTATTTAAACAACAAGAAGCAATTGGAGGAACGTGATATATATGAGCGCATGATTGCAGAAGGGAAAAGACTGGGACTGGATATGTATGTATTTACTCCAGCAGATGTCCATAAGGATCGCAGGCTGCTCCTTGCCCAAATCTATGATCCACATAGCGGAAAATGGAGCCGAAAGTGGCGAGAGTTCCCAGATATGATTTTCGACCGTTGCCGAGTACAGCGCAGTGAACGATATCGTCAGTTAAAGCAGTTTCGATTGCAGTATACAGACCTTGTATATTTAAACCGACCGCTGAGTAACAAGTGGGTCATTCATCAGCAGCTTGCGAGAAGGTCTGCCTTTCGCCCCCATTTGCCTGCAACAGAGCTGTTCAATGGATTTCATAGTGTAAAACGGATGCTCAAACAGAATTCATTAGTGTACCTCAAGCCGATTAACGGTACGGGAGGACGCGGCATTTTACGTATTGAGCCTGTTAACAAGCAAGGGGGCCTGTATCTGATTGAAGGCCGCAATCGCAAACGCCATATTATTCCCCAGCAGCGGGTACGTCTAGACCGTCTGGAGCCGCGTCTGAGCAGCTGGAACATGGATAACTACATTGTTCAGGAAGGCATTCCTGTGCAGTTGCCGAATGGCAGGGTCCATGATTACCGTATGCTGGTGCAGAAAAATAGCCAAGGAGTATGGGAGCTAACCGGATGCGCCGGGCGAATCGGGGCACATCGGAGTGTCACTTCCAACCTGCATGGTGGAGGCAAGGCGGTACCGATGAACCAATTGCTGACGCAATGGATTCGTGATGAGGGCCGTAGAGAGAAAATCATCAAGCAGGGGGAAAAACTCGGACTGGACATCGCTGCGTATCTGGAAGAAAGCTACGGGGCATTGTGCGAGCTTGCGCTCGATTTGGCAATTAATAAGGACGGTCATATATACGTGCTGGAAGTCAACCCGAAACCAGCCCGCGAGGTATTTTCACGTATTGGAGAAAAAGATACCTATCGCCGTTCCATCGCCAAGCCCATGGAATATGCCTTATGGGTCTACCACACACAAATTAATCCAAAGCCTCAGACGGACTACAAAGCAGAAGATAAAACAGAAGATAAAGCAGAGAGTAAGACTGAGAATAAGACAAAGGAAGGCTCCGCGTAAAGTGGCTGCCTTCCTTTCTTTTTCGTCTGCCCGACAGTGCTAGCATGTTTTATTTATATGGTACGTCAAGCCTATTTATAACCATTAACCTGTGTTTCACAGTTACTCGGCGTTTTTATAAAGTGTAAGCAGTTGCGTAAAGTCCGTAATAATCGCATCAGACCCCTTCAACTCATCGTTCACGCCAAATCCAGCATAAGCACAACCGATCACCGTCTGTCCGTTCTTTTTGCCTGCTTCCACATCTGAAGAGCGATCTCCTACCATCCATACATTCGAAATATCGTGCTTGCTCAACAGAATTTCCAGCAAATTCACTTTGGAAAGCGTGCTGTACTCCCCAGCGCTGTACAGTCCTTCAAAAATGGGAACCATTTCATACGCAGCAGCGATCCCTTTTACATAATCCTCCAGGCCGTTACTGGCTACGAACAATCGGACACCTTGCTCATGAAGGGACTGGAGTGTTTCTTTTACATGTGGATACAGGGCATGACTTCCGCTCTTCAATCCCTCCAGCTCCAGCTGAAGCAGCAGCTCGTCCGCTCTTCTGTGGGCCGCTTCGCTGGCTTCCGGCATCACTCTTCTCCAGATTTCATCCAGCAACATACCCAAACTATTCAAAATAAGCTCCTCGGGAGGAGTCTCTCCTTCATAAAGCCCTTCGGCGCGCAGCGTATCAAACAGCTTGTGGTACGCAGGAAGCAATAGCGTCTCCGTCTGAAAAAGTGTACCGTCCATATCAAATACCATAGCCTCAGGTTTCTTCAACACAGGTGCATTGTTCATGTAGTTATCAGTCATTCCTTTCCTATGTAGGTTTACAACTCTAACCCCTCTCATGATAAGCAATAAGAGAGGTCCGTGTAAACCTCATTGCGCATACCGCTAACTCTTATATTTTTTTAAAACAGTCCTAAAACAATGCAGACCGCCCCACATATCCGTGTGTAAAGCACCCCGTGGAAGCTTGAGATCCACACCATTCCAATACGAAAATCCCGCCTGCTCTATCCATTGCTCCATCGCTGATAAGTCCACTGTAGGATAATCAAACGTAAGCAGAAGCATTCCGTCATCCCGTAAAGTGCGGTGAAATTCACGTAAGGCAGCCAAAGATTCATCAGGCGTTAAATGCTCCAGTACCGAGATACATACAATTTTGTCAAAACTGGCATCCTCATAGGGGAGAGCCGTCAGATTGGCATGTGCGGAGTGGATACGAACTGGTAAAATCTCCTGAATGCGCTCGGCAGCCTCCTCTCCGATATCCCGCCGCACCTCGGACAAAATGGCATCCACGGAAACGATCCGTATATCCAGATCGCAGGCATAGACCTGAGCGCAACGTCGGGCCAACTCAAATTTGAATGGATGAGGGATTCCACATGCTGCGTCCAGTACTGTGTCTTGCCCAGACATAAATTGGAGACACCACTCATACTCATAGGGGCGACTCCACCAGCTTTGGGGGAGTCTGTAAATCATGTTGGAGGAGTTGGGGTCAGAATATACAAAAAAGCGAGACAGATACGGATCAGACATGTTCATGGATACTGCCTCCTTTTAGGGATGACTAAATTACCCTTGCGACACAGCACAGTTCATGACCCCGTTTCTCGCCTTGAAGTTTGGCTAACAATCCCATTTGCTCCGTAAGGGTAAGCTCACCGTACAAAGGATGGGCTTGCAGCAAGGCATCTAAACCAGAGGGAAGCTGGCGGGTGAACAAAGCCACCGGGCGCAAGCCGGACTTTGCCAGTAAGAGCGCAAGCGTATGCTCAGAATAATGATACAAATGATCTTCCTCCGTAAATAAAGGCGAGTAAACGCCATAAGCCTCATTGGTGAACGAATTTTTGTTGGGCACCGTAATATAGATCGTTCCGTCAGGTTGAAGCTGTTCGCGTAAATCTGTCAAAAATGCAACTGGGTCTGCAATATGCTCCAGCACATGCCAGCATGCTACGGCCTCGTATTTGTGATCCAGTGGTAAATCAGTATCTTCTTCTTCGGCTTCATTCAATTCCTGTATTTCATGTGCTTCTTGGGTTTGAGTATCTTCTTCGGCTTCATCGCCCCAGTAACCCGGCAATAAATCCACGTCATATTTGTATTTGGCGTAAGCACGCGAGTCTATGGAAGGTTCAATACCCACTGCATCCCAGCCGGCTTGAAGGGCAGCATGGATAAATTCTCCGGTACCTGATCCAATCTCAAGCAATTTTCCTTTACCGGTACTGAACATATCCAGCAGCATGAGTCCAAAAAGGGCATGATCTCCATAAGTTGACGCTGCTGCACTATCCCGCATAGCAACCCATTTGGTATTATAAATCTCTGCAATCATATCTTCTGGGCGTATATGATCCACATCATTACGAAAAACCAATCCGCAGGAACCGCATCCCATCAAGGTAAAGCGTTCATAGCTATGAAACACTGCCGTGTCAGATGAGCCACACAGTTTGCATTTACTATAAAGTAAGTCCTTGGTTTCACTTTTTATTTGCAGATCGGAATTATCAATAACCTGGACACTCGAAATCTCGGCAACATCCATGTCGTTTACCTGGTGGGCAGCTTCATATTCTGGTGCCGTTTCTTTTTCTACATTTATGTTGTCCTGATCCACCCAGAGCGTGAGTCGGGGGTTCGGGTCCAAAATAGATTCATATTGCTCTTTCCAGCCATAACGAGCACTTGGATCAAGCAACTGGTACCGCTGAAATTTGGCCATGCGAATAGCAGGTGTATACCATCCCCAATGCTGGATGCGGTAGTTGCTGATTTCACTAGGAAGGTCAAGCACATTTTCGGGAAATCTCCCACAGTGCAAGGACTGCTCCTTCCATTTATAAGAGAACCCTTCCTTATATCGAATCAAAAAAGGACGGTAATACCGATGAGTCTGCCAATAATCATCATCGCGGTAATGCGTGGAAGACCACATATCAAACAACCTGAAACAAATCGTATCGGCTTTCGTTCCCGCTAACAACGAATGTACCCCTTGAGCAAAACGGGATTCGAACATTTCGTCAGCGTCCATGTTTAATATCCATTCGGGAGAGGAAGCCAACGTCTCTCTCCACTGCTGCTTACGCAGCTCTAATTCATTGGTAAAAGAAGCTGTTTCATTGCGTATTAAACGCAGTGGGATTCCCTTTAGGATCTCACGGCACAACTCTCCGCTATCATCCTGACTGCCATCATCAATAATGACCGCTTCATCAATATATTCCCGATGACTCCGCAGCACGTCAATGAGCTTGCGATCTGCCTCATTGTATACCGTCATAGTCAGTGTCAATTTGGGTTTGGTGACAGGCGGCGTATGAAGTTCACTTTGTCGTGGACCAGAGAATGTTTGTGGTACAGCAAAAGAATCTGCAGTGTACTTGGCAAAGACAGCTGACTCACGGAGATCATACGGTATAACAGGAGGTTCAGGGAACTTAGAGGGACTTGATGATGCAGAACGATTGAAGGCAGGAGAGTTAGTAGAAGTATCGGAGTGATCCAGATATGCTAAATGTTCTGAATGGTCCGTATGAACAGCACTCGTTGTAAAATACTTTAGGGCGAATAGTAGCTGCTCTGCTTTCATTCGGTCCGCTTCCCGGTACAGATGCATCGCCGGATAGTGTGTATCCACAAAAAGTGGAAATCCATATGCAGCTGCCCGAATACAGAAATGTCGATCTTCTCCCCAATAGGAAACGTTTTTGATTTTACCAAAGTGAATCCCTGCTTCCAGTGCACGTCTACGGATTAGGGTGCAAGCGCCTAGACCACCCACCTCATACAAACCAGGAACATGCAATTGGTGTATGAAATGCAACTCGCGTTGCGCTCTCTCCTCTGCCGACAACACTTCGCCTTCTTCACGATGGAACAAATTATATTCATCACTAACCCACACCTGAGGCAATAGAGGCCCCTCCGGCTGCCAGCGTGTCCAGAAAATCTCAGATACAATATCCTTCTCCGCCTCCACCAGCTTACATAAGGTACGGGAATGGAGAATCAGGTCAGAATCGACCAAAAACAGCGCGTCATAATTATGCTGAAGTGCATAATCAATAAGACGATTTTTAAAGCCAGCTACTTTCCAGACGAGGGCAGGCGGCCAATAATGAGTGTGCTCATCACTTCGGTTCTCAACTTGCTGTGAGCCTGTCAACAAGGGTAAAACCCTGCCCGGCAGCCGATTGGAAAAATCGGCAAGCCATTGGCTTGAAGTCGGATTGTCATTATCATCGACAAATAAATAATCCGGCAGCACATCAGGTGCCTCCAGTCGCTCCAAAGCTTGAAGAAATAAAGACAATATTTCCGGCTTCTGGTGCACCGGGCTACCGATTAGTATACGCATGATTCAACGCCTCCATCAGGTAGAAGCCTCATAAACCGTTCTCCCTCCATGTCCTAAGACATACCATAATTGCGGCCAAGCGATATGGGAGTGAGCGTGGTATGAATGGACTTACACCTAGAAATATCAATGAAAACGACATCAATACAAAAATACAATCTTACCATCCAGTTAACTTCCTTTTTTTTCTGTTACCGGTTTTCTAACTACATTTAGCCATCAAATTTATTTCCCGGTCGCACTTGATAATATCGAATTTTGCACAATCTCCTCCTCTTCATATCAGACTTTGATTTTCTAATTTATTAGAGCAAGATTGAATTTATGATCATCACACATCCTCTAAACGATCCATAGGAATTACTACATAATGAGCAAGCTATCCTAATAAAATGGAGATTATACCAAGTTTTTTTGGGGGGGACAAAGAGCATGGTAACTGTCAGCTTATGTATGATTGTCAAAAATGAAGAAGAAGCCCTTCATACCTGTCTGAAATCAGTCCATGACCTAGTTGATGAAATCATTATCGTTGATACTGGTTCTACCGACAGAACCCAAGAGGTCGCTGCATCGTTCAATGCTCGGGTATACAATTTTGAATGGTGCGATGATTTCTCCGCAGCCCGCAATTATGCGTTTGATCAGGCAACACAGGAATATCAATTTTGGCTGGATGCTGATGACATCCTAGAGGAGCAAGATCGACTGGCATTTCTCGACTGGAAAAAACAAGCCACCGTCTCGTATGACAGCATTACGATGGATTATGTACTATCTGTAGATGAACAGGGGCAGCCGCTGCATAAGCTCAAAAGAAACCGAATGGTGCGGCGTGATCGTAGATTCAGATGGATCGGCTTTGTGCACGAATTCCTGAATGTGACTGGCAGCACCTTTCACAGCAATATGGCAGTGACTCATAAAAAGACACGTGCCTACACTGACCGTAATTTACATATTTATCTCCACCACCGGGAGCAGGGCACTGCATTTTCTGAGCGAGATCACTACTACTTCGCTAATGAACTATATGATAACGGACGCATACTAGAAGCCATCCAGCAGTACGAACACTATCTGGGGCTCGATCAAGGATGGATTGAGGATCGGATTGCTGCTTGCTTTAAGCTAGCAGATTGCTACGCTCACCAGGGTCAAAAACAGGAGCAGCGTATGGCACTGCTTCGCACACTCAACCTCGATGTACCACGCGCCCAGTTCTGCTGTGCCTTTGGCAATTTGTTCATTGAAGATGAGCAGTATACTCAAGCCATTTACTGGTTTCGTCAGGCGACGCTGATAGAGCCTCCACAAGATGTGATGGCCTTAACCAATTCGTCGTACTATACCTGGTTTCCACACTTGCAATTATGCCTGTGTTACGACCGAATCGGCGACATTGAAAAGGCAAAATCGCATCATCGCATAGCTCAGTTGCACCACCCTACTCATCCAAGTGTTTTATATAACGAGCAATATTTTGCACAACTAGAGCAACAGAAATAAGGAAGACGAACACTGGCTAAGGGCAGGGACTTGCCAGTTCCCGTTCGGGATTTCCCACTCTGGAATTAACACCCATGCTAGGGGTACTTAAAAAAGTCGATTCCTCCTATAGGGAATCGACTTTCTTGTTTTAAAATTTCGTGGTATAAAATAGTAGAAAGTCGCTCCTCTTTCAATCATTCCAGGTGCTTTTCGAACCACGTGAGCGAATCCCTTAGGGCTTTTTCCGGATTCATAACATACCTTCTATCCAATAATTCCAGACCTAGATATCCCTTATAATCTATATTGTTAAGTTCCTTTAACACTTCCGCCATTGCTAATTGGCCTTCTCCGGGAACCAGATGTCCTCCAGGATTACCGTCCACAAAATGTACATGCATCAAATTATTCCCCAGTTCCCTTATAAAATCATGAATGGTATCTTTTCCTGTAGTTTCCATCACATCCGTATCCGCTAAACCTTTTAAATAAGGACTTCCGACTTCTTTTATCATCTTGGAAATGTGCTCGACTCTATTAAACACCTGTGTAGTAAAAGAGGTAAATGCCTCCATTGTAACGTAAATCCCCTCTTTTTCTGCTGTTTTACAGATTTCTCCTAAAGATTCCCTGCACCATTTCCACATTTCTGTCTCATCAACATCCAAGTATGCGATGCCTGTGGTCACTAACACTTTGTCACATTCCAGCAAAGACGCAGCTTCAATATGCCGGCAAAAAAACTCAACACTTCTCTTTCTATACTCTGGATCAGGATGACTGATGCTTACCGGGTAGACATACTGCTCAGGGGTAAAGCAGATCGTCTTTAACCCTCTTTCTTTTACTTTTTTATTTAATTTTTTTATATCCTGATGCGTCAAATAGTCTAAATGGAGATGTGGACCTGAAGCCCACAATTCAATATTATGGAATCCCAGCCTTGCAACAGATTCTAAAAAATACTCCAAAGAATATCTTTTATAATGATAGTTTGCAGCCGCAACTTGTGATATCTGTACCATAATAATTAGATACCTCCTTTTTACACGACGCTCTATATTAAAACGCTTCCAATTAAAGTAGCTAATATTACAGATAAAATAATATTAATCATTCCAGGTATCATAAAACTGTGGTTCAATACATATTTACCAATTTTTGTCGTACCCGCTGTATCAAAAGATATGGCAGCAAGGCACTGAGCAGAAACCGGTAAAAAGAAGTTTGCATTTACAGCCATCCACGCTCCAATTATGATGTAGGTAGGCAGATCAAGGGCAATAGCAATAGGTATCATAATTAATGTCGTGACACCTTGACTCGTAGTTAAAGCAGCAACGATAAACATGATAACGGCAAGCATCCACGGATGGCTATTTACAATCGTAGCAACATGATCTTGAATAAAAGCGGTTTGTCCGTTTATAAAGGTACTGCTCATCCAGGCTAACCCAAAGGCACAGACCATAGCCAGAGCCCCTGCCCTGAATATGGGTCCGTTAAGAATTGTTTCAATCGTCGGGCGGCATACGATAATAATCATAGTAGCGCAAACTAGCATAATCATTTCAATGGTATGCGGCATTGATAGACTAGTAACCTCTCCATTTAGCTCCCAGGATGGACGCAGTTGAGTAAACATGCCCATAATAACAATGGCTAAAACTCCCATCAAAAAGATAACAACAGCGGCTTTCGCTCCTTTTGAAGTTTCTTTTTTCTCAGCCTTCTTTTCTGATTTTTCAATTAAGCCTTCTGCCAATCTATGCAAATATTCCGAATCTTCAGACAATTCTTTCCCTTTACGCAACGTGCACACCGCACTTGTAATGACACCTAAGAGTGTAGCAGGTATGGAAATGACCAATATGGTCCCCAAACTTACTCCAAGGGGTGACATAAATCCAATCATAGCAGCAGTGGCCGCTGAAACCGGTGAGCAAGTTATTGCCTGCTGGGAAGCGATGATACTATTTGAAATGGGTCTTTCCGGTCTGATATCATTATCAATGGCAAGCTTATTGATAATAGGCAATAAACTATATACGACATGCCCGGTTCCTGATAAGAAGGTAAATAACCAGGATATGATTGGAGCTATTATTGTAATATTCTTAGGTGACTTACTAAGCATTTTCTCTGCAATCTGGACGAGTAAGTTAAGTCCACCTGAAGACTGCAGCGCAGAGGCAGCCAATACAACCGCTAAAATGATCAGCATTACATCAATGGGAGGGGCCGCTGGTTGGACATGAAAGATAAATACAAAAATCGCTACGCCCACTCCACCGAGCAAGCCCATAAAAACATCGCCAACTCTAGCGCCGAAGAAAATGAGTAAAAAGATGATCAATAGCTCAAACCAAAACATAAGAATTCTCCCTTTTTTTGATTTTATGAACTTTACCGATCTTTCATTATCTACAAGGGCGTAGCCGCCCTTCACTGAATACGCTTACAAAATTCTTATCATGCTTATTCTTTCGAGTCAGAACAACGAATGGGTGTGCCGTGGCCAAAAGCTCCGTTTATCTGGCATATTTTAGCCGCAAAAACCGCTCCTTTTTCCATGCTTGCTTTGATACTCCGAAGCATATCCTCATCTTCACCGTAGAAAATCTTACCGGCTTTAGAGCTTTTAATCATCTCTACAATAAAAGCGGTTATATAAGAGTCACCCGCTCCCATCGTATCCACGGTATCCGTTAATACTGCCGGCTGGTGCATCCATTGATCTTTATAGAGAGCAACTGATCCATTTTCTCCCACAGTACCAATCACTATTTTAGAACCGAGTTTCTGTGCTTTTAGCATTTCTCTTTTTCTTTCACTTTCCGTTAAATGACTGCATGAAAGGAATGAAATGTCCGCATACCGGCATATTTGTTCCAAATATTCATCATTCCAGCGTACCGAGAAATCATAGGAGATAGGCACATTCGTTTTTTTTAATGTTGCGAGATCCTGCTCTATATAGCTGTTTAGACTGGTATGAATCACGGAGAAATTTTTAATGTAGTTCAAGTCATTTTCTGTAAAATCCCAGGCATTTTCCTTTGCAATACCGCCTTTATTGGAACCCAGAAATACACGATCACCGTCTTCCAATGTAACCCGTGCATACCCATTTTCCCCTTCAAAAATCCGGCAATGGCTATGTTCTATCTCTAAATCGTCTATAACCTTTTGAATATACTGAGCTATATAATCATTACCAAACTTACCTAAATAAGATGCCTCCATGCCACACATTCTGGCATACGCACAAAAGTTCAAGGCATTTCCACCAGGGTACATCATACCCTGGTGGACATATTTATCTACTACATTGTCACCAATGCCAATAACCTTATATTGTTCCATAAGAATATCCCCTCTAAAGGTTGCTAAAAGATTAATATTCAACCTTCCACATATATCTACGAGTTGTAAGCGGATGCGCTCTTTCAATGGCCAAAGCTTGGTTATAAACGGGGTAAACATTATTAAATAGGGAATGATTGAAGTAATCAACCACAGAGCTGTCAATGGTAGACAGTCCTAAATCCTTTGCGTCTAGAACCTCTACTCTCTGGGTATAACGGTTAAGGAACTTTAACGCTCTTTCATCTAAAGGTCGGGTACTTCCTTCAGAGACCTGAATGACAAATGGTATTTCAGCATCAGTAATCTCAAATGGTCCATGGAAATATTCACCTGAATGTATGCTGGAAGAGTTAATCCATTGCATCTCCATAAAAATGCAGATGCTTTGCATATAGGCAGCCCCGTAGCCAGCTCCGCTTGCCATGGTGTAGATTACGGAATCATCTTTATGGTTTTTCGCAAAAGCCAGAGCACGCTTTTCCACGTGTTTGCATGCATTTTTAACAATTCGATCTATTTTTCCTACTCCGTCCAGGAATTTATCATATTGCTCATATCCCTCGGTCTGATTTAATACCTCTACTGCCGTCATTAGTGCTTTCATGGTTTTTTCGCGGGCAATATCTTTACCATCCCCAAATGTGTACTTCACCACATAGTCTGCTTGTTCCGTAATAGGAGAATCTTCAACCCATGTTAATGCAATAACTGGAACTCCTGCTGTTCTACCTAATTCTGCGGCTTTCACAGTTTCTGGTGTATTACCTTTATGTGATGCCACTACCAGTACTGAATTTTCTCCAAATGCCTTAGGTGTGTTATGCACAAACTCATTACTGGTATAAAGACCTACCTTAACTTCCTTTGCTTCTTTTTCAAGAAATGTTTTTGCAGGATAAAAAGCACCATAAGAACCACCGCAAGCTACATAATATACCTGCTTAATACCGCCAGCCTCTTGTTTATTTGCTACAATTTCTTCAATAATTTTTTTTATTTCCATTACCATTTCCTCCTTGTATGATACATTTCCTTGTTTTCCATTCCACACCGGTGTATGTATTGGAATGTTATAAGGAAACAATAACACAAAACAATACATGAAGCAATAACACTTTGCTACTTTTTCTAGAGCATCGCTTCAACTATCCCCGATTTTTAAAGGGAGGACCCCTAGTTGCAAGGGCTTACAAGCTATTCATAAATTGTATATACTGTTATAATATAAGCATCCCGATATAAAACAATATAATACATTTATAAAAACTTGATTTGGAGGTTGACCGCATGATTGATCATTCAGAATCTTCGCCGTTATATAGACAGCTGCAAGAAAGAATTTTAGATTCCATCCACAACGGTACCCTAAAACCAGGAGACAAACTCCCTACAGAATTAGAATTAAGTGAAACCAATAATGTGAGTCGTGTAACTGTCCGTGCGGCACTTGATTCACTTACCTCTGAAGGTTATTTGGTACGGATTCCAGGAAAAGGAACATTTATTACAAAAGATAAAATCAAAAAAAATGTCGTAGAGACCATTGGATTTAGCGATACTTGTAAATTACAAAATAAAGTGCCTGGTGCAAAAGTAATAAAATGCGTGATTGAAGATGCTACAGCATCAGACCAGGAACATTTAGGTTTAATGCCAGGGGATAAAGTAATCAATATAGAAAGAATCAGGTATGCTGACAATGTGCCGGTATCTGTAGAGTATTCACGGTTCCCTTCTTCTTTTTCTTTTTTATTACAAGAGGATTTAAATAATATATCTCTTTATGATATTTTAAAAAATAAACACAAGATTACATTTGGAATATCAAGAAAATATATATTTATGGAGTTTGCTTCCTTTGATGTAGCCACCTATTTAAATATTGAGGAAGGTTATCCTCTACTTTGTATTAAAAGCACAGTTTGTAGTCCAGACGGCCAAAAAATCCATCGTTCCAAGCAATTAATATTAGGGGATAGGTTTGAGTTGATTGTTTGAGGTTATGAACAGCTATATCGCCTGTCCTGTCTCTGACAGGTGCTTCTATGTAGATTTAACCAAAAAAAAGAAAGGCCACCTGCATTTGCAGATGGCCCTCCTTACAAAATACCTTAAAAGACTTTCTTCCGGTCTCTTTCCCCCTTCAAAATTTCCACTGACTCACGAAAACGCAGCGAATGAATCACTTCACGTTCACGCAGAAACTTCAGACTATCCTGCAAATCCACATCGTCTGTCAGATCAATCAGCCACTGATATGTAGCTCGAGCCTTTTCCTCTGCCGCTATGTCCTCATATAGATCGGCAATCGGGTCGCCTTTGGCTTGAATATAGGCCGCTGTAAAAGGAACCCCGCCTGCGTTTTGATAATATAGCGCATGATCGTGCGCCGCGTAATATTCCCCTAGCCCAGCCGCTTTCATTTGCTCCACGCTCGCATCCTTGGTCAGCTTATAAATCATAGTCGCAATCATCTCGAGATGCGCAAATTCTTCTGTACATTCATGTTATCAGTCATGTAGATTAGCTAATAATGAAATCAAGTAATCCATTGCCTTCAAGTTTTTTGCTTTCACCTAACGACAAGTACGTTTTATAAGCTCAGCATAAATTTCCATTTTTTATTGCCTTTGCAAAATGGTTCTCTACAAGCTTTTTGAACATGCATTTATACCTTCGTGACAAGGCTACTACTAAGACGGGCATACACTTCTAACCTGAAATGAAAAAATAGAACAAGCTGTTTGTACTGAACTAGCACAAACAGCTTATCCATATCTATACCATCAATGAATGTTGGAGATGGCTAATATCCGCCTCTAATTCCACTATCAACCCTTGTTTCTCAATTCGAACGATACTTAGGCTTCCGTTTGGAATACTACCACGGTTCCAATACTCACTCAAAGGTTTGTTTTCAGCGAAATCAAGAATCATCTTAATTACACCAGAATGAGTAACAATCAGTAGATTTTCCTCTGTGTTTTTACCCTGAATCAATTCTACAAAAGCTATAACTCTTTTTTGCAAATCCAGAAAGCTTTCTCCCCGAGTAGGATGAAACAACTCGGGATGATTACTAAATTGGTCAAACAAGACAGGATCACTCTGAGCGATTTCTTCTTTCCTGTGCCCGTCCCAGTCCGGAATATCAAGTTCATACAAGTGATCATCCAATGTAATGTCAGTTTCTCGATGGCCCTTGATAATTAAAGCTGTCCGAACCGCTCTTTGACTGGGACTGGAATAAATCTTTGAGAATTGAACATCCGTTAATCTGTTTTCTAATGCCACAGCCTGTTCTACCCCTTCATTAGTTAAAGGTGAATCAATACGTGCTTCCATACGTCCAGCTAAAATCCCTTCCGTCTCCCCGTGCCGAACTACATAAATCTTTGTCATACAGTAACCAGTTCATCAACAACATGAGTTTCAAAAGGTAGGGGGGATAGCATTGTGTCAGTTGTAATCAGACGCCAATCAAAACAACTCCGGATAGTGCGCTCATATTTACCATTAAACAGTTGCCGATCAGCGTCCAGAATTTTTTTTAGGACATCTCCGTAATGTAAATTCTCCTTATCAGTGTTACTCCATGCAGTTGCCATAAGCTTTCCAAATTTGTCACGCGCATCTAACAAAGCATCTTTAAACTCTGCTTCTTTACCTTGATAAAACCTTTTAAACTGTTCTCTTATTTCATGTTGTTGCCCAACCGTGCTATTGAATGAGAGGTCGCCAAGCTCTTGTGAAATCAGATTGCGTTCGATTAAATTACGTTGGAATATTTCAACTAGAATATCGAATGCGCCGCCTGTAAACGGTAGAGATAACAAGTGTGGTTCAGTTATTAGCCTAGAGAATTTTTCGTTATTAAATGCCAACCGAATTGAACGTCCAGCTTTCAAATCCCCCACACGAGACAACTCGTTTACAGAGAATAAATCGCCAAATGTATTATTTAATAAGTGATCAACAACTGTATTGAAATGTAGGCTTGCAACGATAGCGACCAGATCACCGAAAGCTTCATGATGTCCGCGAAACTCAAAGGTAGGTCTATCGGGAATTCCAATTACTGCATACTTTATTTGATGGCCTAATTCATGAACAAGAACATCAAAATTTTGACAATGTGGAATGTCAGTATCACCATCTGGAAATCCAAATTCGAGGTATCCAGCAGGACTTGACACAGCATTATTAAAAACAACCAAAGGGATTAGCAGGAGCTTGGGAACTTCATTAGACCATATCCAAGGAATTTCCCTTCCAAAATAGTCCTCCCATATCTCCAACGCTCTTCTAACTGTTGCATACATCGTCGCAGCCGAAAAAGCCCTCTCTCCAGGACGAAGATGATCGAAATGTCCTTGTGCATTGGGCTGGACTGCTGGACTGTGTGGACCTTCATATCGGTACTGAAACGGGGGAGAGCCCGGTTCCCCAAACGGTACTTTATTTAAAGCGTCAACGACATACATCTGGTCGTCTTCAGGTCCTGATTTAATTGATCCAGGGGGGAGGTTAATATAAACCACTTCTGGATTCTCAAAACCAGGTACAGTTTTATTTTGAGGGTAAATTAGAAATTTCGTCCCATTTTCTCGGGCTTGTGCATCTAACATTTGTGACATTAGTCATTTCTCCTTTAGGCCTGATTTATTTCATTAATATAATTAATCAAAGTATAAAAAATTATTAATGGTAAAAAATTGTATATTAATTTAGAGGAAGGTAAATCATGATAATCATTTACTTTTCTCTTAAAACACCTTCTTTTTCCCCTGCTCAGAATCTGCACCGCTTCATTAAACCGTAGCGTATGTATACATTCGCATCCTTTCTCAGCTTGTAAATCATTGTGGCAATCATCTCAAGCTAGGCAAACTCTTCTTTTTCCTATCGTTTATATAACCCATTAAGTAAAGTAAAAAGAACCCTAATATTAGGGTTCTCAGAGTGTCGAGAAAGTCCAGAGGACTTTTCGACACTTCTATTTTTATATGGGGAGACGCATCTTTTAAAA